>CAZEKQ010000021.1:0-32458 GCA_964512735.1 uncultured Eubacteriales bacterium | reverse complement strand
CTGTTTTTGCTTCAAAAGCGTTAATGATGGCCTCTTTCACTTCCGATAGCATCTCCCTGCCCTTTTGCATATCGGCCTCCTGGCCCCAAACAAAGGTAGCCGGATTGTGAATCATCAGCATGGCAGTAGGAGACATACAGACCATATCCCCGGCCATGGCAATCACCGCTGCTGCACTGGCGGCGATGCCGTCAATATTTACCAGCACCTGTCCGGCGTATTCCTTAAGCATGGTGTAGATTTGGCTGGCGGCAAAAAAATCACCCCCTGGGGAGTTAATCCAGACGGTGATGTCACCTGTTCCTGCTTCCAGTTCTTTTTTAAATTCCTTGGGGCTCACTTCATCTTCAAACCAGCTCTCCGGGGCGATATATCCATCTAAGTAGAGAGCCCGGTCTTCCTCGTTTTTAACCCAGTTCCAAAACCTTTTTATCTTCCTCACCTCCCGGCGCTTTTTTGATATAGGCGCCCACATCTTTAAGCTTTAACATGTTGCCATTGACCATATAGGTGCTGCCTCCTTCGTCTTCCGGTATGGGGTTCATGTTTTCCAGGCTCCGCACATCGTTAGGCGACAGGAAACCATTTTGAATACCGATGGCGTAACCCTTCATGCGGGATTCATAGTCGCCCCGCAGTAGGCCGTCCACCACAAAGCTGGCAAATAGCTGCCCCTTTTCCCGCCCATTGAACAGAGACTTATTGAAGGCCTGCTCTAAGCGCACCAGCCAGGGTCTGATGGTATGCACCACGAAACTGATGGATTGGTGCTCAATATTAGAAAAAGTGGCCCGCTCCAAATTGGCCACCAAATGAGGCGGCACCCGAAAGATGCGGCAGATCTCTTCAATCTGGAATTTACGGGTCTCAAGAAACTGGGCCTGCTCCGGGGGCATGCTTAAAGTTTTAACCTGCATTCCTTCCTCTAACACCGCCACCTTATGGGCGTTTTCACTGCCCCGGTAGATTTTGTTCCAGCTTTCCCGGATCTTGGCCGGGTCTTTTAGGATACCGGGGTGTTCCAATACTACGCTGGGCCGGGCGTCATTGGCAAAAAGCCGGGAGCCGTATTCCTCGGTGGCTAGGGCCATGCCAATGGCATTTTTAGCCATAGCGATGGGGGAATACCCTACCAGACCGTCAAAACTAAGGCCCGGCACGTGCAGTACCTCATCTTGGCGCAGTAGGTGTTCCCGACCATCTTTTAGGTAGCAGTAATATAGCTCCCCTTGCTCACTGCGGCCTACCTCCATCCTGTCCGGCAGCAGCGGGTAAAGAGCCAGCACCTGGCCCCGGCCGTTTCTAATAATTTGGACGTAGGCATTTCCCCAAAGTAAAAGATGACCCATCAGTGTTTCCCTAAACACAAATGAAGTCATCTCCGGATTCGGTTCATCATGGAGGAGGTAATACAGCCCGTGCTCCAGGGCCTTCTCTTTCCCCTGGCCAACTCGCCGGTAAACGTGCAGGGGAAGGGAGGCTATTGTTTCCGAGAGCACCCGCACACAGGCGTAGACTGCTGAGGTGGCCATGGCTGTGCGTTCATTGACCGTCTTGCCGCTAGGAGTAGGGCCAAAGAAGAAAGCATAAGCATTTTGCCAAAAGGCATTCTTAGGCTCGGCCCGGGATTTAAATAGGTTTGAGAGTATAGGTATTTTCATACAAGGGTTCCCACCTCCTTAAAAATGGGCATAAAAAAACCACCCTAAATTGAGTGGTCCATGTTAGATTATGTTTTGCGATAAGGTCACAGATTCTAATTTTTTATGCCCTAAGCCATTCATCATTAAATTTATCTCTAAATTCCTCCATCACATCCTCAAAACGTGTCAGGCCCTCTGCTTTCATCCTCTTAGAAAATTTGATTGCATTATCTGTGGCAAGTGCTGACCAAAAATATTGAACCATCTTTTCAGCACTCAATCTGTTCATTCTAGCTATTGTAAGGTTTACACCACTTTTTATTTCAGATGGCGCATTTGGTGAATTCAAAATTGGATCAAAAACCTTTTTATGAAGATATTGCATTAATTCCTGCTCCTTTGTCACCTTTTCTCCCCCCTAGTACTATTGAATTTGTCTAGCCTTCCCCAAGCACATATTTCACCTTTTCCCCCGAGTATTGATAATACTCCACATGCCCATCCCTTTGTAACCTACCTATTAAAATATAGTTTGGGATATTCTGCTGGACTGAAAACCGCTTGATGGAGGGCAATGTAAAATCCTTTCTCCCCACAAACTCCTCATAATCTACCGGATCAATTAAAGTGTTGGCAGCAAATCTATCCGCCCTATCCTCAACTTCACCTTTTGCAGAATAGTAGTCAACTAATTTATCTTCAATATCACCATTTATGATATGACCGATTTCATGGAAAAAGGTGAACCAAAATATATCCGCAAATTTCTGTCTGGTGGTCATAAGCAGGTTCAGGGTACCATCGTCATTCTTTTTAATGACACCTTGGACAGGGGCTCCTCTAAAGTTTCTAACAATAGAAAACTTGATGCCGCACTCAGCCAGGTAAGCCTTTAATCGGTGTTGGACATCAGCTACATCCTCAAACATCAATTCTTTTATCAAGGGGATCTTGGCCTTTAGTCTGTCAATGTCCAACCCCGACTCGATTTTCTGGTCCTTTGCTATCAAATCGCACATCCTCAGCCAAGTAAATAACACATAGGGGTCAACGTTAGCAGCCGTGGCTAAACGGTAGGCCCCCGTTTGGGAAACATGGGGTATCCGAACAAGACTACTGATATTTAGAAACTTCCTTAAATGAATAACAAGCATTGGTCCATGAGCCTCGGGTTCTAACAATCCTATTGTTTTAAGATGCATCACTATGCTGTTTAATCTTTTTAGAATTTCTAGCTCCTGCTCGGAAATTCCGTTAACCTCCTCAAAATCCGCTAATTCTTTATCGTAATTAGCCTGAAGGTTAACCCAAAAACTGGCATCAATACCTAAAGCGTATTCCAGTTTCTTGGCATAGGAGACTGAGATCGCCTTTTGACAATTAACCACACTGCTGACGTGCGGTTCTGTCACATCGGTCCTTACAGCTAATTCTCTTTGACTCATGCCCCGATCTTCAAGGATTTCTTTTAAAGTCTCTCCTGGGTGAATAATAAATTCACGGGATAAGCCATTCATGTTTTCGGCCATGATAATCCATCACCCCCTCTATAATTACTGAATCACATTTCACTAAAGAAGCAGGATCTAAACTTTCCGCATCCGGCCTGACAATAAGTCTAATATTGCCGGTAATATTAATCCCATAACAGCCTTTTAGATTTTCATACAATGGGTGGGGTTTCCCAAGCCCGGTGCTGAGATATACGCTAAAATTAGGTGCCGCTTTTAATTGGTCATGTCGCTTCTTAATAGCCCTAGCTAAATTTTTCCCCTTTTCCTTGCTCATTAAAGCAAAATTGTTAAAGTATTTCTCCACCGATGGGTTCTCATAATTTAATTTCACACCCCACATCCCACCTAACTTAACTCTTTAGTTAACTTAACCAGTTGGTTAATTATATTATAAGGTAGTTGCGATGCCTTTTCAAGGGGATTTGAAAATAAAATTATAGCACCAATAGCCCCCGCTCATCATAAACCGAATTGTCACTCACCCCATCATTTCTGATACACCTATCCAGCGCCATAATCATCGCCACTGCCCCATCAATCTTCTCGGTGGATCTGGCCTTGTCCGGCTTGATGTTCCCTGCCGGATCGGTTTGCACATGGATATTATCCATCATCCAGGAAAGCACCGGGTGGCCGCCATGGGCAATTTTCCCTTCTAAGGTTAGCTTCATTAATTCCTTGGTGGGCGGGCTCAAATCTTTATATCCCTGGCCAAAGGGCACTACGGTAAATCCGGCCCCTTGTAGGTTCTGGGTCATCTGCACCGCACCCCAGCGGTCAAAGGCGATTTCCTTTATATGATACTTGGTGTTTAAGTCCTCGATAAATTTCTCGATAAAACCGTAGTGAATGACATTGCCCTTCGTAGTTAAAAGATGTCCTTGGCTTTGCCAGATGTCATAGGGCACATGGTCCCGCCGCACCCTTGGCTCCATGTTTTCCTCCGGGATCCAGAAGTAAGGTAAGACGTAATACTTATCATCTCCCTCAATAGGCGGGAAAACTAAAACAAAGGCGGTAATGTCGATAGAAGTCGAAAGGTCCAATCCACCGAAGCAAACCCGGCCTTCCAGTTTTTCCGGATCCACCGGATGATTGCATTTCTCCCAGGTTTCCATAGGCATCCAGCGCACCGACTGTTTAACCCATTGATTGAGCCTTAGCTGCCGGAAAAGGTTCTCCTCCGCCGGGTTTTCTTTTGCACTTTGGTGGGCAGCCCGCACTTTTTCAATGTCGATGGTGTGGTCCAAAGAAGGGTTCACCCTATACCAGACCTGTTCATCGCCCCAATCTTCCCCTTCTTCGATGCTGTAGATCACCGGATAAAAGGTAGGATCGTGTCTTTTGCCCCGCAGGATATCTTCAGCTTTTTGATGCACCTCATAACAGATGGAATTGCGATCCGTTCCGGCGGTGGTGATAAGGAAAAATAGCGGTTGTTTCCTGGCGTCCCCGCTACCCTTGGTCATCACATCATAGAGCTGCCGGTTAGGCTGTGCATGAAGCTCATCAAAAACCACCCCATGGACATTAAAGCCATGTTTGGTATAGGCCTCTGAAGAAAGCACTTGATAAAAACTGCCGGTGGGCATGTAAACCAGTCTTTTTCTGGAGAGCACCGGCTTGATCCTTTTCTTTAAGGCCGGGGATTGATCCACCATGTCTACCGCCACATCAAAAACGATAGAAGCCTGCTGCCGGTCAGCAGCACAGCCGTAAACCTCAGCGCCCCATTCACCATCCCCACAGGTAAGATAAAGAGCCACCGCGGCGGCCAGCTCGCTTTTGCCGTTTTTCTTGGGTACTTCCACATAGGCGGTATTATATTGCCGGTAGCCATCATCCTTCACAGTCCCGAAGATATCCCGGATAATTATATCCTGCCAGGGCAGCAGTTCAAAAGGTTTCCCATACCAGACCCCTTTAGTATGGTTGAGCAGGCTGATAAACTGAATCGCTCTTTCCGCTTTTTCCTTGTCAAAGAACACTATTTAGACACCCTTAAAAGCGCATCCATGGGGTCATTTGAATCTACTGCCTCGTGCTCCACCTTTATCCGGGTTCTGGCGGCCGGTGTCAGGCCAAATTCAGAACAAAAATCCTTCATGGTTTTCAGGTAGGTCTGAGCGATGGATACCTGAGGCACCTGCTGGATATAGCCGGAGGGGGTTTTAAAGATGGTGCCGTGTTTAGATAAAAACTCCTCGGCTTCCCTCCAGCGGGCATAGGCCTGGCAATAGCCGGCAAAGGCCGCTTTATCCACTTGAGTTAAGACCCCGATAGTCTCTAAGGTTTTAGCCATCCGCTTCCATTCTTTTTTCGCTTCCGGCTCCAGCCATGACGGACAGCGGGGCGCTTTCTTCTCCGGCTGGGGTTCATTTTCATTAAGTGGCCTTTTACCGGGATTGCCCTCTAAAATTTTAAGGGCAGTAGGTTTGGGTTTTCTTCCCCTCACCGCCATAGCTTTTCACCTCCAATGAAAAAAGAGCCCGCAGGCTCCTTAAAACTCCCTTCTAGTTTACCCAAGGCTTATCAGCCCACTTTGATGTTGCCAGGATCTCTCGTTTTCCTCCACCGGCTCACATTTTGTAACGTCTGCAATCCAGCGGGTGCCATCATTGTAAAAATGCCTGAGAATCGGATCGCCGGTTATTTCGTGAAAGCCATCTACCTTGGCCAGGTGGCCAAAATTCCTAACCGTTTGGCCAATGCGCAGTTTGTTTGTCATGGTGAAAACCCCCTAAAAAGTGATGTGCCTTGCGGCAGGTCTATACATCACTTATAAACACAGGTAAGTCAAGGCTTATACCCCTTGAAATAAAAGTTTTTATTGACCGCTTCTTTTCCAACACTCCCGTTGGTTTGCTTCATTTCCCTCCTCCAAGCCTTTACCCCTGGCCCTGCCGCTTCAGCCCACTGGGGCGAACAGGGGCGCCCTGGCGGCCTTCCTGCAAAGCTTGCTGCAAAAATTTTAAATCCAGATCCCAGTCTCGGTACCCTTCCTCAATAATTCGGTAGTAGCCTTCACTAGGCCCCGCACTTCCTTTAGATGTCATCACGTAGGCGAAGGCCGTATAAGTTTTACCCCCCTCACCTATTACCTCAAGATCCAGCTTGTCGTAGAAACGGGGGTAACCTTCATAAAGGTCAAGGGACTTAATATCCTCAGGAGAAACGGTATAGACCGCACCCCAAACCTCTGACCCTTCATCTTTTACAATATCAGCTACCCGGTTAAAATTAAGCCTGTAGCCTTTTAGCCTGACTTTCGCCACCGGCACTGATTCCGAACAGCGGTTCTGCATCTGCTCCCGGTGAAGATTGCTGCCATAAGCAAAGTAGTACATAAAAATCCCCCCTTTAGTAACATACATCACCTAAAAAGGGAAGTTTAGCAAGCCCTATTAGTCGCCGCTTCTTAAGCCCGCAATATCCTTCCGATCCGCCTCGGCCTGGGTTAAGCCAAAATGCTCCAAGGCTTTCTCCTTCGTTATTTCAATTAAAAAGCCTAAATCTACAAATTGCCGGAAGGCGCTTTGGGCCCTTTGCGCTAAAGTGTCGCCACTAATTTGCACCTCTTTACCGTAAAAGGTCCAAACACTGCGGGCCATCTCCTCAATATATCCTTCCAGCGACATATCCTGAGGCACGAAGGCCAAATCTTTAAGCTCCTTAAATATCCCCAGTTCGTCCTGGGCTATACTCACCCGCTCGCCATCTAAGGTCATCACCCGTAGATACACCCCATCACCACCTTCAGTTTAAATTAGCCGGGCCTTAAAACCCAGCCGCCTGCCGACCGTCCCTAAAAGCGCTGTCCCCTTCCAGATTGGCCAGCAGATGCAGCCTTGCCGTTTTGAATTCATCCCCGATCATCCCCAGCCTTAAAAGCCAGGTTCTAAATGTGTATTTGGGATTTGAAGTTACCGTCTTCTTCGCACTGGCACTTCTTTGGCTTAAAGCCTGGGCGCAAACACTTAAGCAAAACTGGATATAGGCTTTGGCCTTTCCGGCATGGGTGGTGCCGTTAAAAAATCTAAACTCCACTGTCGGCCCGTAAAAAACCGAGTGCAGGTTCAGCCCATGGTAGCGGCTGGAATGATAATGCATGTGGCGGCTGCCATTGTAGCCCCCGTACCAGATATTTGCCAATTGCTCAAGGCTCCGGGGTTTTTGCCGGTTGAGTTCCCCTAAAAAGTAGCTGTTGACCTTCCGGCAATATTGCTGCTCCCTGTTCCCATGGACTTTCAAGGCCTGGTAAATCAAATCCTCCTTGCTGGCGATGATATTCACTAAATTTCTAAGGGTCCGGGCGCTGAATCTTTCCTTACCGATATGTATGTGAATGGCGCAGGTCCTGTTGGCAAAAGCCCCCGTTTCCCTTAAAAGCCGGATGGGCTTCTGTACCGTTTCAATGTCCTTGTAGCGACAGATGGGGGAAACTACCTCCACCCGGTAGTCGGCACCGGTAGCCACCCTTCTGCCCTGCCGCTTTGTCTCCGGCCTAATGCTGGAGTCATTCACCACTGTCCAGTTGCGGCCTTCGTTATCTAAAACCTGCCATTTGTCGTAGCCGCCGCCGATGTAGTGGGCACCAGTGTTAAAATGCTCGGCCAATGTTTTTGCCGCCCTCTCCCTGCTAATCCCCGTTAGTTCGATCTCAATGCCGAAGGTTAAGTTCCTCATTTTTGCCGACCTCCTGTGTTTTTGGTAGGTATATACATCACTTAGAAACACAGGTAAGTCAAGGCAAATAAGTGAAAATCAGCAGTATCCTTACATGTTTCTCTCATTGGAAACCATTACAGGCTATAGCACCTTTTTAGCCTTTATTCTACCTCCACGTATTCCATAATAATGCCCAAGGCTTCATGGTAGCTGCCACAGTTTCGGATCCTATCGAACATCTCTGCCGCCTCTTCCTTTAAACCGGCCCGCTTCAGGGTTCTACTGGCGATACCCATGAGATTAAAGATGTTGCCATTTTCACCGATGAGTTTGCATTTAGGTTTAGACATTTGCTCCAGCCTCCTTCACCGGTTTTCTAAAAGCACTGTTGCCGGGAAGGTTTTGGAGCAGCACTTTCCTGGCCAGTTTATATTCGTCACCAATCATGCCGAGATTTAAGAGCCAGGTCCTAAAGGTAAATTTCTCATTATCGCTGGACTTTACTTTTGCCTTTACATTCCGCTTGAGCCGCCGGGCATAAAGGTTAATCAGCCCAATAAGTTTTGTGGCCGCCTCTACTTTTTCCGGATTCTCCCCACCCGGACCGAGTTTGAAGGTAATAGTTTCTTTTTCATAATCGAAATCAATAGAGGGGTTGTGCACTGCCGCCGTTGCCTCTTTAAAATGTTCTAGGGTCCTCATTCGCTCCTGCTTTAAAGCTTCAATCACCTCTTTGCTAACAAAGTCCTCATTTAGCCCTAAAGCCTTTTTGATTAGGGGCTGATTGTTATAGATAATGTGCATTAGGTTTCGTAGGCTTTTCCCATCATAGCCTTCCAAAGGAATACCCACTTCCAGGCAGAGGGGCTCATCTTTAGAAATATCCCTATTCCCCACTTCCATCTCCTCCCTAACCTCAATCGCTAGCAGCTCCTCCAGTGTAACCTGCTGACCTTCCGCATCGAAAATATTGCCCTGCCGATCAATGGTGTAATCTCCCACCTGGTAAGCAAAGGTTGGCGCACCCAAATAAGTTGAAGTTGTTTCCAAATGCTCGGCCAACTTCTTGACAAGTTCTTTTCTCGTCATTTTTAGCACCTCCTGTGGTTTTTGGTATGTCTATACATCACTTAAAGCCACAGGAATAGCAAGTAAAAAAGCCCCTAAGGGCTGATAATTATTTCTCTAAAGCGGTGTAGCGGGGGTAAGTATAGCCTTCAGTGTTTATGAGCACCTTTTCGCCGGTTTCCTGGTTGACAACCCTGATGCACCTAACCTTTCCATCTTTGGTGCTCCCGCCGTCTTCCGGACTAATCCAGGGCTGGTCCGCAAGAAAGTCCCCGGCAAATTTTGAGAAGTCCCCGCCGCTTAATATGACCTCCCGGGTTACCATGTAGGCTTCACCGGTTTTGCCGGCGGCAATTGCCCTTTTTGTTAATTCCTTTAATTCCTTAAGGCCGGAAATTTTTCTGCCGAACAGGGCTCTTTTTTTACCTTCGTCCCTGACCAATTCACCCTTTTCTAGCAATTCTTCCATTTCGCCAGGCGTATAAATCAAGCAGCGATCATCGTTATCGTCTTCCGGTGAAAGAATAATGTCCCCTTCCCACCTGCCGGCAATCTTATATGTTTTATTGTCGTAGCTTGTTTTAAAGAAATCATTCTTTTTCATTTTGTCTACCTCCCTGTGTTTTTGGTAGTCTATACATCACTTAGAAACACAGGTAAGTCAAGGCTTATAGGGCATCTTTATAGGAGATTTTTTGCCCGGCCCTTAAAAGGAAAACTCCATCATCCCCAGCAGTTTCAATATATCTTTTGACGATTACGTCCACGTATTTTTCATCCAGCTCTGCCATGTAGCAAATGCGATCCAATTGTTCGCAGGCGATCAGGGTAGAACCACTGCCGCCGAAGGGATCTAGGACGATGCCGTTTGGAGCGCTGCTATTTTTAATGGGATAGGCACAAAGGGCCACCGGTTTCATGGTGGGATGCTCTGCCGATCTTTTGGGCCTATCAAATTGCCAAACCGTGGTTTGTTTCCGGTCTGCATACCAGCGGTGCCGACCTGTCGGTTTCCAGCCATAGATAATGGGCTCGTGCTGCCACTGATAATCGCTGCGTCCCAGCACCAGGCTGTCCTTGACCCATACGCAGACCCCGGACAGATAAAAACCTGCTTCTTTTACAGCGTTTCTGAAATTAAGTCCTTCCGTATCCCCATGGAAAACATATATTGAACCGCCATCGGCTACGTGCTGATAAATATTCCTGAAAGCAGCTAAGAGAAAGGCATAAAACTCTGTGTCCGTTTGGTGATCGTTTTTAATAAGCCGCTCCTTTTCTTTGCCAGCGGTGAAATTAACGTTGTAAGGAGGATCTGTTACGACCAAGTTGGCCTTTTTTCCGTCCATAAGCTTTTCATAGGTTTCAGCCTTGGTGCTGTCACCACAGAAAAGCCGGTGGCAACCAAGAAGCCATAGATCTCCCGGCTTGCTAATAGCCGGTTCCTGCAGAGCCTCATCTAGATCAAAGTCATCTTCTTTGACATCCTTGTCATGAACCTGGCTAAAAAGGTGTTCTATCTCGGCGGCATCAAAGCCGGTTATGCTGATGTCAAAAATCCCATCATCTAATTCGCTAATTAAATCGGCCAGCTTTGGCAGATCCCACTGGCCGCTTACTTTATTTAGGGCCACATTCAGAGCCTTTTCTTCTGCTTCGTCCAAATCCACTACCACGCATTCAACCGCACTCTGGCCCTGCTCCTCTAGTATTTTTAACCGCTGGTGGCCTCCCACAATATTACCTGTTCTTTTATTCCAGACGATAGGCTCCACATAGCCGAAGGTCTCCATGGATTTTTTGAGTTTTTCATATTCCGGATCCCCAGGTTTTAAATCTTTACGGGGATTGTATTTAGCCGGATTTAGTTTTCCTATCGGTATTTTTTGTATCAACAATTATCACACCTCCTGCCGGACAGCCTTTTCCCCGGTAAACTCTTCCCAGCGCTTAACAGTTAGATCACAATAGCCGGGTGACAACTCCATGGCATAGCAGTTTCTAGCCAGTTGTTCAGCAGCCATGATGGTAGTGCCAGAACCGCTGAAAGGCTCAAAGACAGAGTCCCCAACATCGGCGGTGAGTTTAATAAAAAAGGCCGGTAGCTTTACCGGGAAAATAGCAGAGTGTTTTAGGGATTTGCTATTGCCTGGTATCGATAGTACATTGCCGGGCCGGGCAATTCCCCTTTTGAACCTGCCGCTAACGCTAATGTTGCCAGATTTACCCTTGGATTTATTAGACTTGCTGGAAACCCGTATTAGATCCGATTGTTTCCCAACCGCCCGGGGGAAAAATTTTATTTTCTTAGCCTTGGTAAAGTGAAATAAATCCTCATACATATCCACCAAGTCTGCCGGCAATGTGTTAAGCCTTTCTTCGTCCACGTCCACTAACTGCACCATCCAGTTGATCTTTTCTTTCTTGGTGAAGAAGTGCACCGGCTCAAAATCATTTCTTAACCGATTAGACCAACCCCCGGGCAGCCCCGGCTTAGTCCAGATTAACTGATCCACATAACGCCAGCCGTTTTCCACCAAAGCGATGATGGTTTTTAGCACATAAAGGGAGCGCTGGCCATCCTCAACATGCTCTTTAATATTGACAAAGAAGGAACCACCATCGTCCAAGACCTCATAAACATTGTTGGCTACTTCCAAAAACCAGTCGGGGTAGTCCTCTGCCGGTATGCCGCCGTAGTCGTCCGCTCGCTGCATGGCGTAGGGCGGGGAGGTGATGACACAGTTGGCTTTCGCCCCATTCATCAGCTTTTTTACATCAGCAAAGTTGGTGCTGTCCCCGCAAAGCAAGCGATGATTGCCCAGTAGCCACAGATCCCCCGGTTTTGTGATGGGCTCCTTTGGGGCCTCCTCGTCAAAGTCGTCTTCCTGCACTTCTTCTTTTAAGCCTAAAAGCTCATCTATCTCCTCAGCATCGAAGCCGGTAATATCTTTTAAGTCATCATCCAAACCTTTAAGCAGCTCGCTCAGCTTTGGCAGGTCCCAGTCGCCCTTGATTTTATTTAAAGCGATATTTAAAGCCCGCTCCCGTTCCGGGGATAAATCAACTACTGATACTTCTGTTTCAATGTCGCCCCGCTCCAGCAATATCTTCAACCGTTGGTGGCCGGAAATGAGCACGTTGCCCCGCTTGTTCATAACCAAAGGTTCTACCAGGTCGAATTCATCAATGGATTTTTTCAGTTTTTCATATTCAACGTCCCCAGGCTTTAAATCTTTGCGGGGGTTATATTTAGCCGGATTGATTTCATCTAGCGGTATGCGCTTGATCTCCAAAATGGCCACCTCCTTTGCCGCAACTTTCAAGCTGTCTATTTGTCAGCAAAACCCTGTAAAACTAGGGTTTATTGGCTTAGACCCCCACCCTTGAATTTCGCGAATTCTCGCGCGAAGCCCCGCCGCCGAACCTTGGGGCTAAAGGTGTAGGGATTGACACCCCCCTATCCCCCGATCAGTAAGTATAAACCTTGCCCTTTTCTCCCCAGCGGCCTTCCTTGGTGGTCTTGCGATCATGACAAGATTTGCAAAGGGCCTGCAAGTTATCTTCATCCCAGAAGAGTTCCGGACTACCCTTGTGGGGGATGATGTGGTCCACCACCGTTGCCTTGGTAACCCTACTCTGGCGTTCACATTCAGCGCAAAGGGGGTGCTCTAATAACACCCGCTTTCTAAGCCGCTGCCAGCGGGCGGTTTTATAAAGCCTTCTCGAATACTCTGGCCTTTCTCCCCGGTTGTACTGCCTGTTGTATTCTTTCATATGTTTGGGACAAAACCTGCCCTCCGTTAGCTCCGGGCAGCCGGGATGGCGACAGGGTTTTAATGGTTTTCTGGGCATTTGGCTTCACCCTCCTCTCCCCATGCTCACAACCAGACCAGGAGATCCGCTTATGTTTTTTCCCTTCAGGGGATATGTTGATTAAGGCTTTATGATATTTACTTTTGGGATTGCCACACTGGTAAGCCTTCCAACCCCTATCGCTAGCCAATTCATCAAGAATAGCATGGCGGCAGGATATGCATTTAATTTTCATCGCCACACCCCCATATATAGAAAAAGCCCTGAGAGCAAATTGCTGTCAGAGCTTAGTTGTTTTAATGTTCTTCGGTCGTGTAGTCACTTTTTGACTGGATGGCCACCTGGTGCCGTTGTTACATTTGCAGCCTTGCTCTTCATTTCATCCCTCATTTTCTTGATCATGTCGTTCAACCACTGGGGGCTATTATTTTCTATTTCAATCAACCTGGCATGATATTTACAATAAAGGCTGCCGGGTTTTATTTCATGCCGACAGCCTTCATAGGCACATATTTTCATTTGCTTTCATCTCCTAAAAAAATAAAGCCCACAGTCTCCTGGGGCTTCGCTTAAATATCCTTTGTTTTCATATCTCTACACTTTATACTATATCACATCCTCTACTACACTTTAGTCCATTTTAGTCCACTTTTTCAATATCCCGTTAATTTCTTTTAAGCCTTGACCATGGATTCTAAAAACCCCGCTCCTGCTGTACCCTAATTCCAAAGAAATATCCCCCCATGACTTGCCGCTAATATATCTTTTCTCTAGCACCAACTGGCAATTCACATCTTCCACCAGGGAAATGGTGTCCATGATTTCCTGTTTGAGTTCTATAAACTGGTCAACCTCCTGATTAATTTCCCTTTCCAAATCAATAACCTTGGCCATAGTATTTTCGAAGGGGCCCCTCATGCTTCTACCGCCGGATACCTTTTCCTGAGTAAGATTTGAGGTTACCCGCAAGGCTAAAGCCTTTAGGTTTTCTAGCTGCTCCAGCTTACTACTTATTCTATGATCAAGCTTGATGGCCTGAGATAGATATTCTTTAGCCCTCATAGCCTATCACCTCCAATTTGCCGCCGTAGTATTTTTCAGAAATATGCTTTTGTTTGGTTATGTTCAGGGTATAAATCCGAATCAGTGCCTTTTGCTGATCCATTTCATACTGTTCTTTGGTCTTATAGAAGCTACAGCCATCGCAATCTTTAACCTTCAAGGCTGTGCAGCCGTTTCGTTTGAAAGCGAAACAATCTGTTCTCATGGTTACTCCACCTCCCGATAACCGTCTCCCACCCGGGCTTTGACCGCATTAAGCAAAGCCTCTTGCCCGGCTTCCTTATTTCTCAAAACCTGCATTACATCTTCGTCAATGGTTCCTTTAGCCACCAAATGGTGCACCACCACCGTATTTTTCTGCCCTTGCCGGTGGATGCGGGCATTGGCCTGTTGGTAAAGTTCCAAACTCCAGGGCAGGCCGAACCAGATGATGGTGCTGCCGCCCTCCTGCAAGTTCAAACCATGGCCGGCGGAGGCGGGGTGAGCCAGTAGGATCGAAATTTCACCTTTATTCCAATCATCAATGTCTTGGGGTTTGTCCAAAACCCGACAGTTAAAATATTTTTGAATGCGCTCCAGTTCATGGCGGTAAGCATAGTAGACCAAGACCGGCTTGCCATTAGCAGCCTCGATTAAATCTTCCAAGGCTTTTAGTTTCTCATCATGTAACACCTGCACCCCGTCATGTTCATCATAGGCGGCCCCGCCAGTTAGCTGCAGCAGTTTATTGGCAAGCACCGCTGCACTTCCCGCTACCACATCCCCTTCCAAAAGCGGCAGCAAGAGATCCCTTTCCAATTGCCGGTACTGCGCCAGGGCTTTTGGCGGTAGCTTAATTTCCACAATGTTATCCAGACGCTCGGGAATTTTAAGGTAGTCCCTGTTTTTCATGCTGATGCAGATATCAGATAGTTTTTCATAGATAGCTTCCTCGGCACCCTCTTTGGGTTTGTAGCTAAAGATCACCTGCCGGTTTCTTTTATCAGGAGAGAAATAACGCTCCCGGTAGCCGGTTATGGTTTTGCCCAGCCTTTTGCCGCTGTCTAAAAGGTAAACCTGGGACCATAGATCTAAAAGCCCATTTGGTGCCGGAGTACCGGTAAGACCCACCACCCGCTTGCATAAAGGCCTCACCTTTCTTAAAGCCTTAAACCTTTTCGCCCGGTGAGATTTAAAACTGGACAATTCATCTAAGACCACCATGTCAAAAGGCCAGTCTTTCTGGTAATAGTCAACTAACCATCTGGTGTTTTCCCGGTTTATCACGTAGATATGGGCTTTAGTGTTTAGGGCTTGGATGCGCTCACCTTTTGAGCCCAGCACTTTCACAATCCGCAAATGCTTTAAATGATCCCACTTCTTCGCCTCAGCGTTCCATATATTCTCCGCCACCCTAAGCGGGGCAATGACCAGAACCCGGGTCACTTCAAAGAGGTTATGCATAAGCTCAGCAATAGCAGTAAGGGTAATCACGGTTTTCCCCAAGCCGCAATCCAGTAGAAGGCCCGCTGCTTTTTCTTTTAAGATAAATTCCAGGGCATGTTCTTGGTAGCTATGAGGTATATATTTCATCCTGTCACCTCCTCCAAAAACCGTTCTACCTTCACGGCAGAATCTATAACATAGACCCGAAGGCCCAGATTCTCCAATTGTTCTTTTCTTTTTTGCTGCAGGGGCCTTAGGCTTTTGCCCGGTGCTTTTAGCTCCACAAAGGCTAATTTGCCTTGGGGTAGTAACACAAGCCTGTCCGGCACACCCGCATGGCCGGGGGAGGCGAATTTAAGGGCAACTCCGCCTAGCTTTTTTACACCCCGCCTCAATTTTTCTTCGATCTCTTTTTCAAGCATCAACCCATCCCCTTTTACCTGGAACAAGAAACGAGCTTCGCGCGCGTATACGAGCACATTCGCATTAGGCGCTACATACCCGTTATATATGCCTATTATGATTATGTTTATATGATAATCTTGTTCCCTTGTTCCATAATCGCTGTAAGCCCCATGGTTATTAGGTTTAAGGACGGAACAAGGTTTGGAACAAGACCGGAACAAGATTTGTTCTTGTTCCATATTTCCATTATTTAGTGGAACGAGCCCATTCTTGTTCATCCTTGTTCAGCCTCTTGTTTCTAATTTTTTATAGATCCTCTGCCGACCATAGATGGGCAGCTTTGGCATGTAATCACTTTGCTCCCAACCTTCGATCTTTTTAAGGATTGTATTTATTTCATAGGAGTCAATTTTCCGCAAAGCACTGGCCTCTTTGCCGAATAACTCGCACCATATTTCCAATGTGCAGACCTGCTGCCTTTCCACCTCACCGGTTAAGCCATCGCTAAAATCATCGCCCCGCAGAAAGCTGCGCCGGGCATAAAGATCCAGTTCATCCCAGTTGGTGGGCAGCAATCTTTCCAAGAATTCCCGGACCAGGCCCTCCCGATCATCGCTTTCCAGTGCTTCAAGCTGGGCACCCTGGGCTTCCTTTTCCATAGCGCTTTCCAAAAAGAGCTTTTCCCCCGCTTTATACCTGGCAAGGGCCTCCGCCCAAACTAGATCCACCTCTTTTAAATGCCAGGGTTTTAGGGCATCGGTGCCAGGTACCTTCACCGGCCAGAATCGTCTGTTGCCGGTCAGATCCCTTAAAAACCCAGTGGTCTTATTAGTGCTTCCGACAATTATGCATTGGCGGGGGTGATCCTCTACCGCATAGCCATAAGCGGCCCGGTATTTATCATCTTGCCGGGAGAGAAAGGATTTTAAGGTTTCCTCGTCTATCTTTTTAATGCCGGCCAGCTCCCCAATCTCTATGATCCAATAGCCCTGCAGCTTTTCAGCCGCCGTCTTGTCCCGCATATCGGCGATGGACAGTGAGTCGCTAAACCACTGGCCTCCAAGTTGGTTAAATAAAGTGCTTTTACCAATGCCCTGGGGCCCGTTTAACACCAGCATAAAATCAAACTTGATACCGGGCTCCATCACCCGGGCCACCGCTGCCACAAAGGTTTTTCTGGTCACAGTTCTCACGTATTCACTGTCTTTGGCCCCTAAATAATCAACCAGCAATCTATCGAGCCTCTCCACCCCATCCCACTTTGGTAAAGCTTTAAGATAATCCCGGACAGGATGCTTTGCCCTTTCCACCGCCACTTTCAGAGCAGCATCTCTTAATTTCCCGGGAGAATACAGCTTGTATTTTGCATCGATATATCCTGCTAGACTGGCGTCATCGGTCTTATTCCAGCCGCCTTTAAGTCTTTTCCAGGGTGCATTATCGTCAACATCCATCCCATCTCTTAGCTGGTTATAGTGGATACCCGCCAGAGCTTCATCGTGCTTTAAAATCAGCACCATATTGGTCAAGGTGTTTTTTAGCTCGCCCTTGCCCGTTATTTCCAGACCCGCCTGCCAATCATCTTCCTCACCAAAGTCCTCATCTATTGACGCCATGCGCTCCCGGGCAATCTGCTTTTTAACCCCCATATCCTCCATGGCTAACTGCTGCATAGCTAAATAAGAAGGGAGCCTGTTGGCTGGCGTTCCTTCTTTGGCTTCTTCGTCCAAGCTTCCAAACTTGTGCAGCCTCACTAAATCAAAGGCGTTACAGAGTCGGTCACACACCGGGTCTGTGGCATGGTGGGAATAGGCAAAATCCCCCTCTCCATAGATCACCAGCCCGGCCGAGGATGTGCCGGGAATATAGGTGTAGCGGCTGGGGTCATCACAAGGCGCATAAATATCGTTTAAGAACTTTTTAACAGCGTCAGCGATGCTGTAGGCCCTACAAAAGGCCCCTACGATACCGGGTTTTTCCTGGGGATCCCCCTGCTTTTCCGCTTGCCTTTTACGCTTAGCCTGTGTTCTAGAGGATTCAGGCCAAAAGGAGGGGTCTTTCCAGTCCGGATAGCGGGCTAAAAGTGTATCCGGGTCAACCCAAGGTGCATCTAATACCTCAAAAATAAACTCGCCATCTGCGGCGGTAGAGGGCCAATACATCAGCCGGTGGGGTTCAAAGGTGCTGTGATCAAAGAAGTCAATTCCCAAATCCCCGGCAATCCTTCTTGACACCGCCTGATATTCATCGGCTGATACGGGCCTTTTTAGGGGAATAACTATCCTTAACCTGGGAGCCTTGGGGCTGTGGCTATGGGTAGAATACATGCAGCAGCCCCAGCCAAACATGGCCTCAACTCCGGCCCACATATCCCCTTTGCCATAGTCGGCATCAAGAGTTACAACTTGCCGCCAGACCACGCTGTCTGCCCTACGGCGCCCGCCTTTTAAGGTCCCGCCGACAAAGCCTCCCACATCTTTTATCTCGTCCCGTTGCCCCTTGGGGAGCTTCCTGTATTCCTCATAAGTCTCCCAGGTTCTAATGGTCCTACTTAATTTCTGCACTAGCTCCGACCAGAGCATCTCCCGGTTCTTCCACTCCAGTTCTTTACGGCTCCTGCCGGTGGCGATGGTTAAAACTCCGTCATGTTTGATCGCCCGGATTGTTTCAGGCATCACCACCGCTCACCTCCAAGCGACTATTGAACCGCTTTACCCGCAAGCCTAAGTTTTCGGCGGCGGCTATTTCACCGGCCATACCTTCGGAAATTTTGTCCCCAAAGGCCCAAAGCTCATCACATTTGGTAAGGAGCCCCAAGCCCATCACCATGCCGGCTGTTCTTTCCTCCGCAACCGTTTCATCTAAAAAGGTGGTGAAGATGACATGAGGGGCCAAAGGGATTCCGCCCCGGCTGTAAATAAAGCGGGAGTAACCGATGGCCTTTTTAATGTTTCTTTCCACATCTCCCCTTAGGGGTGAGCAGACATAAATGACTGGCCTTCTATTTTCCTGACCCATCAGCAGCCGGTTTAAATACCAGCGGGCCTTTTGTAGATCTTCTTCCCCGGCCTTACGTTCAAAGCGGGAAAGGTATTTGATAACGTTTCCGGCAAGATACCCTTTGAATTGCTCCCCTGTCAGCTTAGCTTTGATAAAATCAATGGTCTCAATGCCGCCGGTTTTGTAGTGGTCCGGATTGATTTTGTCCATAGGTTCCTTCCCTCCCTTAAGCGATTTTGCGCTCAATTACCGGCAGCAAACCTTTTTCGTTTTTCAAAAGATCATAGAGAAACAGCCGTCCTTTTTGCGTCCAGTAGGTGTGCATGATGCTTTTGTCCGCATCAATAGTGTGGGTCTTGGATTGGGTATAGCCTTGGTCAGCATAATCCTGATACAAAAGCCAGGTGCTACCCATCTTGTACTGCACCCCTAATTCATGGAGCAGCTTATTCATGGCCCGGCCGGACATGCCGTAGTCCTTAGCAATTTTGGTAATGGGGACCAGGGATTTGTTTTGTAAAATTAGATCATAATAAGTTGCTTTGGGTCTAAGCTCGCCGATAATCTGTTTATGCTGTGCATTTTCCAATTCCAGTTGCCTGGCCCTCTCCTTGGCTCGCTTGAAATTGGTAAGCAGCCTTATGCCAAATTCCGGATTGCCCAAAATCTGATCGATGACCGCATCAGTGGCATACAGACCATGTTTTCTGATGGCAGGCAGTACTTCATCAAAGACCCATTTTTCAAACTGCTGTGCCTTGGGTAAATTGGAACGGACAATCAAGCGGTAAAGGTCACCTTCTGGGATAAAATTCATTTCTTGCTTCCGGCCAAGATTATCGATGATGTCGTGTTTCACGACCCCATAGCAATGACGAGATATCGCATCCCTCGGGTTGGTGTATCCCAGGATATTGGCGCACTTGCTGGCCGGGAAATACTCCTTGCCATCAACGATTAGAACCTTCAACTCTCCAAACTCCGTATGGTCAAAGACCTCAATGTTTTTCATATATAAAAACCCCCTTAATCTTTCATATAGTAATCAGCCTCAAAGCCCTCAGCCCGCATGGGTAGCCCCGGTGCCCAGTCGATATCTACACTCATGATTTTCACTACCTCTTCAAGAGAACCTGAACCATTGGGAACATCGAGCACCACCTCGTCATGGACATGGAAGGCGATTTTATAACCCGCTTCATCAAGCCTTAAAAGCGATTTCGCTAAACAATCCCGGGCGATGGCCTGTACAATATTTTCCGTAAGCTTCCCGCCATAGGTCCTTATCCGGCACCATTTGCCAAGGGCGATACCTTCGTAAACTAAGCCGTATTTGTTAAAACGTTCATCCAGATCAATACGGGGGCGCACGTAAGCTAGGTTACGTCCGGAAGGGAGTCTAATGAACAACACCCCGCCTTTGTAATAAAAGGTTAGACCGTATTGCATCTTAATCGTTGCCCTTTCACTGACCGACTTTATAGCCGCATCTTCTATATCACGCCAGAGTTTGACGATATTAGGGTTGGATTTTCGCCAGGCTGCCACAATGTCCGGCAATTCCTCTTCAGAGAGCCCCATATTTAAGGCCCCCATGGCCTTTAGGGCTCCCACACTTCCCTGGTAGCCACAGGCTAAAACTGCTACTTTACCTTTTTGCCTAAATTCGTACTCCGGCCTACCCCGCACTATATGTTCCAGAGGCACTCCAAACATTTTGCTGGCAGTCATTTCATAGATCTTGCCATGGCCTTTAAAGGTGTCGACTACCCACTTTTCCCCAGCCAGCCAAGCGATAACTCTGGCCTCAATGGCACTGAAGTCCGATACAATAAAGCGATGGCCGGGGGAAGGGATGATGGCAGTTCTAATTAACTGAGATAAAACATCTGGCACACTGTCAAAGAGCAGCTCCAGGGCTTCATAGTCTCCGGCTATTAAAAGCTGTCTGGCCAAATCTAAAGAACTCATGTTGTTCCTAGGTAGGTTGTGGATTTGCACCAGCCTGCCTGCCCACCGTCCTGTAGAGGCGCCGTGGTATTGTAAGAGCCCCCTTATCCGTCCATCACTGCAAACCGCCCGATCCATGGCTTCGTATTTTTTAACAGAGGTTTTGGACATCTCTTGTCTAAGCCCCAACGCTTGCCTGAGGGCAGGGTTATCTGTTTCCCCCAGTAATTCTTCTACCGCTGCTTTGGACAGGCTCTTGATCTGGATACTGTGTTCGTCTTGTAGCCAACCTTTTAGCTGGGCAACGCTATTGGGGTTTTCCAGCCCGGTTAAATGGCTGGCTTCTTCCAGCAACCTTTCCTGGTAGCCCTCATCGCACTGAGTAGCGTTTTTCACTAACCCCATGTCCACCCGCACTCCGTAATCATTTATCTTTTGGTCTGCAAACCACAGCTTTACTTCTTGCTCCGGCATTGGATAACGCTCTAGTTTTTTTCTAATCGCCCGTTCCACTTCCACGTCCTGCTTGCAATAAGCCTTAAACATCTCCCACCTGTCCGGATCGTGTTCCGGCAGGTTCCGAGTGCGGCCGCTGTTAGCTTTAGTGGGTCTACAGGGCAGGGAAAAATAACGGATTAGTGCCTTCCCTTCCCGCATTTTCTGTTGGGGCAATTTTAAACATTTGGCCACCCCGCTAAGACTGGCCGGCAATCCCAGTGTTAAAGCATGGGCATGGCTGCAGCGCCATTGTTCCGGTGGCATAGCGATGTTTAGATGTTTTGCCAAGCAGGTTCTTTCAAAGTTAGCGTTAAAGGCTGTCTTAATTACACCCTCATCTGTTAATGCTTCCAGCACCACAGCCGGGATCAAATCACCCTTTGCCAAATCCACAAGCTCTACCGGTTCATCACCAAAGGCGTAAGCCATGAGTAGTATTTCAAAGTCCAAAGACTCGGCGTAGGCGTAGACCCCACATTTTTTGAGGTCCACGCCGCCGTAAGTCTCTATATCCAGGCTTAGGATTCTCATCCTAAAATATCTTCCTCACCGTCATCTCCCCAAGCCTCAAAGTCATCCTCCGGCCTGGAAATACCGCCTAAGGGTTCGCCATCATCAAGCTTTTGCAAGTTTTGCAGACCCGCCGCAATGCCTTTGTTGCCATTGACGTTGTAGGCGTAGAAAATAATACTGGCCCGGCCGTAACAACCGCTGTATAACTCTGTCTGATCTAAGATGGGCTGGACATTTTTATCAACGATGCCGGGTTTAATGAAGCTGTTGGCATTTACGAAATAGCTATCAGCATAAGCATCGTCATCGGGCCTGTCAGCATCCCCATCACGGAGGGGAGTTCTTAAATTAGCCGGGATTTTACCGCCCAGCTTGGCCAGACCCTCCTTCTTAGCCGCTTCAATGGCGACCTTAATCTTTTTCAGCGTTTCTTTATCACCCTTAGGGATGATTAAAGACACCGAATACTTGGGTTCACTGCCGTTGACCGATTTTGGCTCCCACACGTTTGCATAAGAAAATCTCACTTTACCGGTTATCACTTTGGTTGGCATCTATATTTCCTCCTTAAAATCAATTTCCGCCGTATTTTTAATCGCTGGTCGCTTGTCATCCACACTGACCAACTTTGGTTTTCCCAGGGGCTTTTTGATATAGGGCCCCAGTAACTCATTGAATTGTTCCTTGCCCACCAGCCGTTCCATAGCCGTAATGCCCAGCAACTTCCTGCTAAAAATCTGTTCTTCATCAAACCCAGCCGCTGCTAAAACCTCCGCTGCTTGTGCCTCGTCCTCATATCGCCGGTAGCTTCTTCCCTCGATGAGCTTGTACCCAGGCCATTCCGTATTGTGATTTACGGCTTGATCAAGGGCATAAGCCTGGACATCGCTGACCCAGTTTTGTAGTGCATCAGATATGGCCAAAACTTCAACAATCTCTTCATCCGTGAGCAGTGGTGGTTTTTTGAAATCGTGCTGTGCCAGTTTCATATGCTCATCAGCCCGGGCTCGACAGGTAAAACGCACCTTGCAAAAACGGCAATGCTCGCCGGGCTTAAATTCGCCCTTACCTTTGAAAGCCAAATCAGCTATGGGTTTTGCCGTATGCTCACCCCAGTGAAGTAGTTCTTCCGTTGGCATTTCTGCGGTATTGATGTTATCCAGCCGGGGTTGATGGATGGTCATTTTAACAGTGTCGATATTATAGAGAACGGAAAACTGGTTAATAGCCCCTAAGGCATAGAGCCGCATTTGGCTGTTACCTTCCGCTGAAACCTGTACCCCTCTACCAAATTTAAGATCCACCACTTCCAGCACATCGTCTGTGACCAGCACCAGATCCCCGGTGCCGAAACCCTCCGGCACCCAAGGGCTGTAATCCAGCTTGGCTTCCAGCAGCACTACTGCGTCCTTGGTGCGGGCCTTTGCTTCGTTGATCTTTTCAATGGCGTAGTTCACATAAATCTGCGCATCATCCTCTAACTCTTGGCTGTAGAATTTATCCTGCTTTAGTTGTTTGAGCTTAGATTTGTATTCAAGTAAGGGGATGCTGCCCAAGTAATGAGCCAGCTTGTGCTCTGCTAGTGCATGGGCGAAGGAACTGGGCATAGTGACTGGACTTTTCATCTATCTGTGCTTCCAACCTGGCCGAAGGAGGACAACTAAGCCATCTAGCGGAGCCGGAGGCAGAAAGCAGTGCATGCTTTGCCATCTACACTCCCTCCGCATCTTTCAGGAGCGCGGGGTAGTTTGACTCTGGGATGTCTGAGAGTTTCTCCCCGCCATGCTTTTGCAAGAGTGCCTTGACTTCAACCTGTTTGCCAGCCTGCATCAGTGCCGCCAGTTTTGCCCTAACTTCTTCTAGGGTAACCTCCGGCTTGTTGGTCGGCACTTTTGGGGTCGTCTTTTCTTTTGCCAGTTCCTCCAGGCTGGTTGCTAACTCCCTGAGATCCTTTGCAATAGTTAAAACCACTTCATCCGTCATCTTCTTTCCCTCCTTATAGTTCTTTGGCTTCTTGGTAGAAGGCATTGTAGGTTTTCGGATTTACTTCCACCAATTTCGCTGCACCATACTTTTTCAGCAACCCTTTGATTTCGGATATCTTGCCTTTTTGCATTTTCTTTGTAAGCATGATGCTGATGTCCTGAATAGTAATCCTATCCGGGTTTATCTCATCCTTCGCCAAGGCCCGATATCCCGCCGCAAGTCTTTCTAATTCCTCCGCCAGTGCAAAATGCAGTTCATTCATAATCCCACCTCCCCTTTAGCTACTCAGAGCAAAGTCCTTAATAATGCTGTTCATCACCAACCGGTCATTGCCCAAAAGGCTGGCACCCAGTCGCTCAAGAAGTTCCTGCTGTTCTGGTTTGAGGTATTTTTTGTGTAAATAGTAGCCATCTGCTACCCTCACACCCCCGCCGTAACGACCCCGGATGGTTTCTATGGGGTAAGAAAGCGATAGGATGTCGATGTCATTTTTAATTGTCCTGACACTCACACCAAATTCAGCAGCCAGATTGGCCATAGTGTCTTGCCTTCTGCGGCATAAGGCTTCTATGATTTCCATCCGTCTTTCATTTGGTCCCATCGCTTTCTCACCCCCTTCCCTTTGCTCTGTGACTAAAGAATAAATGTTAAATATGCAGGTCTATTTCATATTTAGAAAAGTATTTATAACAAAAACAGCCGGACTGAAATGAATGCGCTTTTTATACGCACTCATGTCAATCCGGCTATTTGGTGGCTTTTACCCAGCCCCGTTGCTCGGTATGGACTACATTGCTTTGGCTTTTATTCGGTTGTTCCGAAACAGTATGTTGACCCGCCTTTTACATCTAGGGCATTTTATGATCAGTTCAGCATCCTTTGCCGATACCATGTCCATCAATCTTTTATTGGAACAGACCGGACATCTGACCTTTACAGCTATAAGACATCACCTCCCCCCCTACGCACTATACGCCGCTTAGCGTAATGTGGGGTAAAAAAATATATGCCTAAAACAGCGTGAGTTCAATTTCCCTTTCAGCTACAATAAAACCAAACTTCCGCAGTTTAATGAACGCGGCTTGTTTAGATACCCCATACGCCTCTGATATTCTTTTTGGAAATTCGTTTTCCGCAAACCAATCGTGTTGAAAATCTACCCCGGTTACTACCTGATCGCCACTAATGCCTGCGGATTTAAGTATCTCCTTTGCCAAAGGTATGAAGGTAGACTTGGGCATAGCGATAGCTGAGGCAAAATAATCTGCCTGGTGCTCTCTGAAATCTTCCGATGTGACAAGCCGCTTCCTTCTGCCAAAGCTCTCGATGTTATTGTGGCGACAACATACAACGGGACTTATTTTAGGTTTTTCATCCTCAAACAGGGAAATCTGCCCACCATAATCCGGCTTAACAAAGACACCTTGATGAAGCCATAGATGGCCCCCTTCATGTAGTGCCGTAAAAAGTCCTAGTCCCTCTTTGCCTTCCCGCATAACATAATTATCAATAACGATGGTTCGGTTCATTAATTTCCTCACACCGATGCGACAATTCTCCCGGTCAAATACCTTTAAATATTCATCGTCATTAAAAGCTGTGGCACCCCAGATTGGTTTGTCCTCATAATGGATGTCCATGAACTCGACATTGGCCCCAAGGTATGATTCTAAGAAATGGAGGTAGTTGATTGGTGTAGGCTCTTTCAATAGCTGTGGTTTGTAGTCTTTGAGAAGATCCTCAGCTAAAGCATCAATTTCAACATCCTTTAGAATGGGGGTGTTATCCTTTTTATCCACCTTGCTCCATCTAAATTCAATCACTATTTTCCTCCTTTCTTCTTTTCATTTTCCCGGATAAACTTTTTCCAGTCATCCTCATCAATTAATCCGGCATTGGATTGCCTAAGGGCAAGCCTTGCCATATCGCCGATCTCACTGTACATCATAATGTCCTCAATATCAGAGGGCACTTCCCTACGATCCCGAGCTGCTAAATCATACATCCTGGCCTTGTCCTCATCGGATAGACCAAGCTCTTGGGCAAACCTTTCAATCTTGTCCTTGTCGAAAGGCTTTCTTCGGTTATTCTCGATATCGCTTAAGAAGCTTAAGGATATCCCTAACCTTTCGGACATATCTTTCAGCGTTAACTCCCGGGAATCGCCCAAGCGTTTTTGTTTAATAAAATCGCCGAATCGGATAAATTGTTCCCGCAATAAAAACACCCCCTTTTTCTGTTTATGCCTCTTACGCCTAGTAGCGTAATTATAGCATGGAAAAATATTCATGTCAACACCCTTGAATACAAATGATAAAAGAAAAAGCCCTATGGGAAAGCTAAATTACTTGTTTTCCCAAGGGATGCTGCTTCTATCTATAATCGTGGATTAACAATTGCCAAATCTACCTCAAGTGCCGGTCACCACCACCAAAAAGGTGTTTTTCGAACTGTTTTATTCACCTTTACCCCAGACCATTTACAACCTCACGAAAACTTTCTAATGCGGCCTCAACATTCTCGACAATTTCCGATGCGATTTCATCGGGCTCCGGCAAATTTTCCAGGTCGACCAAGCTTTTATCCTTAATCCAAACGATGTCTAAACTGGTTTTATCCCGGGCCACAATTTCCTCATAGGTAAATCGTCTCCAGCGGCCATCCGGGTTTGTTTCCGGATACCAGGTTTCCGACCGCTCATGTCGGTTCCCCGGATTAAAACAAGTAATAAAATCATTTAAATCATGAAAGGTTAGTGGTTTTTTCTTTAACGTGAAATGAATATTAGTACGAAAATCATAAATCCATACTTCCTTTGTCCATGGCTTTTTACTGGCAGGCTTATTATCAAAAAATATTACATTGGCCTTAACACCCGGACGATAGAATATACCGGTAGGCAACCTTAAAATGGTATGTAAATCAGTCGTTTGTAACAATTTCTGTCTAACAGTTTCACCCGCACCACCCTCAAACAGCACATTGTCCGGTACAACAACTGCGGCTTTTCCGTCGATCTTAAGTAGTGTTCGGATATGCTGCACGAAATTTAATTGTTTATTGCCGGTACTGGCCCAAAAATCCTGCCGGTTATATGTCAGTTCTTCCTTTTCTAGCTCCCCTTCTTCATTAACAAAGGTCATGCTACTTTTCTTACCAAAAGGCGGATTGGTAAGCACGTAATCAACCCGCAACCCTGTATCTGATACAAGAGAGTCTGCTGGAGAAATTAAAGAGTCCGAATCCAAATCACCGATGTTGTGCAAGAACAGGTTCATAAGCGCAAGACGCCTTGTATTCGCCACAATTTCATTACCGTAAAAGGTGTTATATTTAAGGAAATGTTTTTCTTCTCGATCCATTCGATAGCTTTTTGTAATATAATCATAAACAGCTAAAAAAAACCCTCCGGTCCCACAAGCAGGGTCGCAAATAGTTTTCTTTGGCCCTGGTCGCATACAGGCTACCATGGCCTGAATAAGGGGACGTGGTGTAAAGTATTGCCCGGCACCGCTTTTAACGTCTTCTGCATTTTTTTCCAGTAGTCCTTCATAAATTTGCCCCTTCAGATCCGTACCCATGGTATTCCATTGTTCCCGATCAATCATATCTATCAATCGATAAAGTTTTGCCGGGTCCTGAATTTTATTCTGTGATTTTACAAAAATCTGCCCTAGAATACCTTTTTGTTTAGCAAGTTCCCGGAGGGTAGTATTATAATGCTGTTCAAGCTCACTCCCCCGCTTCTCCGCCAACTTTCCCCAACTATATTTTTCAGGTATACCAATTTCCCGGTTATAAGGTGGCTTGGAGTATTCATCAGCCATTTTCAAAAACAACAAATAAGTAAGCTGCTCTAGGTAGTCCCCATAACTTACTCCATCATCCCGTAATATATGACAAAAACTCCAGATCTTTGAGACAATGCTGGCTGACGTGTGGTTGTTGTTATCATTCATGTTTTATCTTCCCCTTTTTCGTCTTCTTCGCCCTTGCTTCGAAAGCTTCCTCACGCCTTTTCTTTTCCTTGCGTATTCGCTCCAGAAGAACTGCCGCCGGTTCGTCATCCGGGTCTTGGGGAACCAGCCGTCCCTCAAAAGCTTCCTTCAGGATGCTTTGCTTCAATGATTCTGCCTGCACTATTTCTTTTTCAATAGCCTTTTCCATATGCTCACAAACGGACAGACGGGATTCAATTTCTTGGACAATTTGATGTTGTTCTTCTAAAGATGGTATTGGTAGTTCAAGGTTTTTTACTTTGGTAATACTTAGGGTATACAGGCCGGAGGTTGTTACCGCCACAGACTCTATCTGGTTTCTCCCCCCCCGGGATAAAAAGAAATACATGCAGTATTTACTTAACAATTTTTCTAAAGGTCTAGCCTTGATTATGTGATTTTGATGCAAACAACCTTTAATTTCCCCATTCCAAATTGCCACCCGTCCAATCTGTGCTTTACTCCCATTCCCTTCCACAAAAAGCAAATCACCTTTTTTGAGTAAAGTCTTGTTGTATTCATTTTCATCAGCCCCAATACATTGAACATCCGTTAAATCTAATTTGTTAGCATATACATTAGCCACTCGTAAATAAGGATGTAGAGGTTTATTAGCATTCTGTTTTGCGTTTTTTGTTATACCCCCCGAAACGTCTGCAACTTTTCCAAGTTTACCTGTTTCCCATCTGTTAACGGCCCCCGTTAGTTTACCCTCAAACGCTACTTTCAGAACAGCCTGCCTATACACCTTTAACTGCTCTTTAGCTGTTTGCAGATACTCAATTCCTTTGTCAATTTCACTGAAGATTTCCTCGATTTTTTGGACTATGCGATATTGCTCTTGAATGGGCGGTATGGGAAACAAATAGTTCCACAACAAGTCAGGGTTTACATGCGGAATACCCGTCCCTTTCGCATTAGTATTTATTTCGAGGTATTTTGATCTGAGGTAATAGTAAGCATACTCATTATAAATGCTAGGAAAATTGATCCTTACTAGGGTGCTACCGACCAAGCCCCGCATTCCCTTTCCTACTAATCCAGATCTTGCACCATCCCAAACCAATAAAAAATCATCTTCCGTGCACATTACTCCACTCTTCCCATCGGAATATTCATCGAACAATCCTTGTTCAAAACCCTTAATAGTTATATACGGATATTTGCATTCGTTGTTTTTCTGAGTGGAAATATTTTTGGGTCTTTCACCCTTCTTGTAAATGACAAGATCACCAAAACATTCCTCAGCCCATGTTTCGGGTATTTTATTTGTTTTTTTATGTGCAACACCCACCATTCCCATCACGCCACCAATCCTTCATTAAGTTCCTGTATTATCGCATTTGTTTGGTCTCCAAATAATTGCCACATCTTGCCGAGCCCTCCCTCGCGGTTAAAGGGATCATACTCAAAATCTCCCGGTTCTAAATGAAACGAGGTAGCAATGTGGTCTTTAATCATGTGTAGCCAGTTCATCTGTTCTTTAGTAAATTTCACTGGACCGGCTTGCTTTCTGAATGCCCATTCCTGAAAATTCCTATCAACAGTCTTGTCGTACGGGGTTAATACCCTGTCCATATCCAGCACACGACGGATAACCGCCACAAGTGTCGTCAGTTCATTTCGGGGACTGGCGATTTTCAGGTTGTCGAGCACTTCATAGGCATGCCACAGATTTACCGGTGCCAGTATCGGTTTATCTTCCTTGATTTTTTCAAGAAGCTCTTTTACCATCTTGTAAGAAAGGGAACGGCGTTGGTAAGGAAGGTTATAAAAAACCTGAAGAGCTGTTATCTCATCCTTATGTTCTTCGAGATAAGCCTTGAAATCTTGAACAAGCTTCTTTGCATTCCCCTTGCTATCCTGCTGCCACTCAGCCTTAATTAGCTCATCTGGATTGATATTATCAAGAAGTTGTTCATGAACCTTACGGACGTTTTCAATGTATTCATTAATTTCGGGGGTAAAGAATCTAGCAGCCTCCTGTATTAGCGGTACCTGGACTTCTTTAATTTGTTCTTCCGTCGGTTCTACATTGTCTTCCTCACTTAGCCCAAATTCCTTGATCGCTTTTTCGTTAAGCACATCCGGGTCGTAAGCCTCAAGCAACGCACCTGCTGCCCGGGATAGATTTTTACCTCCCGAAAGCTCCATAAGCTTTTCTTTTTCCCTTGCCGTCATCTGCCGTTCAAGACGCACTAGGCGCCCGGCTAAGGTTGTGAAAAGATCCTCATCAACGGCACCTACAGAAACCGCTCTAAGTAAATCTTTTAGGCTTATACTCGGTTTTCTTTCCAATGGTCGGCTGTCTGTTTTAACACTTTTGGTAACTCCTACTGCGTCAACAATAACAAAATGATCTTTAACATTACGGGCAGAGGGAGTTACACGTCGCAAATCATCTAACGAAATTGTTCGTGTGCCCCTTCCCTTCATCTGTTCAAAGTAATTTTTACTCTTTACATCCCTCATGAAAATCAAGCATTCCAGAGGTTTTACGTCTGTACCGGTAGCAATCATATCAACTGTAACAGCAATCCGGGGATAATAGGTGTTTCGGAACTGATTGAGAATCGATTTAGGGTCGGTTGCGTTATAAGTTACTTTTTTACAAAACTCATTGCCTTCACCAAATTCCTCACGTACAATCTGAATAATATCATCAGCATGACTATCCGTCTTGGCAAAAACTAATGTTTTGGGTGCTTCTTGTCGATGCGGAAAAATTTCAGGCAAATTATCCCTGTAAGCCCTTATAACGGTCCGAATCTGATCGGGATTTACCACATCCCTATCAAGTTGGGCCCCTGAGTATTCTACATCTTCATCGAGCTGTTCCCACCGTTTTTTACGAGTTAGTCTTTCACGTTTTTCCACGTACTGTTTCTTTTTTACCCTGGCACCTTTTTGAGTAATTTTAGTTTCGATTAAATAAACGTCATAGCCTACATTGACACCATCGATGACAGCCCTCTCATGGGTATACTCACTAACAACGTTTCTATTGAAAAAACCATATGTACGTTTATCCGGTGTAGCAGTAAGCCCAATAAGAAAGGCATCAAAATATTCTAGAACCTGCTTCCATAGATTGTATATACTGCGATGGCATTCATCAATTACGATAAAATCAAAGAATTCAATGGGTATTTTCGGATTATAAACTACTGGTACCGGTTCACGCCGTTCCCATTTTGCTTCAGCAGGATTTTCCTTTTCAGCATCCTCCGGCAATTCTTCACCTTTGAGAATGGAATACATCCGCTGAATAGTGCTGATACATACCTGACTGTCAGAGGCTATGTATCCAGATTTTAAACGCTGCACATTATAAAGCTCAACAAACATGCGATTATCATCATTTGGCAGATAAGCCATAAACTCTTGTTCGGCCTGTTCTCCCAAATTTTTTGTATCCACCAGAAACAGGATACGTTTGGCATGGGCATATTTCAGTAACCGGTAAATAGCGGTAATTGCAGTGTAGGTTTTTCCGGCACCCGTTGCCATTTGGATTAAGGCACGTGGATAATTTCTCCTGAATGAAACCTCAAGATTTGTTATGGCAGTTATCTGACAATCCCTTAGACCATCTGTATCTAAATCCGGTAAATTATGCAGCCACCGCCTTAATGGCCCCGGCTGACGGAGCCATTCTCTAAAGCTTTCTGGCCTGAAGAAGGTGAATACTTCTCTGGCCCGTGGTTTAGGATCACGTAAATCCGTGAATCTGGTTAAAACGCCGGTGCTTTCGTAAATAAATGGCAAGGGGTCGTTATTTAAATATTTCAACTTACTTCTAGCATAGCGCCCAGATTGGGTCTCCACATCGCTAATACGGTAGCCTTCTTCTTCCCTTTTAGCTTCAATAATCCCTACGGGCTTCCTGTCCACAAATAACACATAATCAGCATCACCACCGCTTGTAGGATACTCTCTAACAGCGACGCCTTCAGATGCATATAGATTAACCGCTTTATAGTCCTGCACAGCCCAACCACAGGCTTTAAGTTGTTTATCAATTTCCTGTCGGGCCTTTTGTTCCGGCGTCAAATACGTCATCTTTTCCACCCCCTGCCATTTTATTTATTCCATGCTCCTATATCTAGTTTTTCGGCGGTCTTCCGGCTTGGCGGCAGCTTTAGGTATGGCCCAAGCCCAGCCAAGACGGAATACCCCCGGTATTTTACCTTGCTTGCACAGAGCCTGCACACGTCGCTCGGTAATACCCCACTTATTTGCAGCTTCCTTAGTTGTGATATATTCCATTAAAGCCACCTTTTATATGACTATTTATATACATTATAATCGTAGGAACGAACAATAGCAACAGGTATTGCAAAATATGGAATTACCATCTAGCTCAAAACAATCCTTCCAAACCCTTAAGAATTTCATTGCTGCCAAAGTTTGCTTGGGGTAAAGAAACCCCATCCCACACCCAATTCTCCCCACTCCCCCGACAAAGCCAAAAAACAAGCCGGGCGATTCGCTTTGAACCACCCGGCCTGCTTTAGGGTTACTAAGTTATGGCAGGAATGAACCAATATTGCGGATTAGTCTTCACCGCCACCTTGTCCGTTAGCTCTTGGAGTAACATTCCCAAATTTTGCGGTTAAATCATCGAGAACAAACGTTACATTCTCCTTGCTTGTCACGGTCATGGTAAAATCTGCTTCTACAGGTTCCCCTTCAAGCAAGAATGTCATTGCCCCCTGCAAGAAATCATCACCAAATAAGGCTTGCGCAAGAGGGACAATTGCTACATCTGGATTATCTTCCGTTATAGAGATATCAGACCCACCCATGTTAATAATAATCTTTTTTGCGTTTCCATGTTCCGGATGGAATACTGCAGTTAAAAATCCCCCAGCTGCTTCCATAATAACAGGTATCACATCGGCATCAAAAG
>CAZEKQ010000020.1:0-32593 GCA_964512735.1 uncultured Eubacteriales bacterium | reverse complement strand
GTTGCAAAAACATATAGAAAAATTTATGTTTCAAATCTTTCAAAAGCACTTGAACTTATCTGCAATTTTGATGACGCTTTAGAAGCTACTAAAAACCTTTGTTTAGAAGTTGAGGCAGTTCACGGTGTTTCACCCGTGTTATCAAATGACAATGGCTATCAAGAATTTGAAGCCGATTTGCTAATTAATAAATATAAATTCTCAAAAAATGATGCTCGCAAGGCTCAAGAATTTGCAGTTAAAAAAGCAATAAAAGAAACCGACAGAGCCACATATCAAGCTATGGAAGCTTTGGTGCACAACCTTAATACGATGCATTCACGTGCTGGCGCTCAAATACCTTTTAGCTCTATAAACTACGGTACAGACACTTCTCCAGAAGGTCGCCTTGTTACAAAAAATGTTCTACTTGCAACTGAAGCAGGGCTAGGAAACGGTGAAACTCCCGTCTTCCCTATTCATATTTTTAGGGTTAAAGAGGGAATAAATTACAATCCCGATGAGCCAAACTATGATTTATTTAAGCTTGCTTGCCGTGTTTCGTCGAAAAGATTGTTTCCAAATTTCTCTTTTATGGATTCACCTTTTAACAAACAATATTTTAAAGAAGATGACTACAACACGCAGGTAGCCTATATGGGTTGTCGCACAAGAGTTATCGGAAATGTTCACGACCCCGAGCGTGAGGTTGTTTGCGGGCGTGGAAACTTAAGCTTTACATCTATTAATCTTCCGCGACTGGCAATTAAGGCTCACGGAAATCTTGATATGTTTTTTGAAGATTTGGATAGAAAAATTGACCTTGTAATGGATCAAATGGTTGACAGGCTTGCAATTCAAGCAAAGAAAAAAGTGAGAAATTACCCGTTCCTTATGGGGCAAGGGCTTTGGATTGACTCTGAAAACTTGGGTCTTGATGATGAATTGGGCGACATTCTAAAACACGGAACTCTATCCGTTGGTTTTATCGGACTTGCAGAAACTTTAAAGTCACTTTTAGGCGCTCATCACGGTGAATCCCAAGAAGCACGCAATCTAGGAATTGAAATAATTGCACATATGCGTAACAGAATGGACGAAGAGAGCAAAAAAACTGGTCTAAATTTTACCCTACTTGCTACTCCTGCCGAAGGGTTGTCAGGACGATTTGTAAAGCTTGACAGAGAAAAATTTGGAAACATTGACGGCGTTACGGACAAGCAATATTACACCAATTCTTTTCACATTCCTGTTTACTATCCGATATCTGCTTTTGAAAAGATTAAAATCGAGGCACCCTATCACGCACTTACAAATGCTGGGCATATTTCTTATATTGAAATGGACGGCGACCCGAGCCAAAACCTTGAAGCGTTCGAGGCAGTTATTCGCTGTATGAAAGAAAATAATATGGGATATGGCTCGATAAATCACCCAATAGACAGGGACCCTGTTTGTGGATACACTGGAATAATCGGCGATGTTTGCCCTCGCTGTGGCAGGCGTGATGGCGAGGGAATAGACGAAAAAGTTCTGCGTAAAATCAAGGGATTAACTCTTGAAAAAGTGCAGTGTTGCGATGATAATGTTTTAGAAGAAAACGATAAAGTTTTTCACCCAATTGATGAAATAAAATAAAAGGAGTTGTTTTATATGGAAAATTTAGAAAATAAAATTGTCGGCGAAGGCGTTAAGTTTGAGAGAATCAGAAGAATTACAGGTTATCTTGTGGGCACGCTTGATAGATTTAATGATGCAAAATTTGCTGAAGTGAATGACAGAATAAAACATTCAATAGGTAGCGACAATGAGGAGCTAGAACAAATATAATGGAAACAAAGCTTAGGCTTGCCGGAGTCATTAGAGAATCTATTGTTGATGGACCTGGGTGGAGACTTGTGGTTTTTGCTCAAGGGTGCCCGCACAAATGCAAGGGTTGCCAAAATCCGCAAACTCATAATTTTAGTGATGGTTACGACACAAATGTTGGCAATATTTTAAACGCTGTTAAGGAAAATCCACTGCTTTCTGGAATAACTTTAAGTGGTGGCGAGCCTTTTTCGCAAGCAAAGCAACTCGCAGTTTTGGCAAAAGAAGTTCATTCGATAGGTCTTAATGTTATGGCTTATACTGGTTGGAGTTTTGAACAGCTTTATGCCGATGCAGATGAACAAAATGGTTGGCTTGAACTTTTAAGCGAAATTGACTGGCTTGTTGATGGCAAGTTTGAGATTGAGAAAAAAACTTTATCCTTAAAGTTTCGTGGCTCTAGTAATCAAAGAATTATTGAGGTAAAAAAATCTTTAGCAAATGGCTTACCTGTTGAAATCGAGTTGTAATACAAAGAAAGGCGACACGGAGAAAACCACCTATTTTCTTTCAGTCAGTTTCCCCCATGACCTCATCCGTTGTGGCGAAATAGGCTAGCAGTTTAGGTGAAGTTTAGAAATTAAAAACAAGCTCTAACTTTTAATTGACATTACTTACACAGTAACCAATATCTAAATTTTCAGATTACTTGAACACGGCGTTAAAAACAACTGAAAATTTTATAGAATTACAGAATTAATACAAAATATTATAAGACAACCCCCTATGAATTTTAGTTTTCATAGAGGGTTGTTTTAGACTTTTTAACTGTAAAATAAGCTTGCAAAAGTTTAGATGTTCGCACACTTAGCTAATAATAATTTGCAAATAGCTTTATAAATCTTTGCTTACAATAATTTAAAACTTGGTTCTTTCAAGCATGCAAAAACACCACAGACAAAGCCTGTGGTGTTAAAATCTTTATTTATTATTGCTCAACAGCATAGACGCTAACCTTTTTGCGGTCTTTGCCCATACGCTCAAACTTCACTTTACCATCAACAAGAGCAAACAAAGTGTCATCAGAACCCTTGCCTACATTATTGCCTGGATGAATGCGTGTTCCGCGTTGTCTTACAAGGATGTTGCCAGCAAGAACAAATTGACCATCAGCACGCTTAACACCAAGTCTTTTTGACTCTGAGTCACGGCCATTTCGAGTTGAACCTACTCCCTTTTTCTGAGCAAATAATTGAATGTTTATTTTAAGCATTTCGTACACCTCCGAATTTTACCTTAATGTTTTTTGGATAATCGTTTGCTAAGCTTTGTATATGTTTTTCAAAACCTTTAAGTAAATCTTGTGCTTGTTTTGCATCTTGCCTTTTAATATCAAGTTGCATAAAACCATCATCAACTAAAACTTTTGCATCAATTTGCATAACATCTGTGATAGTATTAACTGTCATATAAGCACAAGAGGAAACAGCGGCGCAGACAATATCCTCGCCAGACCTGCCAAATCCTGAATGACCTTTAAGCCTAAACCCAGTAATCATACCAGATGGTGTTTTGAAAACATTTAATACAGTCATTGCTTATGCCTTAATTGAGCCAATTTCTACCTTTGTATAAGGCTGTCTGTGACCCATTTTACGCTTAGAATCTTTCTTTGGTTTATAAGTGAAAACAGTAATCTTTTTGCCCTTACCGTTTTTAAGTGCTTTTGCAGCAACTTTTGCACCCTTAACATAAGGGTCACCCACTTTAATTCCATCGTCAGAGCTAACTGCAATTACCTTATCAAAAGTAATTGTTGCATTTTCCTCAACATCAAGTTTTTCAACATAGATGGTGTCACCAGCTGAAACTTTATACTGCTTTCCGCCAGTTTCGATGATTGCGTACATTTTTTTCCCTACCTTTAATTAAGACTCGCTATTCATAAGGCGGAGCACAAGCTCACTTAAAATTGCCAAAATACTGGCGCCCATAATATGCGGCGTAAGGAATTATACCATATATGACAATGCTTGTCAAACTAAAACTAATACTTTTCTGGCATTATTATTGATAGAATTATGTAAATAATAATCCCTGGAAATGCTGCTGATAAAACAGATACTAAAGCGAATACAATCCTTACAACTGTAGGGTCTGCGTTAATGTATTCTGCAAGTCCGCCACAAACGCCTGCAATCATTCTGTCATTTCTGCTTTTATACAGTCTTCTATCCATATTTCTTACCCCTTTTTAAAATTAATTTATATTATTTTGTTTCTTCGCCGCCATCAGGGTATTTTGCATAAGCATTGCAATTGTCATAGGACCCACTCCACCAGGAACAGGAGTTATGTAACTTGCGGTTTGTTTTACGTCATCAAAGTCAACATCGCCACAAAGCTTGCCATTTTCATCTCTATTCATTCCAACATCGATAACAACTGCACCGGGTTTTATCATATCTGCTGTAACGAATTTTGCAACACCTATTGCCGCTACTAAAATGTCTGCACTCTTTGTTATCTCTTTTAGATTTTTTGTTTTTGAATGGCAAATTGTAACTGTTCCATTCTTTTGTAAAAGTAGCATAGACATAGGCTTTCCTACTATATTACTTCTCCCGATAATTACACAGTTTTTGCCCTCTATTTCTATATTTTCGGACTTTAATAATTCCATAACACCGGCAGGTGTGCAAGGAAGAAATGTGTAGTTGCCAATCATTATATGTCCTACATTCTCTGCGTGAAAAGCGTCAACATCCTTGAGAGGAGAAATTGCGGTTATTATCGCCTCTTCGTCAATTTGTTTTGGAAGTGGAAGTTGACACAAAATGCCGTTTACACTTTTATCATTATTAAGCTTTTCTACAAGCTCTAAAAGCTCATCTTGGGTTGTATCCTTGCTAAGTGCGTACTCAACCGACTCAAAGCCCACTACCTCGCAAGCTTTCTTTTTATTGTTTACATAAACTCTTGATGCCGAGTCATCGCCAACAATAACCACTGCAAGCTTTGGCTTTATACCACTGCTTACAAGCTCCTTTGTCTGCTGTGCCACACTCTCTTTAATCATTGCTGAAACTGCTTTACCATCAATTATTTTAGCCATCGGTGCCGTCTCCCTCTTTTATTAAAATCTTTTCTTTTTCTACAAAATCTTTTGATTTTTTTGAAGCCTTGACAAAATTATAAATCAAAAATGCCAAACAAACAATAGCTAGAATACCTGATAAAACTTGCGAAACTCTTATGCTTGTAGAGGCTATATACAAACTATCTGTTCTAAGGCCTTCTACAATCATTCTTTCAATGCCATACCATACGCCGTAGCTCAATATAATTTGACCGTCAAACTTTTTATATTTTGAGCACATTATGTATAGCAATACTGCACCTATAATGCACCACACTGATTCATACAAAAAAGTTGGATGAACAGGAATATTGGGGTCTACAGAAAAACCATTTGCCTCAAACTGCTCTTGATGATAATAAATATATTCGCTAACCTTTTGGCTTGTCATACCCCACGGGCGAGTTGTATTTGTTCCAAACGCTTCTTGGTTTGTAAAATTGCCCCAACGCCCAATACCTTGACCTATTAAAAACCCAACAGCCGTAACATCAAGCGTTTTCAGTATGCTTGTTTTGTTGATTTTGCAAACTACATAAGCAGCGACAATCCCGCCTATTAGTCCGCCATAAATCGCCATACCACCCTCATATGTTTTGGGAATTTCTCTTAAATTTTGCGAGTAGTAATCCCAATTAAATGCAACAAAATAAAGCCTTGCACCAATTATTGCAAAAATCGTTCCATAAATTATGCAGTCAAGCAGTTTATCAACATTCATACCCTCTTTTTTTGCAAGCCTTAATGACGCCAAAAGTCCCAAAACAAACCCCAATGCAATCAAAGCGCCATACCACTTTATCTGCATATCCATACCAAAAATTTTAAACTCTGCTAGAACAGAAGGGACACTAAAGCCCCGCTCTATTCCTGTAAAATACACTACTGAATAATCACTCATATTCGTCCTCCTAAAAAGCTTATAACTGCCTGATTTTATGCTGGAAGTATGACAGACAGTGCGCTAAAATTCTCGTCCAACTGTTGTGCAAGCCTTTGATTTACATCTTGGAGAGTAATAGATTTAAAAACATCTATTTCATCAAACAGCTCATAGCCTTCAAAGTGGCACGATACAAGTTCGTTTGCGATTGATTCCACGTCATTGTATCCCATAATTGCTCTTCCATAGAGCATTTTTTTAATCCTTTGAAAATCATCTTCATTTATACCTTGTTCTTTTGTTTTCTTTATTTCTGCCTTTATTCTTTTTGCAACTTCATTAGGGTCTTTTGATTCGCCGGCAAAAATCACAGTAGCAAATCCATAACCCGCAAAATATTCACTGCCAAAGCGTGTGTTAATCAGTCCTTGTGAAAAAAGCTCTTTATAAAGTGGAGAGGTATCCCCTGCTATGATTTCTAAAATTATTCTTGTGCAAATCTGCTCTTTTAAATTTCTTTGCGGAGTGTCATAGCTCTCTTTAAATCCAAGGTTAAAAAGTGGCATAGAAACAGATAGCTTTTGCTCAATATAATTGTCCACAACTTCGCTCGGCTCATCAATTTCCTCTCGCTCTATTTTTATATCTTTTGATGGCTTTAAAAGCCTGTCTGCAACTTCTAATACCTCATCTGTTGTTACATTTCCAGAAACTGCAAGAACCATATTATTAAGGTTATAAAAAGCATTGTAGCAGTCATAAAGAACCTTATCTGTTATGTGGGAAATTGACTCCACAGTGCCTGCAATGTCAATTCTAACGGGGTGGTTATGATAAATAATTTTTAATAGGTTAAACAAAACCTGCCAGTCTGGAACATCTTCATACATCTTTATTTCTTGACCGATAATGCCTTGCTCCTTTTGCACAGTTTGCTGTGTAAAATAAGGGTTTTGAACAAAATCTAGGAGTATTTCAAGCGATTCTTTAAAGTTTTCTGAGCAAGAAAACAAATAACAAGTTTTATCAAAAGATGTGTAAGCATTTGCTGATGCACCAGTTTTTGCATATCTTTCAAAAGCGTCTAAGTCCTCACTCTCAAACAACTTGTGTTCTAAAAAATGGGCTGTCCCCTCTGGTATTTGAATTATTTTTTCATTATCACTTGTTTTAATCACCGTGTCTATCGACCCATAATTTGTTCCAAAAACAGCATAAGAGGTTGCATAATCTTCTTTTGGAAACACAATTATTGTAAGCCCACTGTCGTGCTTTATTTTATAATAACCATCTTTTAGAAGGTCATTTTTTATATGAGTTGCATTATTCATTGTCTTCACCCTCTTCCCCTGACAACATATAAACTGTGTCAAGCGTTACATTTTTTGCAGCATCAATTACTTGTTGCCTGTCTACATTTTCAATCTCTATTATAATATCTTGTGGCGACTGAAATTTCTTTGACATAATTTGACTATATCCCCAAGCGTCAATATCCTCTGGGGTGTCTAAAACACGCAACAATGTGTCTTTAAGCCCTGCAATAGACGCACTAAATTCGTCTTGTGAAAACTCTCCGTCTTGCAAAAGCTTTAGCTGATTATTTATCTCATCAATTGCTTTTTGCTCGTTTTCTTGCTCTATTCCGCTTTGAACCATTATGATTCCTTTTTGACGATTAAGGCGAGCAGAGCAGTAATAACAAAGGCTCATTTTTTCACGCACATTTGTAAAAAGCTTTGAATATGGTGCTCCTCCAAAAATATCCGCCATAACACGAACAGCACCAAAATTCTCTTCTTGCCCTGTTATGCCTGCACGATAACCCATAACAAGCTTGCCTTGATTTATAGGCAGTTGCTCGTTTATCTTCTTTACCTCGCTTGCAGTTTTTATAACCTTTGTTTCGATACTATTTATTTCATCTCTTTGAGTTTTATCAAACCGTTCTTTTATAAGGTTTGATATTTCATCAGTATTCGCAGAGCCTACAACATTTATTTGAACGATACCTTTTTGTAGCATTTCTTGCCAAGCGTCAAAAATACTTTTTGGTGTGAGTGCCTTTACATCATCTGCGTTACCATAGTAGTTTATTCCATACGCTTCATTCTCACACATTATTTCTTCACAACGAAGAAGAGCATAAACTCTTTTGTCATTTTTTTGGCTCTCTATTCGCTCAAGTAGCAAGCGTTTTTCACGCTCTACCTCTACTTCATTAAACAGGCCGTTTTCAAAATTCGGTTCAAAAACCAAGTCACACAAAAGCTGTGCGCACTGCTGATATATGCTCTCATTCTCAAGGGCAAATCGGTCGTCAATCATAGTCATTGCAAGCCTTATAACCTGTGCCTCTCCAATTTTGCTAACACTTGGAATAAGAGCTGCACCATAAAGCTCTGCAAGACGGGCATTGAGCTTTGAAAAATCCATATATTTACCACAAGAGCGACTCAAAATATACGGCAAAATTGCATAAGCTGACGCATTTTCTCCAAGAGGCACTGTGATATTAAATGAAATTCTACCCGTTTTAAACCTATTCGTTTTATAGTTACAAACACTTACACCCTTTGCAACTTCGGTTATATTAAATGAATTTTCCATAAACTCCTCCAAAACATTTTGCTGTGGCTATATAAAAAACAGAACCACACAAGCATAAAAGTAATTTTTATAAAGGATATTATAACATAAACAAAAGACCTGTACCATAGCCCAACTGTAAAAATTTAGTTAACTCTATTCTAAAATCACGCTATGATTTTCTCCGTCAAGTGGTACAAAATCTGCAAGTTTTCCGTCTACTTTCATTTGCATATCTGTGCCGTGTTTTACTGCAATATCTATTACTGCACCATCCTTTAAAAGCTTTGCGGTGTAACCTTTCCAGCTTGTTGGCAAAGCGGGATTTAAATACAGTTTATTCTCTATTTGAGTTATTCCAAGTAACTCCTCATAAACCGTTCTATAATACCAACCAGCCGCTCCCGTATACAAAGACCACCCGCCTCTGCCCTCAATTCCGGTTTTTGAATAAACATCTCCCGACAATGCATATGCTTCTGTTTTATATCTTTGCCAGTGCTTTTCAACCCCATATTTATAAGCAGGGTTTATCATTCTAAGCAAATTATATCCCAAATCTTGCTGGCCGTTTTTTATAAGCGCTCTGCAAAACCAAACAGCTGCGTGGGTATATTGCCCGCCGTTTTCTCTAATCCCCGGTGGATACGCATTTACATATCCTGCCTGCCTACCCTGTGTGGTAAAGGGAGGTGCAAAAAGCTTTATAATTCCGTGCTCGGTGTCTACAAGCTTTTCTAATGCACTTTTTAGTGCCATATCTCGTCTTGACTTATCAGGCATATCACAAAGCACTGAAAACGACTGCGTTAAACTATCAATTTCACACCTTGAGTCGCCCTTTACTCCTAGCGGTGTTCCATCGTCAAAAAATGCACGCATATACCACTGACCGTTCCAAGAGGTTTCATCAATTACTTGCTTTAGCCTTTGAGATTCTTCACGATATCTTTTTGCCCTGTCTGTATCGTTGTTTTTTTCACATATTGGTGCAAATTCAAAAAGCGTCATTGCCAAAAACTGTGTAAGCCAAACACTCTCTCCCTCGCCTTTTATTCCTATTGCATTAAATCCGTCGTTCCAATCTCCTCCTCCAATAAGCGCAAGCCCGTGCTCACCGTAATTCATTACCCGCTCAAGAACTTTTATACAATGTTCATACATCGTGCCTTTTTCTTTGCTTTGCCGTAGCTCAAAATACTTTTCATCTTCGTCCGGCTTTAACTCTTCTCCGTCCAAATAAGGCACTTTAATGTTAAACAAATCATAGTCGCCGGTCTTTTTTGCATACTCTGATGCTATAAATGGTAGCCACAGCAAATCATCACTGTAACGGGTTCTTACACCTTTTGTTCCTCCTACTGATTTTGGCATTTTGTGCCACCAATGTAGCACATCTCCTTGCACAAACTGATGTGCTGCACATCTAATTATATGAGTTTTTACAAGCGACGGGTTTACTAAAACAAGCGAGCTTACATCTTGTAACTGGTCACGAAATCCGTAGGCACCACCGCACTGATAAAACCCTGTGCGTCCATAAATTCTGCTGTTTACAATTTGTGACACAAACCAAGTGTTAAACATATAGTTTAACTCTTTATCCGGCGTATTTATATACAGCGCATTTTCTTTTTTCTCTATTTCTAATTTTTTTGTTGTAACTTCAAGCGATGCTTTTTGACTAGCCCCCCACGAAAGAATAAACCTGACATTTTCTTGTCTTTTGGGCGGTAGTATTAACTTTTTTCCAACTGCAACACAAGAATCCTGTGAGGGCAACATTTCATTATCATTCCAGTTTCCGTTCAAAAACTGCGTTCGGTTACAGGTGTAAAAATCTACATCACAAAGAAGTCCCACACGCAAATATCCAAATGGCCCAGATGTGCAACGGTTGCTTACTGTTATTGCTTTGCCGTCAAAAGTTGATTTTAAAAGATACGAGTCCCTGCGATTTACCCCCATAACTGGCTCTGTGTAATAAACTATTTCCACAATTTTCTCCTCTTGCAAGCTGTTTTCAATTCTTATATCACAGTGCTTTATCATCCCCTTATGTGGCACCCAAACTGTTATATCATAATTTATGCCCTCAACTGTTCCTATATATTGCACCACTTTTTTAGAAAATCTTACAGTTGCACCAACAACAAGGTCATACACTGTGTCGTCAATTCTCATATATAATTTTTCACCCAAATTGTCTGTCATTGTGTCGTTGCTCCAAGGGGTGAGTTTATTTTCTCTTGAGTTTATTGCCCACGAAAAACCGAGGGATTTGTCACTTACAAGTGTTCCAAATGAGGGGTTTGCCAAAACAACGCACCAAGGCAATGATGGCTTTTGTGTTATTGTAAAAATTCCGTGTGTAAAGTATCCGTGCTTTACATTTAATGCGTTTTCGATTTTAAGTTCTACGGGTTGTGTTGGCATCGCAATAAACGGCTTATATTTTGGTGGTGGCATTATAAGGTTATCATTTTTTGGAGCTATATAGGTTGCAACCGCCATAAGTGCCGTTATGCTATCCTGTTCAAACTTGCTTAAATCGATTGGAAAAAAGCCTGCACCCTCCATCACATTTTCTTTTTTAAGCATTTGTCTAATTGCTGACAAAATAGGTGCGGTGTACTCTCCGTTTTCTTTGTATGCTATTACAAGGTCGGTTGAAATACCACTTTTTCTAAGCTTTCTTACAAGCCTTACATACATTGAAACACTGCTTATATCATCTTGGTCATCTATTTGAGTAAAAATTATTGGGTTATCTCCTGATATTCCAAACTCCCAAATCGCTCTTTTGTTTTTTTGATTTTCTGCTCTTGCTACTATCATTTCTTTAGTAGGTGACTGCGAAAACAAAATATACGGCAAAACTGTTGACGCAATAATACCATCAAGCATATCGTCCTTAAAAGGTGACGGTGCAGCATTGTTTTGCAAAAGTTTTCCGTCCCCACGAGCCTTGAGCGCTCTATCTATTGCTTCTGCTTTTGTTGACGCTGCCGACAATATAAACGTTTTTGTTATCTGCTGTTTTGGCAAAATGCTTATAGGTATACGAAAAACTGCACACGCATCTGGTGTCCCCTCCTTTTGTAAAGTTAAATCACTTGACAACAGTGAAAAAATCCCATCAGGTCTTTGTAGCACTTCCTCCCTTGCCATACCATAACTAAACTGTGTTTCCTCCAAAAACCCACTTGCAATACATAGTGGTTGCTCTGCATTTCTGGCTTGCCTGCTAAAGCTTAAAAGTTTGTTTTTATTATCATAATCGCCTTGAATAAAAAGCTTTGAAAAAGCTGGATGCTCGCTCTCATCCCTGTGAAGTATAAGGCTTGGCTCAAAATAAAGTACAAGTTCGCCCACAAACTCACTCTTGCCCGAGTTTTTAATCGTTATTCTTCTTTGCTCACAAGGAAGCCGTGGGTGAACCATCACAGTCATCGAGCAATCCAAATTTGAATGCGATGAATATATGGTCATTTCGGTGTTTGAATAGCTTGCCTTAAATTTTGCATCGCTATTATAATCAAGTGCTTTTGTAATTGGCAACACTATGCTTTCATTTTTTACAAATGCAAATATTCCAAGTGGTCTTTTTAACAAATCATTACTCATTCTTGTGATGTCCGCACCACGATAACGGGATATTGACGCACCGTTATCGCACATAATTGTGCTCCACTCCCCATTTGTGTATAGCCTCATATTTGGCGATAGTGGATTTATATTTGCAAACTCTCTTGTTTGTACTGTATCTCTTTGTGGACGTTGTGGAACATCTCTTAGCTCAACATCTCTAAATACCATTGCATCTGCCGGCACTTTTTCTTGAAGCAGGCTAACTGCCCCTGCCATTTTATCATCACTCATAAACCTTTTTTGCATTAAATTATCCATAAGCAAATTTGATATGCAAATCATACTCATTCCCAAATGGTGAGCCATATAACTGCGTATTACTGCATAATCTTGACCGTCCATTCTGTCTACTGTAAAATCTGCCGCCTCATAAAAACCACATCTTCCCGTCATTTGCATTTCCTCAAGCTCTAGCAAATTTTTCATAGCTGCTTTTGGCTCAAACGGTAAGACTAAAAACGTTGAATATGGTGATATTACAAGGTCGCTATTAAGCCCTCTTTTTAACCCTAGCTTTTGCACTCCGTGCGCTTTATACTGATAGTTTAGTTGTTGGTCAAACGCATAGAAGCCACTCTCTGAAATGCCCCACGGTATTTGTCGCCCTTTTACCCTTCTTTTTTGACACCAAGAGCAAAACCTCAACGCCTCAAAATACATTGTGTTTTCATAAACGGGTAAAAGCAAATGTGGCATATAGTATTCAAACATTGTACCTGTCCACGAAATAGGTCCTGCGTACCTACTGTCTGTTGCAAGTGTTCTGCCAAGTGCACCCCAATGCTCTTTTGAAACCTGTCGGCTTGCAATTGCATAAAAACTTGTCATTCTAGCTTCGCTCATAAGCAAATCATAGTACGAATTTGAAAAGCTGTTATCGTCCACATTGTAACCTATAAAAAACAATTTTCTTTGCTCGTTATAAAGAGGTTTAAGATTTGTTTGGTCTATCAATTTATTTATTCTTTCAACCAAAGATGGTATTTGCTCATTTTCGCTTTGAAACTCTAAGAGTCCTTGCCTGAGCGCTACTAAACAGCACAAAAAGTTTCCACTATCAACTGCTGAAACATACCTAGGCTTTAGTGGTGCGAGGTTTTTTGTGTTGTACCAATTTAGCAAGTTTCCTTCCCACTTTTCAAGTTTTTCTATTGTGGATATGCTTTTTTCAAGTTTGTCACACATTGTTTTTGTGTCTATAAAACCAAAATCCTTAGCACAAAGGGTGCAAAGTAACATAAGCCCAATATTTGTAGGCGAGGTTCTGTGAGCTATTCTGTGAACGGGCGTTTCCTGAAAATTGTCAGGCGGCAAGTAGTTGTCACCCTCCAAACATAATTCATCATAATATTTCCACATTGCTGCAGCATAGGATCTTAGCTTTTCTTTATCATTTGGATTTATATTTTTAGATGATGATTTGCGAACATTTGCAGAAAAATATGCAAAAGGAACATTTGCAAAAAAAGCAAGACCAAAAAGCGTATGCACAGAACCGCCAAAAGCAATCATCACAACGCCTAAAATTATTGAAACACTGTATCGTTTTAAAAATCCCCAAAAGCCTTGACCCCTGTCGCTATCCGCCGCCGTAACCCACTGCAACATATTTTTACGGCTTACAAACTGTCTCCAAATCGCCTTAAAAATTGCATCTATGCACACCCACGAATTTTGGGCAAGCATTAAAACAGACACCCCACCACCAATTAAAGATTTTATGGCAGCGGGCATTGCATTTGAATAATAAAGGCGTGAAAAAACAGACGCGCCTCCCATAACAAGCGAATAAATTCCCGAAAAAATTTCACCAAAGCAAGCTCCAAAAAACACCGTAACTGCTACTGCTCGTGATATTGGATGTGGTATAAAAAGAGATAATATCAATGCTATAATTGATATTACTGGGGTTATGCTTCTTCTTAAATTGTCAAGTAGTTTTACCCGTGACAGTGAGTTTAAAGGATTTTTAGGAGGCTTTTTAAAAATAAAGCCAAGGTTTTGCCAGTCGCCCCTCACCCATCTGTGCAGTCTGTCAAGGTATGCGCCTTGTCTTGATGGAAAACTGTCTGTCACTGCAACATCGGACACAAAGCCAACACGCAAATATCCACCCTCTAATATATCGTGGCTTAGCACCTGCTCTGGTGGAAAACCGTCGTTTAAAAGTTTGTGAAACATATCAACATCTATCAGGCCTTTTCCTGCAAATATCGCTTCGTCAAACAAGTCTTGATACTTGTCAGAGCTTGTGTTGTTGTATGCCGTTATTCCGCCCACGCTTGCCATAATTCTTGCAAAACCTGTTTCAAAGGCACTGTTTATTTCTGTTTCTATTTTTGGCGTAAATATTCCATATCCGCTAACTACTCGCCCTTTGCTCTCATCAATTACTGGAACATTTATAGGGTGAGTTGCTACGGCAACAAGCTCGTTTACAGTGTCGAGCGGAAGATTTGTATCTGAGTCGAGTGCCATTATATATTTTGTGTCGCCAAACCCTTCTAAATCTCCGCACAACATTTGAAACTGCGTTGTTTCTCCTTTTATCGCTCTTACCAGTTGAGTTATTGCGCCTCTTTTTCTTTCCCAACCCGTGTACTCATTTTGAGTTTTTGAAAATATTCTTGGACGAACAGCAAGTATAAATCCACCGTATTTTTCGTTAAGCTCATCTATCACTTTTTTTGTTGCAAGCAAATCTGCTTCATCCTGTGCATTTATTGGAGATTTTGAAGATTTAAAATCTGCTAGAATACAAAACTTTGTGTTGCCTTGACCGTTAGAGCGTTTCAGGGCAATTAAACGACTAGCTAGTTGATTTGCTTTTTGAGCGCTTGGTAAAAGCATTGAAACAACTACTAATGTTTTTGTATTTTGAACCATTTCGTCATCTTTTTTAATTCTTGGCATAAAGGTTGGCGATACGCCCATCATTGCAAATAAATTTACAACGGGATAAAAAATCTCGAAAAATGGCAGATAAAGCAAAAAAGGCAAATACCATCTATTTAGCGCTATCCCAACCCAAACACAAGCTATTAAAGGCAGTGCAAGCTCAACTACAATAGAGCACCAACCTCTTTTTTTGTTGTTGTTTTTAAGGTCTAAAAAATCGCCAATGTGCTTATTTTCGCTCTTGGCTTGTAATACGATTTTATTTGCAAAATCGCTTTCTTTTATTTTTTGTTTTTTTGATAAATTTGCAACTCTGTGTCTATAATACGCTCTTGTAGAATCATCCATTTGTGAATATATCCCCGTTGGGTCTTGCCTTAGACTATGTTCTACTTCGCTTATTTTTTCAATCAAGCTCTCAAAATCAATGTCGCTTATTGCTCTCAATGATTTTACAGCATTTGCAATATACTTTCTTGACGCATCTTTTCCCACTGCACAGCTTGACGCTACAACACTTATCAAGACAGCTTTTAGCATAACGGGTATCAACTCTAACTCTGCGATTGTCAAGTTTTCATCTTTTAGTTGTAATTCTAATTTGCTTTCGTCGGGCAAGACACCGCCACTGCAAATCTTTTCGCACACTCTATAAATTCGAGGAGTTTTATCAATTTCGGCAGGTATTTCATCCGCTTTTTTAAGCGACTTTATTACCGCTACACCCTCCCTTTCAAAAATATAGTAGTTATCGCAAAGCCACTCATTTGAAGTGCTTTCATTGCGATTTTTTAGCGCTAGTTTATATTCGTTTCTAATATCTTTTAATGAGCGTTTTATCATTTTTTTAGTTTTTATAGGCTTTTTCATTTTTAATGAATTTTCGTTCAAGATATTCACCCTTCATCTATTTCATTTGTCTTATTTTTTCCCAAAAATTCCTTAAATAATCTTAAACTTCATTTTTAATTATATTTTTGCTCAAAAGAGTAAAATTATATACCCGCATTGACAAAAAGCAACTATAAGTGTTACTATTTTAAGCATAATCATTAGTTTGTCAAAGGAGTAATTTAATGAATTTTTCTGTAATAAATAAAAAGTCGAACACTGTTGAGGGCTTTGCTCTTATCAGGCGAGCTGAAAAAAAGACAACGGTAAAAGGCTCTAGTTTCCTTGATATGATTTTGGCTGATAAAGACGGTCAAATCAACGCAAAAATCTGGGATTATAATGAGAATGTTCAAGGTGTTTTTGAAATAAACACAATTGTTAAAATTCGTGGAAGCATTTCGGTTTATAACGGCGATGACCAGTTAAAAATTGAAAAAATAAGAAATGTTATTGATTCTGATAACATAAATGTTGAGGATTATGTTCCTAGCGCTGAATATGATGGAACTGCAATGCTCGATGAGCTTATATCTATAATAGAGAATTTTAGCGACGATGATTTGAAAAAACTAACACTTGGACTGTTAAACGAAAATAGGGAGAGCCTTTTGTACTTCCCCGCTGCATTTAAACTGCACCACGCAATTCGTGGCGGGCTTTTGATGCACACTTTGTCTATCGTTCGACTTGCACAAGGAGTTTGCAAAATTTATCCCTTTGTTGACAGTGACCTTTTAATTTGCGGGGCTACACTTCACGATATTGGTAAAACTGTTGAGTTTAAAGTTTCGAGCTTTGGTATTGCTGATGGGTATACCACTGACGGAACTCTAGTGGGCCATATTGTTAGGGGTGCTATGGCTGTTCGCAATATGGGCGAGAAGCTCTCTATTCCTGAAGAAAAAATTATGCTAGTTGAGCATATGATTTTATCTCATCACGGTGAGCCTGAGTTTGGCGCTGCTGTTCGCCCTATGTTTTTAGAAGCCGAAATTTTGTCAGAACTTGACCTTATGGATGCCCGTATTTATGAGATGTGGGAAGCTGTAAGCTCTACCGAAAAGTTTGATTTTTCTGCTCGTCAATGGGCGCTTGATAACAGAAGGCTTTACAACCATGGTCGCAAAGATTTGAGCGATTATGCAGATTTAAATATACAATAAGGAGTTATTATGGACTGGACTGAAATTGCAATCACTGTTGATGCACAAGATATTGACAGGGCTGGAGATATTGCTCATATGACCGTGCCGTACGGCATTTACATTGAGGATTATCGAACTCTTGAAGAAGAAACAATGGAAATTGCACGAATTGATTTGATAGATGAAGAATTGCTAAAAAAAGACAGAACAAAGGGAATTGTTCATATTTATATTTCGCCACAAGAAAACCCAAACGAAGCTGTTAGTTTTTTAGAGGAGCGTTTTTGTTCTGAAAATATTAAACACGAAATCGCATCAAATGTTTGCAAAAACGAAGACTGGGAAAACAACTGGAAGCAGTTTTTTAAACCATTTTCCGTGGGTGAAAAGCTTTTTATTAGACCAACTTGGGAAAACGATTGTGACGCACAAGACAGAAAAGTGTTGCACATTGAGCCTGGTCTTGCCTTTGGCACAGGCGGGCACAGCACAACAAAACTTTGCCTTGAAACTTTAGAGGACTATGTTAAACCGCAGTCGGATATTTTAGATATTGGTTGTGGTAGCGGAATACTTTCAATCGCCTCTTTGCTTTTTGGTGCTAAAACTGCGTTAGGTGTCGATATTGATAAATACGCTGTTAAAACGGCAATCGAAAACGGTGAAGTTAACGGTTTTTCAAAGCCTGAATACGAAATTTTGTGCGGTAATTTAACGGATAAAGTAAGTGGCAAGTTTGATGTTGTTGTTGCAAACATAGTTGCAGATATTATAATTAATTTTTGCGAATATGTATCAACATTTATGAAAAGTGATGCCGTTTTTATCACATCTGGAATAATTGACTCCCGTGAGAGTGACGTTTTAGAGGCTTTTGCAAAATATGGTTTTGAAGTTTTGGAACGCCGTGAAGACAGTGGCTGGCTATGCTTTGTGACTAAAATCTTATAATACTTTAAATGCAAAAAGAGCAATGTGAAAATCACATCGCTCTTTTATTTTCGGCTTATTTTTCGCCTTTTATATTATCTTTTATTTTATCAAAAATATTCTTTTTGTTTGGTGCCATCGGACCATCTGTAAAGGTAAGTGGCTTGTCAGTCAATTCATTATCAAATTTTCTTAAAAGCTCTTTTTGCTCTTCTGTAAGGTCTTTTGGAACATCAACAATAATTTTTACAAACTGGTCACCCTTTGAACGACCGTTTATGTGAGGAATTCCCCTCTCACGCAGTCTAAACACTGTTCCCGGTTGTGTTCCCGCTGGCAAATCATACTTAACTCTGCCCTCAAGAGTTGGGACAAATATCTCGCTACCTAGGGTTGCTTGTGCAAAAGTTACGGTTATATCGCACCAAACATCATACCCATCTCTTTCAAAGAATGGGTGTGGACGAACATTGATACTTACACGCAAATCTCCATTTGGACCGCCATTTATACCGTGGTTGCCCTCAGACCTTATGCTAATTACCTGCCCATCATCAATACCCGCTGGTATGTTTACATCAATCTTTACAGTTTTTCTAACCATTCCTATGCCCTTACATTTATCGCAAGGTTCTTTAATGATTTTTCCTTTACCTGCACATTTCGGGCATTCTCTTGATGTTGAAATAACACCAAATGGTGTTCGTTGCTGAGCACTTACATGACCCTTGCCCTTACAATCTGGACAAGTTTCAGGCGATGTACCTTTTTTTGCACCTGTTCCGCCACACTCATCACAACGCTCTATCCTTTGAGTTTCCACAGTTTTTTTGCAACCTGTTGCGGCCTCTTCAAAAGATATTGTTATGTTTGCATTTGCATTTGTTCCTCTTTGTGGTGCTTTTGGGTCTTCTTTACCGAAGCCACCGCCAAATCCACCGCCAAAGAATGAGTTGAAAATATCTCCAAGGTCAAAATCGTATGCTCCGCCGTAGCCGAATCCTGAACCGAAGTTTGGATCAACACCAGCGTGCCCAAATTGATCATACTTTGCCTTTTTATCGCTATCGGATAAGACCTCGTATGCTTCATTTGCCTCTTTAAACTTTTTTTCTGCTTCTTCGTTACCGGGGTTTAAGTCCGGGTGGTATTTTTTTGCTTGTTGACGATACGCTTTTTTTATTTCATCCGTAGACGCATCCCTGCCAACACCGAGTACCTCATAAAAATCTCGCTTATCCGCCAAGATAAAAACTCCTTTTGGCATTATTTGCTGTCATATCACCAACAAGTAATATGACAGCATATATTTTAACTTATTATTCAGCGTCTGTAAAGTCTGCATCATAAAATTCTTGTGAATCATCTGCTTGTGCTTCGCCTTGGAAGTCTGGCTCGCCTTGAGGAGCTGCTTGAGCATAGAGTTTTTCAGACACTTCAAAGAATTTTGCAGTCAACTCTTCTTGTTTTGATTTGATAAGATTCATATCATCGCCTTTGAGAGCTTCTTTTAGAGCCTCTGCTCTTTCTTCAAGTTCTTTTTTATCGTCTTCCTCAAACTTATCTCCATCATCTGCAAGAACTTTTTCACACTGATAAACCATTTGGTCTGCTGCATTTCTAGTGTCAAGCTCTTCCTTACGCTGTTTATCCTCTTCTGCAAATTTTTCTGCATCAGAAACTGCCTTGTCAATATCTTCTTTTGACATATTTGTAGATGCTGTGATTGAAATTGATTGCTCTTTGTTTGTTCCCAAATCTTTTGCAGAAACATTAACAATACCGTTTGCGTCAATGTCAAATGTTACCTCAATTTGTGGAGTTCCACGCTGTGCTGGAAGAATTCCGTCAAGATGGAACATTCCAAGGGTTTTGTTATCCTTTGCGAATTCACGCTCACCTTGAAGAACGTGAACTTCAACTGAAGTTTGGTTGTCTGCAGCTGTTGAGAAAACCTGACTCTTCTTTGTAGGAATTGTTGTGTTTCTCTCAATAATCTTTGTGCAAACACCGCCTAATGTTTCGATGCCGAGTGAAAGTGGTGCAACATCAAGAAGAAGTAGACCCTTAACATCTCCGCCAAGAACTCCAGCCTGAAGAGCTGCACCGATTGCAACGCACTCATCTGGGTTAATTCCCTTAAATGGGTCTTTGCCTGTAAGTGATTTTATAGCCTCTTGAACTGCAGGAATACGAGAAGAACCACCAACCATTAGAACCTTGTCAATTTCAGAAACGCTAACTCCTGAGTCTTCAATAGCTTGACGAACAGGCTTCATTGTTGATTCAACAAGGTCTGCTGTAAGCTCGTTGAACTTAGCTCTTGTAAGAGTTGTTTCAAGGTGCTTAGGACCTGTTGCGTCTGCTGTGATAAATGGAAGGCTGATTGAAGATGTAGTAACACCAGAAAGCTCGATTTTCGCTTTTTCTGCAGCTTCTTTTAGGCGTTGCATTGCCATTTTGTCGCCTCTTAAATCTATGCCTTGCTCCTTTTTAAACTCATCAGCCAAGAAATCAATAACTCTTTGGTCAAAGTCGTCACCGCCAAGACGGTTGTTACCTGCTGTTGCAAGAACCTCTTGAACTCCATCACCCATTTCAATTATTGAAACATCAAATGTACCACCACCAAGGTCATAGACTATAACCTTTTGGTCATTTTCTTTATCTATACCATAAGCTAGAGCTGCCGCTGTTGGCTCGTTTATAATTCTTTTTACTTCAAGTCCTGCAATTTTTCCTGCGTCCTTTGTTGCTTGACGCTGTGAGTCTGTAAAGTATGCAGGCACGGTAATTACTGCCTCTGTTATAGTATCACCAAGATAGCTTTCTGCGTCTGCTTTGAGTTTTTGTAGTGTCATTGCAGAAATCTCTTGAGGTGTAAAGTTTTTGTCATCAATTTTTACTTTATAGTCTGTACCCATTTGACGCTTAATCGAAGCAATTGTTCTATCTGGGTTTGTGATTGCTTGTCTTTTTGCAACCTGTCCTACCATACGCTCGCCATCTTTTGAAAAAGCAACAACGGATGGAGTTGTTCTTGCACCCTCGGCGTTTGCTATAACTACAGCCTCGCCACCTTCAATTACTGCCACACATGAGTTTGTTGTTCCAAGGTCGATTCCTACTATCTTTGCCATATAATTTTCCTCCTAATAATGTTTAAATTTATTTATTTTAGTTTTACATTTAACTAGTTTGCAACTTTTACCATTGCTGGTCGAAGAATTTTGTCTCCTATTTTATAGCCTTTTAAAAATACTTCTGCAATAGAATTCTCACCAAAATTGTCATCTTCAATGTGCATTACCGCATTGTGTATGTTTGGGTCAAACTCGTCATTTGGCTTGCCAAAACTCTCTACATCCATCTTCTCTAAAATCTCTATAAACTGTGAAAATATCATATCAACACCTTTTTTATAGTCCTCGGTTGATGAGTCAACATTTTCACTAGCCCTATCATAATTGTCAAGAACTGGCAATATCTCTGCAATTACCATTGCCCTCGCATCTGAATAGATACACTCTTTTTCTTTTTGCGAACGCTTGCGAAAATTGTCATATTCTGCTGCAAGTCTTAGATACTGCTCGTTTTTTTCATCAAGCTCTTTTTGCAATTCTTCCTCCACTGTTAGTAGCTCTTGTTTAATTTCAACCTCTTCTACTTCGGGAGTTTCAATCTTAATGTCTTGATTGTCTACTTCGTTGTTATTTGCCATTTGGCATATCCTCCTCATATACTTCTGACAAAAGTCTTCCGACTATGTCTGTTAAATATTTTATGCTCGGTATAAGTTTTGAATAATTCATTCTGATGGGGCCAATTATTCCAATCGAACCTCCATCCCTATCTCCAATCATATATCGAGAAATTATCATACTTGAATTTTCAAGCTCTTTATATCTATTCTCATGACCTATTAGAACATCAAAATCATTTTTTACCGAGGATATGATTTGGTTAAGTGGTTCTGCCTTGTGCAAAAATTCAAGCAATGCACCCGCATTTTGCTCAAACTCACGATAGTTTAGTAAATTTGCCTGTCCACCCAAAATTATTTCAGACTGCGAAGCCGAAACAGAAAGGTCGCAAAGCGATACAAGCAACGGCGACATTGCAAGCGCCTTTTTACCAAGCGAAGCAACCACAGTTTGAATCATAACTGTGCCTATATCTGCAAGGGGTTTGTTTAAAAAGTTTTGCTTTACAACTGAGTAAAATGTTTCTATCAAATCTGGAGTTATTTCTACATCAGTTCTGCACACTTTGCTTTTTAAAATCCCCGTGGAGCTTAGCAAAACTATCATTGCTGTTTTTGGACTAATTTGCACTATTTCCACTTTTCTAATTACTGCATTTTCATCTGCGGGAGTGGTAGAAAGAGAGGCGCAGTTTGTAAAATCAACTAAAATCTCGCCAGCACGCTCTAGCAACTGCTCAGGGTCACCAATTCTATGGTCAACGCTCACATCAATATGCCTACGAACATCATCATCAAGCTCGTGTTTTGGCATTAAATGGTCAAGGTAATATCTGTATCCCATCTGTGTAGGCACTCTGCCTGCGGATGTGTGCGGTTGGTCAAGGTAACCAAGCTCTGACAGCTCCGACATATCGTTTCGTACTGTTGCAGACGACACAGACATATCCAAAGTTTTGCAAAGAGCCTTAGAGCCGATTGGTTCTCCCGTTGCGATGTACTGCTCAACAATGGCTGCAAGGATTTTTTTCTTTCTATCATTTAATCCCATATCTTCACCACCTGTCAGTGACAGTTTTAGCACTCGCTTATGTAGAGTGCTAATTTACTATATACTATACATCCCATATGCGTTAAAGTCAATATTTTAAATGTAAACACTTTGTTAAAAAACAGCATTAAAACTGTGAATACAACTTTTTAAAAATAAAAAATCTATATAATATCTTGCACAATCTTTCTTGACCTAAAATCTCTTATAAGTATTATAGGGGATATTTTGAGCATAATAGCATTAAATTATAACGACAATATAAATAAAATTTGAATACTTTTAATTTATTATAAACTCACTTTAGTAGGAAGGTTTTTATATGAAAGAATATGTAGAGTCCATGCGAGAGCTGCGTGAAAAAAACGGTCTGTCACAATCTGATATTGCCAAAGTGCTTGGCACAACCCAACAAGTTTATTCAAGATATGAAACGGGTCAAAACGAACTGCCCATAAGGCATTTAGTCACTCTTTGCAAGTTTTATAAAGTAAGTGCCGACTATATTCTCTGCTTGTAATTATAGTTTTTCACAAAGATTATATAGACAAAAGCCTCGAAAAAAATAAAGTGTACCCTTTATTAAAAAGATACACTTTGTAAAAAATCGAGGTTTTTATTTGGTTGTAAAGTTAATATGCTTTACCCCAATACAACATATGCTTTGCCGGTTTTTTGCAACAAACACAGGTTTCTGATATTTTTTCTTGCTCGAACGGAATACATCTTGATGTTACACCCGCTACCTCTTTAAGCTTTTCCTCACAAGCAAGGTCACCGCACCACATAGCTTTGATAAACCCTGGGCGACTTTCAGCATTCTCTATCATTTCATCAAGATTTGTAACGCTATATGTCATCTCTTCACGGCGATTTAGGGCTTTTTGGTACAATCCACTTTGCACATCCTGTAAAAGCTCTGGAATTTTTGTTTCTAGCTCATCAAGGGATACAAAGGTTTTTTCTCTATTATCTCGTCTAACCAATACGCACTGGTTGTTTGCAATATCTTTTGGACCTATTTCAAGGCGAAGAGGCACACCCTTCATCTCATATTCAGCAAATTTCCAACCGGCTGAATTATCACTATCATCAACCTTAACACGAAAATCTGTTGAAAGCTTTTGGGCAATCTCATTTGCTTTGTCCAAAACGCCTTCCTTGTGCATTGCTATTGGCAATATTACAATTTGCACGGGCGCTACTGCCGGTGGCAAAACAAGTCCATTATCATCGCCGTGTGTCATAATAATTGCACCAATAATACGACTTGACATACCCCAAGATGTTTGATGTGGGTATTGTATTTTATTATCTCTACCGGTAAATTCAATATCAAAAGCTTTAGAAAAACCATCACCAAAATAGTGACTTGTACCACTTTGAAGTGCTTTTCCATCGTGCATAAGTGCCTCTATAGTATAGGTTGACTCTGCACCTGCAAATTTTTCTTTATCAGTTTTAAGACCTTTAACAACTGGTATTGCAAGGTAATTCTCGGCAAAATCTGAATACACATTTAGCATTCTTTTTGTTTCTTCAATTGCTTCTTGAGCCGTTTCGTGCATTGTGTGACCCTCTTGCCAAAAAAATTCCATAGTGCGCAAAAACGGACGGGTAGTTTTTTCCCATCTTACTACAGAGCACCACTGGTTATATAGCTTTGGCAAATCTCTGTACGAATGAATTATTTCACTATAATGGTCACAAAAAAGTGTTTCTGAAGTTGGACGAACGCAAAGACGCTCGGTCAATTTTTCACTTCCACCGTGAGTTATCCAAGCAACCTCTGGGGCAAATCCCTCAACATGGTCTTTTTCCTTTTGCAAAAGGCTCTCGGGAATAAACAAAGGCATCATAACATTTTCGTGACCTGTTTCTTTAAATCGGCGGTCAAGCTCGTTTCTAATGTTTTCCCAAAGAGCTGTGCCGTATGGGCGGATAACCATACAACCCCTTACATTTGAATAAGAGGCAAGCTCTGCTTTTTTTACAACATCGGTATACCATTTTGCAAAATCGACATCCATAGATGTGATTTCGTCAACCATTTTTTTCTGCTCTGCCATAAATTTACCGCCTTTATTTCTTTGAATTATACAGTTAGGTATTATATACTACATAGCACTTTTTTTCAATACTGCAAACTGTATTTATTTAGTTTTTGGGTATAAGATTGATTTTTTGTTTATCCAATAATTACTCATCTAATTGTTTTTCAAAAAAACAATGCTAAACATAAGCTCAGCATTGTTTTGTGATTGCATAATTTATTGGTTACTACTTTTTAAATCTAAAGTATGTGAAGATTATTCCAGCGAAAGCTGCAACAGATACAGATGCTCCAACAGCGTAACTTACGACCTTTGAAGTTTGATTTTTATTCTGCTTGTCATTTGCTGCTGTGCCTTCTCCTTTTTGAACGGAGGCATTAACTGCTGCATTCCAAGCATCAAGCTCTTCTGGATAGCCGTTGTTTTGTAAGTCTGCAAGGGGTACTTTAGAATCATTTACTTTAACTGTTGGTTCTGCTAAATCTTCTAAAACTTTATTTGTAGCAGAAATTTTTGTTGTTGGTTGTCCGGCTGTTGTATTAGGCTTTTGATTATCTTTCGGTTTTTGTGTTGTATGTGGAGCTGTAGTAGCTGGCGCCGGTGCTGTTGTTGCCGGTGGTGCTTGTGTCACAGGTGGTTTTGTATCTGGAACTACTACCGGCGGTTTTGTTGTCTCTGGTGGTTTTGTTGTTTCCTCTATTGTGTAATAGATAGCTACACCACTAGGAAAAGCGTTGCTTGCTACATTTACTCTACTTTTAGCATTTTGGATTACAACCTCTTTCAAGGCTTTGCAGTCACTTGTAAATGCGTTTGCTTCGATATATTTAACATTTTCAGGAATTACTACTCTTGTAATTTTTGAAACATCTACCTTTACCTTTGGATACAAGAGAAATATAACTGTTTTGTTTTTAAAGGCATTTGATTTTATTCCTGTTGCTTCTGCTGGAATTACAAGTTGACCTTCTGGCGCCCAAGTCGAGAGGGCATTGGGAGAAACCTCCATAATCTCATAGTTATCTGTGTACTTATACGAATCCTTAACGATAACTGCAAAGCAAGATAATTGTGTTGAAAAGAGTAAAACAAAAGTTGCTACAACTGCCAGTGTCGTTTTTAAAAAACGACTAGATTTTATTCCCATTTTAACTCGCCCCTTCATATTTTGGTGGCAAAGGTTCTAAGTCGAACCTACCCCTTCAAGCCACATTTATAGTACTTATATAATAACATAAAATGTTAATTTATGACAATAATAAAGTTAGAAAATTTTTCACAAAGAAATTAGTGTAAATTGGTCATTTTGTCCATTTAACTTTGTATAATTTGTACAGCCCTTTCTACTTCATCTGTTATTATTAAGTCGCAACCAGCATCAAACATTTTACCAATCTTTTTTGCAGAATTTGCTCCCCAACAATTAACCATTATGTTGTTTTTGTGACACTCTTCCACATATTGTTGCCTTAAAAATCTAGCATTGGGATGAATTGCCTGAAAGCTGTTTGCCTTTACTTTTTCAATATTTCGCCTAGCTTTATTTTCTCTTGAGAAGTCTGCCGTTGTAAAAAGAGCGCCTAATTTTAGAGTATCATCAAGCTTTTGCATTATTTTTAAGACTTCAAAGTCAAAGCTTGAATAAATGACATCGCCTGTAAAGTTGTTTGACTTTACACAGTCAATCACTTTTTTTACTATCTCTTCATTTCTTTCTGCTTGCGATTTAATTTCTATGTTGATTATTTCAAATTTGTTTGCAATTTCTAGCACTTCTTTTAGGGTTGGAATTTTAGTGTTTTTAAATTCTACTGGATATTTTACTCCAAAATCAAAGTTTTTAAGTTCATTTAATGTAAAATCTTTAATTTTGCCTTTTCCATTTGATGTTTCGTCAATAGTGTAATCGTGACAAATTACAAGTTCGTTATCTTTTGTCATTTGAACATCGAATTCTATACCGTTTGCGCCAATTTCAAATGCTTTTAAAAATGCTGGAATTGTATTTTGTGGAGCATATTTAAATGCCCCTCTGTGGCTTATGATTTTTGTCATACCCCCACCCCCTACTACTAATTTTACCATAAAACTTAATTTTTCTCATCTAAAAATCAAAAATAAAAATACCACTTCAATTATGAAATGATATTTTGTATAATAGTTTATTTTTTTGACTTTATTGTATCCATAAATTTTTCATAAATTTCTACGATTTTAAAACGAGCGTCTATTTCTGGGTCACCTTTTACAAGATTTGATTCACCCTGCGTTAAAACTGCGTCAATTTCCTCTTGTTGAGTTGCACCCGGTAGGCACAATGGCGGAAACATTACGCACCACCAATTTTTGCCCGCTCCCTCTCCAATAATAACTCTAACTGCTTGATATTGCCCCGCCGGGAGAGTGATGTCATCATATGAGCGGGTGCCAAAATACTCTTGACCTAACTCAATTTTAACATCATAATCATAACCCTCTTGAGCTATGACTTCCTTTGCAACGTTTAAGAGTTCGTCCTGTGCGTTTTCTATTTTTTGCTGTGCTTGAACAACATCTGACGCACCACCAAAAACATCTTCACCCTGTTTTAAAACTGCATCTCTAACCTTTAGTTTAAGCTCTTGGTCATAATCCTCGTCTGAATTTGCTATAACATGCATTCTCAAAACGCTATGTTTAATGCCTTCACAACTTGCTGCAAACCCCGTAATGCTGATTGCCAGCGTAAGTACCATTGCCATAATAATTGAAACTTCTATTTTTTTTAAATTCTTGATATTCACAAAAACACCGTCCCTTCACCTGAATTATGGACGGTATTTTTTAAAATTATTCATTTTAATATTATTTTTTAATTTATTACACAACCTTGGCTTACAGGTTTGCAAACAAAAACATCTTTTATGCTTTTTTTAAGCTCGTTTGCACAAGATTTTGCATCCCTCTCATTTGCAAACACCCCAAAAACCGTCGGACCGCTACCGCTCATACAATGCCCTATGGAATTATGTTCTCTCATAACTCGCTTGATTTCAACCCTTTCAAGCACCTCTATAACCTGCTCAAAAACATTGCCCATACTAAGGCATATTCGGTTTAAATCCTGTGTAACAACAGCCCTTAGCATACCTTGCCTGTCTAAATGACGGCAATCCTTAAAATCGTCAAAATCGGCATATGCTTGTGCTGTAGAAATGCCTTGAACAGGTTTTGCTAAAACCAAAAAACAGTCTGGCATATCTGGAAGCGGTGCTAAAACTCCACCAATATCAAGTGCCAACATTGTTCCCCCTTGCATACAAAACGGAACATCTGCTCCCACTTGCAACCCTATTTCTGACAACTGTTTGGTTGATAAATTTGTACCAAAAATTTCATCCAGCGCAACTAGTACTGCTGCTGCGTCTGCACTTCCGCCGGCAAGTCCCGCCTCAAGAGGAATTCGTTTTTGTATATCTATGTGGATACCATTGTTTTTACAATTGGTGCTTTTAAAAAACAACTTTGCAGCCTTTACCGCAATATTAGAGCTATTGCACGGCACACTACTATTTGAGCAAGATAATGTAATCTCACCGCTGTTTGTTTTATCCACGGTTATGGTGTCGTAAATACTAACAGATTGCATTATCATATAAAGACTGTGATATCCGTTTTCTGTTTTTCCTAAAATATCTAACATGAGATTAATTTTTGCTGCGGCATTTACAACCATCTTAAAAACTCATTCTCCTCCCAAACTACTCAATAGGTATCATAATTGGCACTCTATTTTGGTACAGGGTTATGAAGTTAAAACCACAATCGACTGCCATTTCCATTGCCTGTTCAACACCGCTGCCAATATCCTTTGCCTTGTGTGCATCAGAGCCTATTGTTATACGCTCACCGCCAAGCTCTTTAAATCTTTTTATTATATCCTTAGTTGGCATTGTATCCCCAAGTGCGCCCCTAAGACCTGATGTGTTAATTTCTAATGCTTTGCCATTACCTGCCAAGACCTTTAAAATTTCGTCGGTATAATCGCTGTATTTTTTCAAATCAACTTCAATACCATATTTCCCTGTTATATATCTTATTGGATATGTCAAATGAACTAGTGAATCAAAACCATCCCATTTTGCAACCCCTAAAACCTCTACAAAGTACTGTGTCATAATCTTATCAACATCTTGTTTTGAAAAATCCATAAAATAAAAGTCTTCACCGTCCCTTAGATTGTGGACTGCTGCAAGGACAATATCAAACTTGTATTTTGCAATTATTTCTTCTGCCGTTTTTATATCATAGGTAGGTTGTCCAAGCTCTACTCCAGAGCTTACAATAAGCCTGCCCGTATACACACTTCTCGCTTTTACAGACTCAAAGTAGGACTGCTTTATCCTCTTTGATGCATTTTTATTTTGTTTATAATCGTCTACCTCGCAATGGTCTGTAAACGCAATTGCTCGAAGCCCCTTTTGCTGTGCAACTTCGCACATATACATTATAGCGGCGCTACCGTCTGGTGAATTATCAGTATGTGTATGCATATCAAGTAATTTATTAAAGCCCATTTCTATGCCCCTTTTACAATAAACGCTTATAATTTTTACATCTTTTAATAAATAATAACATAAATTTTGTTATTATAACAGTACTTATAACAAATTAATACCGTATAAACATTTTTTATATGCAAATGTTATTGTTTGTGTTATAATTGGATATATTTTATTTTTTTGTATATTATACAAATTTAAAACGGAGGTATATTATGCGTTCAGTAATCACTGTTGTGGGCAAGGATATGGTAGGAATTCTCTCAAAAGTTTCAACACTTTGTGCAGAAAATAAGGTTAATGTTATTGAAGTTTCTCAAACAATTCTTCAAGATATGTTTTGTATGATTATGCTTGTTGATTTAAGCGAGTGCAATCTAAAGTTTGGTGACTTTTCAGACAAGCTATCAAAAATCGGCGAAGAGATGAACCTTTCTGTTCATACTATGCACGAGGATATTTTTAACTCTATGCACAAAATATAATTTTTTAATTTATGATAATTACCTTTGAGGTGGAAAGATGATAAACACAAGAGATATACTTGAAACAATTGGTATGATTCAAGACGAGCATTTAGATATTCGTACTATTACTATGGGCATTTCACTGCTAGACTGCTGTGACTCAAACATTGATAATGCTTGTACAAAAATTTATGACAAAATTGCAAAAAAAGCTGAAAACCTTGTAAAAGTTGGAGAAGATATTGAAAAGGAATATGGTATTCCTATTATTAATAAAAGGGTTTCTGTTACACCTATTTCAATGGTTTTAGCCGCAAGTGGTGGCGACCCTGTAAAATATGCACTAGCACTTGAGAGAGCATCACAAACCGTTGGTGTAAACTTTATCGGCGGATACTCTGCCCTTGTTCAAAAAGGTTTTGCAAGTGGTGACGAGGCTCTTATTAATAGTATTCCTGAGGCTTTGGCTGTAACTGAGCATCTTTGCTCTAGCGTTAACATAGGCTCTACAAAAGCCGGTATTAATATGGACGCTGTAGCTTTAATGGGTAGAATTGTAAAAGAGTCCGCTCTTATGACAAAAGATAAAGACTGTATTGGTCCTGCAAAGCTTGTTGTCTTTTGCAATGCTCCTGATGATAACCCATTTATGGCTGGTGCTTTTCACGGTGCCGGCGAGCCTGACTGCGTTATCAATGTTGGTGTTTCTGGCCCTGGTGTTGTAAGCTCTGCTGTCGCAAAAATTCCAGACGGTAACATAACTGATGTTGCTGATGTTGTTAAAAACACAGCATTTAAAATTACAAGAATGGGTCAACTTGTTGCAACTCAAGCATCGCAAAGGCTTGGTGTTCCTTTTGGAATTGTCGACTTGTCCCTAGCGCCTACTCCTGCAATTGGAGATAGTGTTGCTCACATACTTGAAGAAATGGGACTTGAGAGTTGCGGTGCTCACGGAACAACTGCAGCACTCGCTCTTTTAAATGATGCTGTAAAAAAAGGTGGAACAATGGCATCTTCCCATGTTGGCGGACTTTCGGGTGCTTTTATCCCTGTGTCTGAGGACGCTGGTATGATTGACGCTGTTCGCTGTGGCTCACTTAGCATTGAAAAGCTTGAGGCTATGACTGCTGTTTGCTCTGTTGGACTTGATATGATAGTAATCCCTGGCGACACACCGGCTGAGGTTATATCTGCAATTATTGCCGATGAGGCCGCCATTGGAATGATAAACTCTAAGACTACTGCCGTTCGTGTTATTCCCGCTATCGGCAAACAAGTGGGTGACGAAATAAACTTTGGTGGACTACTTGGAAGTGGCCCTGTTATGAAGGTCAACACTTTTTCTCCCGCCAAATTTATAAGCCGTGGCGGTAGAATCCCTGCACCTATACAGGCTCTTAAAAATTAATTTTTAAAAAATTTAAAACTTAAATGAATAAAAGCATTTGTTTTGATGAACACTATATGTGAAACGCAATATTGCGTTTTATATGCTTATTACAAGGATACAGCATTGTGTTCTTTAAGGAGTTGAAATAAATGCTTGATAGAATATCTCTTCTTCTCGTGACTATTGGAGCCATAAACTGGGGTAGTATTGGATTATTTCAATTCGATGTTATCGCTTGGCTCTTTGGCGGACAAGATGCAATAATTAGTAGAATTATTTATACAGTAGTTGCACTTGCCGGAGTTTGGTGTCTTTCATTGCTATTTAAACCTAGTGATGTTTTGGAGCCATCAAGACAACGAGAATAACAAGCCTTTGAAAATTAAGCCACCTACACTTTACAGAGTTTAGGTGGCCATTTTTGATGTTTTTTAAGTTTAAAAGTTAAAATTATACAGGTTCTCTAATTTTTGTAACTGTCCATTTATTATTTATCTTTTTTACTGTAAAACAACAAGGAGCTTTTCCGTTTGCGCTTAATAATTCACCATTCTCATCCATATTACTCCCTGTTTTGAGATGAGGGGATAGCTGTCAAAAATTAGTCACTTGAATATTATTATCTTTGAGGGAACATATCCACTGAGGGCTTTCATATGTGGGAACATATCGAATTACGTAATACTATTGATGTTGATTTATATTTATTTCCTTAACTATAATTTACAGTTTTATAGAAACCTCAAAATCACCTTGGCTTGAGTCTATCAAATTGATGTCAGTTGCCAATTTTCGTATCTTACGTTAGTGGGAACATATCAACCTTGAATTTTTTCACCACATCAAAAATGACTATTTAAGATATTTAATGTAGATTAACAATGCTGCATATATAATTCCATCTATCACTATCGCGGCGGGTAAAGCTCCCTGCAAATAGAACATTTCGATCAACATTATCAGTGAGGCCGTAATAAGTACAGCGCGCCTTTTAAGCTTATTTGTTTTTATATTAAAGACAACTGCGCCCAAGGCAGCAGAGGGGATGAGTGCAACAGCCCAGAATTTTACCACCCTGATTATTAAGTAGCCGACAACATAATAGGAATAAAGATAATAGGTTAATAACATACTGGCTAAGAAACTGAAAACATTGATTGCCGCTAAAGTTGCGCTTTCGGATTGCGTTGAAATAATTATGCAGACAACTATCCAAATAAAAAAACCTGAAGTTACTAAACCTAAAGCAAATAAAAGATTCCCCGGGATTGTTCCTTGGGTTGCCACATCCCCTTGCTTTGAAATCACTCCCAAGATAGCTCCTATAGCTATTGTACATAAAAGCATTAACCACTCTCTTTTTTTATTCACATAAGCCTTCCTCTCTCGACATCAATACTACGCACCCAACATGTTTTGAGATGAGGGGATAGCTATCAAATGGAAATTACCATGTTCCTTTTTTAG
>CAZEKQ010000019.1:0-32726 GCA_964512735.1 uncultured Eubacteriales bacterium | reverse complement strand
TCAACCTGTGGGCAAACATAATTATTTGACGCTGCAACCTTTGCAAGCGAACAATAAACATCAAGTTGTGCTATTGCGTGCGCTGTTCGTTGAATTCTTGCTAGCTCATCTGCAACAGCCACACGAACCTGAGAAAAAATTTCATACTCAAGGCTTGCTATCCTCTCTTGCGCTCCTAGCACTTTTGATTCTAGCTCTTTTAATTCTTGGGTTATAAATCGCTCACAGTTTGTGAGGGTTTGCTTTCTTATGTATTCGTCAGGAACTAACTCCTTGTAAGAGTTAGAAACCTCTATATAATATCCGAAAACTCGGTTGTATCCTATTTTTAATTTTTTAATCCCTGTTTTTTCTTGCTCTCTTGCTTCAATTCCCGCTATAAAACTTTTGCCATCATTTACAATCAATCGCAAAGAGTCAAGCTCTTCGTTGAAACCATCTTTAATAAGCCCACCCTCACGCACTGTAAAAGGTGGCTCGGGGGCTATTGCATTGTTTATAAGCTCAAAAATATCTGTAAGCGGGTCAATTTCGTCACGAATTGAAGACAGCAAATTTGAATTACAACCACTTATTGTTTCCCTAAGGGCTGGAAGCAACTCGACTGTTTCAACAAGAGAACGAAGCTCCCTTGCATTTGCAGTACCGTATGAAATCCTTGTTATCAATCTTTCAATATCGTGAACATCTATAAGCTTTGATATAACTTCGTCACACATTTGCGGATTTTCTAAAAGCTCTTCAATGGCGTTTTGCCTTTTAATTATTTGAACACAATTAACAAGCGGTTGCTCTATGTAACTTCTCATCAACCTTTTTCCCATTGCAGTTTTGGTCTTGTCCAAAACCCAAAGCAGGGAGCCACGCTTTTCTCTGTTTCTCATTGTTTCAACAAGCTCTAAATTTCGCCTTGCAGAAAAATCAAGCTTCATAAATTTAAAATCGTTATAAAAATCAACTTCACGGACATTATCAAGCGATGTTTTTTGCACTGCATAAAGATAATTTAGTGCAACACCCAACGCTATCACACCAGAATCTGTAATGTCTTGTGCAACATTTTGAATTTTATTTTGCTTAAAATGCTCTAATACAATTTGCTCGCAATTTTTGTATTCAAACTCGCTATCTTCCAAAATCTCAGCACTAAGTTCTGCTTGCTTGTTTAAAAATTCCCTAAGCTTTGGCATTTTGCTTGCATATTCATTAACTATAAGCTCGCTTGGTGAAAAACGCACAAACTCATTAATTATTTTATCCTGTATTTTTTCATCTCTAAACTCAGTTAGGTGTACCTTGCCCGTAGAAATGTCTAAAAAACAAATACCCGCGTTGTTTTTTGTTGCAAACAAGCACGCAAGATAATTGTTTTTTGATTCATCGAGCATATAACTTTCAATCACTGTGCCCGGTGTAACTACCCTTACGACATCACGCTTTACAAGTCCTTTCGCTTTTGCTGGGTCTTGCGTTTGCTCACAAATCGCAACCTTATAACCTTTGGATACTAAGCGGGCTATGTAGGAATCTGCGCTATGATATGGCACTCCACACATTGGCGCCCTTTCTTCTTGGCCACAATCCCTGCCCGTAAGAACTAGGTCAAGCAATCGTGATACAAGCTTTGCATCCTCAAAAAACATCTCGTAAAAATCGCCGAGACGGAAAAGCAATATTGAATCCGGATATTGCTCTTTGATTTCAAAATATTGTTTCATCATCGGTGTAAGTTCCGCCATTACTGCCTTCCCCTCTCATTAATTTAAAAAATCAATTCTAGTCATCTATTAGCAACCGCAACAAGATGAACATTCTCCGCCACAGCCTTGCTCTTCTACTTCTGGCTCGCAAGTTTCTGGATCTTCACCATTTACACAAAGATAAAGAATTTGCATAACATAATTCATCATTGCATCAAGTTCTTGACGGCTAGACTCAAAGTTATTCATATTTTCGTTTACCATAAGTGCTGTGTAAAGCTTTTGAAAATCACCATCGAGTTTTGCAAGATTTGCCTCGTTTGGATTTTCACTTTCTGCCTCTTTTTGGTATGTCTCACGAAGCTCGTTGATTTGATCAACCATTGCCTTTACTTCTGCATCGTTCTCACTATTTTCTTGTGCCTTTACAAAGTTTAGGTAACGCTCGTCTTTTTGAATCGCTGCCCCAAGTTGTCTTGTAATTGCTATTACATCCATTTTAAAATCTCCTTTTATTAAATTATTATATCTATTAAATCGGACTAAAATCCAACTCAAAAGAGCAAAATATTATTCTTTAATTCTTCCCCTTGCAATCCAGGTTAGTGGCTGTGTTATTTCTACATCACAAAAAGTTCCTATAACGCTTGGCGGTGCTTCAAACTCAATTATCGTATAATTTGATGCTCTGCCAGAAATCATTTTGTCCTTACCAAACCCTTCTGCAAGCACTCTATAGGTTTTGCCTTTCATTTTTGCCATGCGCTTGCTTGCAATGCCTTCTTGCAAATCGGTAAGCTGGGTGAACCACTTTGATTTTTCGCTACGCGGAATATTATCAGGCATATTTGCAGCCTTTGTCCCCTCACGCTTTGAATATATAAAAGTATAAAGGGAGGAGAACTCAACCTCTTCTACAAGACTTAGTGTGTCACAAAACTCTTCATAAGTCTCCCCCGGAAAACCTACAATAACATCACTTGTGAGCGAAATATCTGGCATAAGCTCTTTTGCTGTTTTTACAAGCTCTAGGTATTTTTCACGGGTATATCCCCTATTCATCTCTTTTAACACTTTATTGTTTCCACTTTGAAACGGAAGATGTAAGTGGCGCTCAACTTTTTCGCACCGTGCCATTGTATCAAGAAGCTCTTTAGTGCAATCTTTTGGGTGAGATGTCATAAATCTGATTAAAAAATCACCTTGTATATCGTTTATACTTTTTAAAAGATTAGAAAAAGCGTTTGGAATCCCTAAATCTTTGCCGTATGAATTAACATTTTGACCAAGCAAGGTAATCTCTTTATATCCACTATCTACTAGCTGTTTTGCCTCACTCAGCACATCATCAAAAGCTCTGCTACGCTCACGACCACGAACATATGGAACAACGCAGTAACTACAAAAATTATTGCAACCATAAGTTATTGGTAAAAATGCTTTTATTGTGCTATCTCGCCTTTGTGTTATCCCCTCTGCTATAACGCCACTGCTGTTTGTAATATCAACTATTTTTTTGTTCTCGCAAAGGCGTTTATAAATAAACTCAGGAAGCTTGTGCAAGACGTGAGTTCCAAAAACTAGGTCAACATACGAATAGCTTTTTTGAATTTTTTGTGCTATATGCTCCTGTTGCATCATACATCCGCAAAGAACAATGATTAAGTCGGGGTTTGATTCCTTTAGCACTTTTAACGCACCAACATTGCCAAACACCCTATCCTGCGCGTGTTCACGAACGGCACAAGTGTTATACAAAATCAAGTCTGCCTCTTTAACATCATCTGTAAAATCATAGCCCATTTCTTCAAGCATACCGTTGATTTGCTGACTGTCTGCAATGTTGCCTTGACAACCATAAGTGCGTGTAAAAGCTTTAGGAGGTTTTGTTGCAAACTTTGAATCTAAAAATAAATTCACCATTTGCAAGTATTCTTTTTGATGGCTAAGCTCCTTACTCGAAACTAGTGTTGACTTGCGCTCCAAAACTTTTCCCCCTAAAATCACAAAAAATGCTATGAATTATCATTATAATAATATATTTATAAAAACTAAAATAAAATTATAAAACTGCAAGAAATCTTCTTACTAAATTCAGGTCATTATACCATAATCGGTAAGTTTATTCAACACAAAACTGTAAACAAAATAAACATCGGATATTATTAAAAATACCCGATGTTGTCTTTTTTTATATATACACCACAAAATGTAAGGTTTAGTATCCAACTACTAAGGTAAGCTCGAAGTTGTCACCATTCTTAATTGGTGTTGAGTCAACTCCTGTGTTTAAAAACTCGCCATCCTTTGTAATTTGCCACCACTCTTGCTTTGACTGGTCAGCAGTATAACCATCAACCGTTGTTATCATCAAACCATATTCCTTACTCTCTGTTCCACTTATCAGCTTTTCTTGTTCTAGTGCTTGTCTTAAATTCTCTTTTGTCGTTTCAATCTTAAATTCTTTTTTGGAATTGTCTGCAAAAACTACAGTTAAATTAACTTGCTTTACTGCCTTTTTAGCCTCTGTAGATTGTGTTGTTTGTGGCTTTGTTGTTTTGCTACTGTCATCTTTTTTTGTGTTATTACACGCTGCCATTGAAAAAAGCATTACAAGTGACAATACAAGTGATAATAACCTACTTTGATTCTTTTTCATTTTTTATACTCCTTTTTTTAAAAAAATATAGCGAACCGAATTTCGGCTCGCCAAAGATATATACAAGCAAATAAGTACAGGCAAAAAGCCCATATTAATGTTGCATACTCCTCTCCCACCGAAAGGTTTTTGCCCTTCAACATATGGCAGGTCTCCTGACTCGAAATCACCCTTGCTTTTAATCTTCCCGATTGCTCAGTGATAATAAAAAAAGCTCGTCCTTCTTACAGTAGCGGGGGCTGTCACGGATTTTGACCGTGTTCCCTTTTAATGCCCTCATCATAAAACAAAGGCAACCATACATTGCTTTAAACAAAAAGTTGTGGCAGAAATTTCTACCACAACCGATTGTAACATATTTATTTTTTTAATGCAACAAATTATAAGAGTTTTAACGCTCCTGTTGGACAAAGTTCTACGCACTTGCCACACTTTGTGCAAAATTCTTGTGTTTGCTCATCTTCAAACATTGGATTAACAACCGAATCAAAGCCTCTGTTAAGCAATCCTAAAACATTCTTGCCTACCTCTTCTTCACAAACACGAACACAAAGTCCACAAAGAACGCACTTATCTGGATTATGCTCAATTTTAGGGTTGATTTCTATAAGCTCTCTTTCGTGCTTTTCACCCTCAAAACGCTCTGGCTCAACATCACAGTCATTTGAATATTTTATAAGCTTACAATCATAGTAATCGTGACAACCACAGTCAAGACAACGAGACGCCTCTTTCCTTGCCTCTTCTTCTGAAAATCCTAAAACGATTTCTTCAAAATTTGTCTTTCTCTCTTCCGGAGAAATGTGTGGCATTTTTACACGATGTTGCTTTGGCTTATCTTCAAAATGCTCCTGTGTAAATTCTTGTTTAACATAATACGGCTTTTTGTATGGAATATCCACTCCGTCAAGGAAATGGTTAATTACAATAGCTGCTTTATGAGCTTCACCGATTGCTGCAATTGCAATATCAGCACCATTATTTGTAGCATCGCCAACCGCAAAAACATTATCAATTGATGTGCGGAAAGAATGCTCGTCTGCTGCAATTGTTCCCCAGCCTGTTTTTTCTATTGCGTCAAATCCATCTGTGTTTGCATATTGACCAATAGCCATAATAAAGCTATCAAGCTCAATATCTTCAAATGCACCCTCAACAGCTACAGGTCTTCTGCGTCCGGAAGAATCTGGCTCACCAAGCTCCATTTTTTGAACCTTTACGCCCGACACTTTACCATCCTTTGATAAAATCTCTACAGGATTTGTAAGGAATCTAAAATCTACGCCCTCTTCCTGAGCTTCTTCAATTTCAATATCTGCCGCTGGCATTTCTGCTCTTGTTCTTCTGTAAAACACATAAACTTCTTTAGCTCCAAGTCTTACAGCTGTACGGCAAGCGTCCATTGCTGTGTTACCGCCACCGACTACTGCAACCTTTTCACCAACATTTATTGTTTCACCAAGTGCAAATTTTCCAAGAAAATCAATACCGCCATAAACACCCTCAAGCTCTTCGCCTTTTATGCCCATTGGGCTTGATGTCCAAGCACCAATTGCAACTACAACTGCGTCATAGCTTGACTGTATTTCTTCAAAAGAGATATCCTTACCTATTCTTACATTGTTTTTCATTTCAACGCCAAGGCTTTCAATCTCTGCTACTTCTTTGTCTACAACATCTTTTGGAAGTCTGTATTGTGGAATTCCATAGCGAAGCATACCACCCATTTTTGGCATAGCCTCAAGAATTACAACACTATGGCCCATTGTTCGCAAGAAATATGCAGCTGTAAGACCCGCAGGTCCACCACCAATAATTGCAACCCTTTTGCCTGTATCTGGCTCTACATCTGGTCTAAAAGTATCATCAGAGGCAAGGTCTGCATCCCCTGCAAAGCTTTTAAGCCACGCAATAGCGATTGGGTCTTCTACCATTTGTCGTCTGCAAGCATCTTCACACGGATGGGGGCAAACTCTACCAATAGACGATGGCAATGGAAGTTTTTCTTTAATTACTCTAACTGCTCCCTTATAGTCACCTTGACCTATAAGCTTTACATATTCCTGACAGTCTGTGCCTGCAGGACAGTTAAGCATACATGGTCCACGACAATCTCCTGTGTGGTCTGATAATAAAAGTTCAAGAGCTACCTTGCGTGAACGCTTTATTCTATCTGAACTTGTGATTATAACCATTCCATCTGTAGCTTTTGCAGAACAAGCACGCAAAAGCTTTGGAACTCCCTCTACCTCAACTGTACATATTCCGCAAGCTCCATAGAGCTTGACTCTCTCGTCGTAGCAGAGTGTGGGGATGTGTATTCCATTTTCTGTTGCAATTTCCAGTATAGTACTGCCCGCTTTACCCGTTATTGAAACGCCATCAATAATTACTTTAATTTCGCTCATTATTATCCCCTCCTCAATTAATTTTTACGGCATCAAACCTACATACTTTGTAGCAATCTCCACACTTGATGCACAGTTCTGAATCTATTGTATATGGTGATTTAATCTCGCCACTAATTGCGTCAACAGGACACTTTCTAGCACAAAGAGAACAGCCTGTACACTTATCGTGGTCAATTGAATATGTTACAAGTGCAGAACACTCACCTGCTGGACATTTTTTGTCATAAATGTGCGCTTCATATTCATCACGGAAATATCTAATAGTTGTAAGCACAGGGTTTGGAGCTGTTTGACCAAGCCCGCAAAGAGCGCCATCCTTGATTGAAATAGAAAGTTCTTCTAGTAGCTCAATATCTCCGTCTTTTCCTTCACCTTTTACTATTCTATCGAGAATTTCAAGCATTCTTTTTGTTCCTAAACGACAATGAACACATTTTCCACAGGACTCTTTTGCAGTAAAATCGAGGAAAAAGCGAGCCATACCAACCATACAGGTGCTTTCATCCATAACAACCATACCGCCAGAGCCCATTATTGCTCCTGTTTCGCCTAGTTTTTTATAATCTATAATTGTGTCAAGCTTTTGCTCTGGGATACATCCACCAGAAGGACCACCCATTTGAACTGCTTTAAACTTTTTATTATCTCTAATTCCACCGCCGATATCGTATATAACATCGTGAAGTGTTTTGCCCATCGGAATTTCAACGAGTCCACCCTTGCTGATTTTTCCTGTAAGAGCAAATACCTTTGTGCCCTTACTATCAGGTGTTCCCATTGCTGCGAATGCTCCACCACCGTTTAAAATAATCCAAGGAACATTTGCAAAAGTTTCAACATTATTTATGTTAGAAGGCTTGAGCCAATAGCCTGCTGCTGCTGGGAATGGTGGTTTTAGCCTTGGCATTCCTCTTTGACCCTCAAGCGACTCAATAAGAGCTGTTTCTTCACCACATACAAATGCGCCTGCTCCAGCCTTTATACGCATTTTGCAAGAGAAGTTGCTACCTAAAATATTGTCACCCAAGTATCCTTTTGCAGTTGCTTGCTTTATAGCATTTTCAAGTCTTAAAATTGCAAGTGGATATTCTGCCCTAACATACACTACAGCTTCATCTGCGCCCATAGCATATGCACCTATCAACATTCCTTCAATAAGGTTATGCGGATCTCCCTCGATAACAGCCCTATCCATAAATGCACCTGGGTCACCCTCGTCAGCATTACAAATAAGATATTTTTTATCTGCCTTAGATTCTTTTGCAGCATTCCATTTAAACCAAGTTGGAAATCCTGCTCCACCTCTACCGGCAAGGCCAGAGAGCTTTATCTCTTCAATAACATCTTCTGGAGTCATCCCAGTTTTTAGGATTTTTTCAAGAGCGCCATAACCTTGGTCTTCAATATAATCCTCAATTTTCATAGGGTCAATCACACCACAATGGCGTAGTGCAATTCTTGTTTGTTTATCTAAAATTTCTTTATCTTCTTGTGAAACCTCAAGCTTGGAAAGCAATGAAAAATCAGATTCATTTATTGCTTGTGCAATTGTTTGAACATCTTTTTGAGATACCTTAACAAGCCTTGTAAGACTACCATCGTCAAGATACAAGTCTACAATAGGCTCAAGGTAACACATTCCAATACAACCTGTAATAGTGAGGTCCGCTTTGAGGCTGCCCGCTTTTATAAGTGCGTCAAGCTCGTTATAAACCTTGCTTGCGCCGGCTGCAATACCACAGCTGCCTTGTCCAACAACTATCTTCATTGTTCTCCCTCCTGTGCATCTTTTTTAAGTTGCTTTAATATCTTCTTTGTAGAGTCAGGAGTAAGTGTGCCGTATGTTTCATCATTTATCATCATAACTGGTGATAAACTGCAACATCCAAGACAAGCAACATTTTTAAGTGTAAACAAGCCATCTTCAGTAGTCTGCCCATCGGTAATGCCTAGCTCCTCTGTTATTGCCTGCTCAATTCGGTCTGAACCATTAACATGGCACGCCGTGCCCTGACAAAGCATAATAAGATATTTGCCCACTGGCTGAAATCTAAACTGGGTATAAAAAGTAGCAACACCCATTACCTTTGCCGGTTTAATACCTGTCTGCTCTGCTATGTGATAAATCACATCAATTGGGAGATAACCATAAATTTCCTGTGCGCCTTGTAGTATCGCTATTAGACTTCCTTCAACACTTTTATATTTGTTTAGGGTATCTTCTAGCAAAGTCAAATCGCTGTTACAACTATTCTTGCAACAATCCATCTCTCTTCCTCCTTGTTAAGCATATTTAAAATCAGCACTATAATTATACCTTGCTATTTTTTATTAATCAAGCGTTAAAATAAAAACATAATTGTTATTTTCCTGTCAGTTTTCCACATATATGATTTAAAATAATATTAGGTTATTAAATAATGATATTTTAAGCAAAACAAGCATTTTAAAAGCGTTTTATTGTTAGATTAGAATTAAGTTTTTATTTTACTTATTTTTTATCTATAGGTATAACTTACATTTTATTTTTTCAATTTATTATTCAAGTTAATAGTTATTAAATTTTTTTGTAAGCTAATATCATAATATTTTAAAATAAAAAATAAACGCTCCGCAAAAAACGGAGCGTTTAATATTAATTATAAAAGTTATAATTATTCGTTAATGCTGATAACAACACCTGAACCAACTGTGCGTCCACCCTCACGGATAGCAAAACGAAGACCTTCTTCGATTGCGATTGGTGTAATAAGCTCAACATCCATCTCAACATTATCACCAGGCATACACATCTCTACACCATCTGGAAGAGAAATAACGCCAGTAACGTCTGTTGTACGGAAATAGAACTGTGGGCGATAGTTATTAAAGAAAGGTGTGTGACGGCCACCCTCATCCTTGTTCAAGATATAAACTTGACCACGGAATTTTGTGTGTGGCTTAATTGAACCTGGCTTTGCAAGAACTTGACCACGCTCAATGTCTGAACGCTGAACACCACGAAGAAGAGCACCAATGTTGTCTCCAGCCTCAGCGTAATCAAGAATTTTACGGAACATTTCTATTCCAGTAACAACAACTTTTTTACCGCCATCAGACAATCCAACAATTTCAACTTCTTCACCAGAATTTAGTTGACCACGCTCAACTCTACCTGTAGCAACTGTTCCACGACCTGTGATTGTGAAAACGTCCTCAACAGGCATAAGGAATGGAAGGTCAGCCTTACGCTCTGGGTCTGGAATGTAGCTGTCAACAGCATCCATAAGCTCAAAGATTGGCTTAAGTTCAGGAGCGCTAGTATCTGTGCCTGTATACTCAAGTGCTTTAAGAGCAGAACCCTTAATAATTGGTGTGTCATCACCTGGGAACTCGTACTCATCAAGAGTTTCACGAATTTCCATTTCAACAAGCTCAAGAAGCTCTTCGTCATCAACTTGGTCAACCTTGTTCATAAATACAATGATGTATGGAACGCCAACCTGACGAGCAAGAAGCAAGTGCTCTTTTGTTTGAGCCATTGGGCCATCTGTTGAAGCTATAACAAGAATAGCACCGTCCATCTGAGCAGCACCGGTAATCATATTTTTGATGTAGTCGGCGTGACCAGGGCAGTCAACGTGAGCATAGTGTCTTTTTTCTGTCTCGTACTCAACGTGTGATGTGCTAATTGTAATTCCGCGCTCTCTCTCCTCTGGAGCCTTATCGATGTTTGAGTAATCAATAAATGCTGCTCCTCCTGCAATTGAGAGTGTTTTTGTAATTGCAGCTGTAAGAGTTGTCTTACCATGGTCAACGTGACCAATTGTACCAATATTAACGTGGGGCTTTGTTCTTTCAAATTTTGCCTTTGCCATTGGTTTTTCCTCCTTTATTAACAAAACAAATAATATTTTAATAAAAATTGAATTCTTGATTATTCTACCAAAAATTTCTATTCATTTCAAGTGCTTTAAGCATTATTTTTTGACCTATCGCTAATAATCTCTTCAGAAATAGATTTTGGAACTTCAGCATAGTGACTAGGCTCCATTCCGTATTGTCCTCTACCCTGTGTTTTTGAGCGAAGATCTGTTGCGTAACCAAACATATTAGAAAGCGGAATAAACGCATTAACTTGTGTTGCGCCTGTTCTAGTTTCCATACCCTGAACAAGTCCACGGCGAGAGTTTATATCACCTATAACATCTCCCATATACTCTTCAGGTACGATTACTGCAATTTTCATAATAGGCTCCATAAGAACTGGGGCTGCTTTTTTCATTGCATCCTTAAACGCCATAGAACCTGCTATTTTAAACGCCATTTCGGATGAGTCAACCTCATGGTAAGAACCATCATAAAGTGTTACTTTAACGTCAACAACATTAAATCCTGCAAGGGTACCTGAAAGCATTGCTCCCTTAATACCTGCCTCTGCAGGCCCAATGTATTCTTTAGGAATAGAACCACCAACAATTTGGTTAACAAACTCGTATCCTTTTTCTGGGTTAGGCTCAATGCGGATTTTAACATGACCATACTGACCACGACCACCCGATTGACGAGAGTATTTACAATCAACATCAGCAAGCTGTGTGATTGTTTCTCTGTATGCAACCTGAGGTTTACCAACATTTGCCTCAACCTTAAATTCACGAAGCAATCTATCAACGATGATTTCAAGGTGAAGCTCACCCATACCAGCAATAATAGTCTGCCCAGTTTCTTCATCTGTATAGCATTGGAATGTTGGGTCTTCTTCTGCGAGTTTCTGTAGGGCAACTCCCATTTTTTCTTGACCAGCTTTTGTTTTTGGCTCAATTGCAACTCTAATAACTGGATCTGGGAACTCCATTGATTCAAGAATAATAGGATTCTTTACATCACAAAGTGTATCACCTGTTGTTGTGTTTTTAAGTCCAACAGCTGCCGCAATATCTCCCGAGTAGCAACAATCAAGGTCTTGCCTGTGATTTGAGTGCATTTGGAGAATACGTCCCATACGCTCGTTACAGTCTTTAACTGAGTTATAAACTGTGCTTCCTGCTTTTACAGAACCTGAATATGCACGGAAGAAGCAAAGCTTTCCTACAAATGGGTCTGTAGCTATTTTAAATGCAAGTGCTGAGAAAGGCTCTTCATCAGATGAGTGACGAACTTCCTCTTCACCAGTCTTTGTGTTAACGCCTGTGATTGCCTCAACATCTGTTGGTGCTGGCATATAATCAATAACTGCATCAAGAAGCATTTGAACGCCCTTGTTTCTGTATGAAGTTCCACAAGTAACTGGAACCATTTCGTTTGCAATTGTTGATTTTCTGATGCAAGCCTTAATTTCGTCCATTGTGAGTTCTTCACCCTCAAGGTACTTTTCAAGGAGAGCCTCATCCTGCTCTGCAACATGCTCAACTAGCTCGTCACGATACTTTTGAGCAAGCTCCATCATATCCTCGGGAATGTCCTCTTCTCTTACATCAAGACCTTTGTCGTCATAATACACTTCAGCGCGCATTTTAACAAGGTCGATAATGCCTTTAAACTCCGCCTCAGTACCAATTGGCAACTGAATTGGAACAGCATTACACTTTAGTCTATCTCTCATCATATCTACAACATTGTAGAAATCTGCTCCTGTGATGTCCATCTTATTGATGTAAGCCATACGAGGAACGCGATACTTATCAGCCTGACGCCAAACGGTTTCAGACTGTGGCTCAACACCACCCTTGGCACAAAGCACTGTTACAGAACCGTCAAGCACTCTTAGTGAACGCTCAACTTCAACTGTAAAGTCAACGTGTCCAGGTGTGTCGATAATATTTATTCTGTGATCTTTCCAAAAACAAGTTGTAGCAGCAGAAGTGATTGTAATTCCTCTTTCTTGCTCCTGCTCCATCCAGTCCATAGTCGCAGAACCGTCGTGAGTTTCACCAACCTTATGAGTAATTCCTGTGTAGAAAAGAATTCTCTCAGAGGTTGTTGTTTTACCGGCATCTATATGCGCCATGATTCCAATGTTTCTGGTAAGTTCCAATGATACCTGCCTTGGCATTATTATCCTCCCATTGCCGTTTTTTGAAACGACATAAACTTAAAACATTGTAAGGTAAGTTCTGCAAAAGCAGTCTATTACCATCTGAAGTGTGCAAAAGCCTTGTTTGCTTCTGCCATCTTGTGCGTATCTTCACGCTTTTTATGTGCTGAACCTGTTGAATTAACTGCATCCATAATCTCAAATGCAAGTCTTTCCTTCATAGTTCTCTCGGAACGCTGACGGCTATAGAGTGTAATCCAACGCAATCCTAGTGTTTGTCTTCTCTCAGGACGAACCTCAACTGGAACCTGATAAGTAGCACCACCAACACGACGAGCCTTTACCTCTAAAACTGGCATAACATTTTCCATTGCTTCTTCAAAAACCTCTAATGGATCATTACCTGTTTTTTCTCTGATGATGTCAAAAGCGTCATAAACAATCTTTTGAGCAACACCCTTTTTGCCATCATACATAACATTGTTGATAAGCCTTGTTACAAGCTTTGAATTATAAAGCGGATCTGGCAAAACATCACGTTTTGCTATCTGGCCTCTTCTTGGCACTTCGCTTCCCTCCTTCATAATAATGATATCATCGGTACTCGAGTGACAACATTCCCGTGGCGCCAATGGAGGCGTATATATATACACTCTCACCATTGGTGCATAAAAATTATGCAGCCTGCAAGAAGATTGTTTCTTTTACCTTCCAATATAAATTGAACTTAGTTTTTAGCAGCTGTTTTAGGTTTTTTCGCACCATATTTGGAACGAGCCTGCATTCTGCCAGAAACACCCTGTGTATCAAGTGTTCCACGAACAATGTGGTAACGAACACCGGGAAGGTCTTTAACACGTCCACCACGAATGAGAACAACGCTATGCTCTTGAAGGTTATGACCTACACCTGGGATGTAAGCAGAAACTTCAATTCCGTTTGTAAGGCGAACTCTGGCAATCTTACGAAGCGCTGAGTTAGGCTTTTTTGGAGTTGCAGTTTTAACAGCTGTACAAACACCACGCTTTTGTGGAGAATCGTTATCTGTCATAACATTTTTCTTTGAGTCTAGACCTTTTAGAAGAGCTGGAGACTTTGCTTTTTTTTCAATAGTCTTTCTACCGTTGCGGACAAGCTGATTAAAGGTTGGCAATACTTTCACCTCCTGAAATAAAATAATCTATTGTATGGGAATCTCCAAAAAGGAGATTTCCCACAAGATAGCTTTTTTCATATAACAATTAGGAATTGTAACACTGATTATATCAGTTTGTCAATACCTCATTTTCGTCTTGCTTTTCAAACATTGCAGGGTCAATGTCAATAACATTAAATTCGCTCTCTTTTTTAACGATTTCAACATTGCCATAGCACTTCATTCCTGTTCCTGATGGAAGCAGTTTTCCTATGATTACATTTTCTTTAAGGCCTAGAAGCGGGTCGCTCTTTCCTTTAATTGCAGCATCTGTAAGAACACGAGTTGTTTCTTGGAAAGACGCAGCTGAAAGGAACGAATCTGTTGCGAGCGATGCCTTGGTAATTCCGAGTAATACAGGAGTGCATACTGCGAGGTTTGGCTCTGTGCCTTCGCTTGCAGCATTTGATTTTACTGCATTGTTTGCAATGAGGAAATCTTTTTTCTCAACTGTTGAGCCAGGAAGAAGCTTTGTGTCGCCTGATTCAACAATCTTAACCTTTTTCATCATCTGGCGAACAATAACTTCAATGTGCTTATCGTTGATATCAACACCTTGCATACGGTAAACTCTTTGAACTTCACGAATCAAGTAATTGTGAACTGCATCGACACCCATAATTGCAAGCAAGTCATGTGGATTGAGCGATCCTTCGGTTATTGCGTCACCCTTAGAAACTTGGTTGCCCTCTTCAATTCCCGGACGGAGTCTAAATCCATAAGGGATAAGGTATTGCTTTTCGTCCAAAGTTTCTTTATTTGTAACAACAACATACTTACTCTTTTTAATTTCTTGAATTGATATTTCACCATCAATTTCACTCAAAATTGCAAGAGTTTTTGGTTTACGAGCCTCAAACAATTCCTCAACTCTTGGAAGACCTTGAGTAATATCTGCTGAAAGAGTAACACCACCGGTGTGGAAAGTTCTCATTGTAAGCTGTGTGCCCGGTTCACCAATTGACTGAGCAGCAATAATACCTACTGCCTCACCAACTGTTACAGGCTCACCTGTTGCAAGGTTTGAACCATAACACTTAATGCAAGCGCCGTGTTCTGATTCACATGTAAGCAGTGAGCGGATTTTGATGCTTGCCTTTGATTTTTCTGGTGTCTCTCCAGATTCAACCTTCTTAGCGTGTGATTGGTTAATGTAATCGGAAACCTTTTGCGCATCTGCCTCGCTCATCATTGCATCTTTTGACATAACAAGCTCACCAGTGGACTCGTCTACCAAATCCTCAAGGAGGTAGCGACCTGTCAAACGCTCTGATAACTCTTCAATTGTTTCCTTGCCATCTGTTATATCGTAAATTAAAATTCCTTCTGAGCAACCGCAATCTTCCTCACGGATAATAACATCTTGAGATACATCAACAAGACGACGGGTAAGGTAACCTGAGTCGGCTGTTCTAAGCGCTGTATCGGCAAGACCTTTTCTAGCACCACGAGATGATATAAAGTACTCAAGAACATTAAGTCCCTCACGGTAGTTTGACCTGATTGGAACTTCGATAGTTTTACCAGCTGTGTTTGCGATAAGTCCACGCATACCTGCAAGCTGACGAAGCTGTGAGTCGGAACCACGGGCTCCTGAATCTACCATCATAAAGATCGGGTTATATCTTCCAAGATTATCTTTAAGTCCATAGGCAACATTCTTTGTACAATCCTCCCATGTTGTAATAACATGGCGAGAGCGCTCTTTGTTGCTTATAAGACCACGCTGATAATTCTTGTTAATTTTATCTACTTGCCCTTCTGCTTGCTCAAGAAGCTCTGCCTTTTTTGGTGGGATATTAGCATCACAAACAGCTACTGTAATACCACTGCGTGTTGAATATTTATATCCTTGTGCTTTAACTTTATCCAAAACCTCTGAAGTTACTGCAGTACCGTGAACACGGATACATTTATCAATTACTTTACCGAGAACTTTTTTGTTAACAAGCTCATCAACTTCAAGTTTAAATATATTTTCAGGGTCAGCACGATCAACAAAGCCCAAATCTTGAGGAATTGGCTCGTTGAAAATTACCTTGCCTAAAGTTGTATCAATAAGCTTTGTAAAGGTTTGCCCGTCAACCTCTCTGCTCATTCTAATTTTTATTTTTGAATGAAGAGTGATTACGCCCCTATCATAAGCCATTGTAGCTTCTGCAACATCACGGAAGGCCTTACCTTCGCCTGGTTCACCATCTTTATCAAGTGTTAGATAGTATGAACCTAGAACCATATCTTGAGTCGGAACTGCAACTGGGCGACCATCAGACGGTTTTAAAAGGTTGTTTGCTGCGAGCATTAAAAATCTTGCTTCTGCTTGTGCTTCTGCTGAAAGTGGCACGTGAACAGCCATTTGGTCACCATCAAAGTCGGCGTTAAAAGCTGTACACACAAGTGGGTGCAATTTTATTGCCCTACCCTCAACCAAAACAGGCTCAAAAGCTTGAATTCCAAGTCTGTGAAGTGTTGGTGCACGGTTTAGCATTACTGGGTGGTCTTTGATAACTATTTCTAGTGCATCCCAAACCTCATTGCGTGAACGCTCGACCATTTTACGAGCAGATTTAATATTGCCTGCAACACCAGTTTCTACAAGGCGTTTCATTACAAATGGCTTAAACAATTCAAGTGCCATTTCTTTTGGAAGTCCGCATTGATAAAGTCTAAGCTCTGGGCCTACAACGATAACAGAACGACCCGAGTAGTCAACACGCTTACCTAGCAAGTTTTGTCTAAAGCGACCTTGCTTACCTTTGAGCATATCTGACAGAGATTTTAAAGGTCTGTTATTAGGTCCAGTTACAGGGCGACCACGACGACCATTGTCAATTAGTGCGTCAACAGCCTCTTGCAACATTCTTTTTTCGTTGCGGATAATTATATCTGGAGCGCCGAGATCCATTAGCCTTTTAAGGCGGTTATTTCTATTAATAACTCTCCTGTAAAGGTCGTTCAAATCCGATGTTGCAAAGCGACCACCATCAAGCTGAACCATTGGACGAATATCTGGAGGTATTACAGGAATAACATCCATAATCATCCACTCTGGCTTGTTGCCTGAATGACGAAAAGCTTCAACAACTTCAAGACGCTTTAAAATTCTTGCTTTCTTTTGACCTGTCGCAGTTTTTAAATCTTCACGAAGTTCAATAGAAAGTGCATCAACATCAATTTCTTGCAAAAGCTCTTTTACAGCCTCTGCTCCCATTCCTGCTCTAAACTCGTCCTCATACTTCTCATACATATCCTCATACTCTTTTTCGTTTAGAGTTTGAAGCTTTTCTAGAGGAGTATTACCTGGGTCAATAACTACATAAAGAGCAAAGTAAAGGATTTTTTCAAGGTACCTTGGAGAGATGTCCAAAATAAGTCCCATTCTTGATGGAATTCCCTTAAAATACCAGATGTGTGAAACTGGGGCAGCAAGTTCTATATGCCCCATTCTTTCACGCCTTACCCTTGATTTTGTAATCTCGACACCACAACGCTCACAAACCTTGCCTTTGTAACGAATTCTTTTGTACTTACCACAATAACATTCCCAGTCTTTGGTTGGGCCAAATATTTTTTCACAAAAGAGACCATCTTTTTCTGGCTTTAGTGTGCGATAGTTTATGGTTTCAGGCTTTTTAACTTCACCGCATGACCAATCTAAAATTTGTTCAGGCGATGCAAGTCCTATTTTTATAGATTCAAATTCCAGTTCTGTACTGGGTGTTTGTAATTCAGACATTTGGCGACCCCTTTTCTTTATAAATTTGTAAACAGTTAGTTTTTGAAAGGTGTCTTTTGATTAGCTTTCTGAGTCGCCAGAAGCATCATCAAAATTGTTTTCCTCAATATTTTCATTACCCTCGTCGCTAGTTACTTCGGCGCTTTGTTCTAAGTCAGTTACAGGTTCGCCTTTTTCATCTTGAATTCCATAGCCTTCAGAGCTTGCCGCATCGTTAACATTTGAGAATGCTGCACTATCTGAAATATTAAAGCCCATATCATCGTTTTCAAGATTGTGCTTGAGGTCGATTTCGTTTTCATTCTTATCAAGAACTTTAACATCAATTCCAAGTGATTGAAGCTCTTTTATAAGAACCTTAAAGGATTCTGGAACCCCTGATTTTGGAATGTTTTTACCCTTAACTATTGATTCATAAGTTCTTACTCTTCCAACGACATCATCAGATTTGACAGTAAGAATTTCTTGAAGAGTGTAAGCTGCACCATAAGCTTCAAGTGCCCAAACCTCCATCTCTCCAAAACGCTGCCCACCAAACTGCGCTTTACCACCGAGTGGTTGCTGTGTAACAAGCGAGTAAGGGCCTGTTGAACGGGCGTGAATTTTATCATCTACCAAGTGAAGTAGTTTTAGGAAGTACATAACACCAACAGTTATAGGGTTATCAAACGGCTTACCTGTTCTGCCGTCTATAAGTGTTGTTTTGCCATCTTCTCTAAGTCCTGCCTCTACTAGTGCTTCTTTAATGTCGCTCTCAACAGCACCATCAAAAACTGGTGTCATTACTTTCCATCCCAAAGACCTTGCAGCCATTCCCAAATGAACCTCAAGCACCTGACCGATGTTCATACGGGACGGAACTCCAAGTGGATTTAGAACTATATCAAGCGGTGTACCATCTGGAAGAAACGGCATATCTTCTTGTGGAAGAATACGAGAAACAACACCCTTGTTTCCGTGACGACCTGCCATTTTATCTCCAACAGAAATCTTTCTTTTTTGTGCAATGTAACAACGAACAACCTTGTTTACACCAGGGTTTAGCTCGTCACTATTTTCCCTTGTGAACACTTCAACATTTACAACAATGCCGTATTCACCGTGGGGAACACGAAGAGATGTGTCACGGACTTCTCTTGCTTTTTCACCAAATATTGCACGAAGAAGTCTTTCCTCTGCTGTAAGTTCTGTTTCACCCTTTGGTGTTACTTTTCCAACAAGTATGTCACCAGAGCGAACCTCAGCACCTACACGGATAATTCCAAATTCATCAAGGTTGCTAAGAGCATCCTCACCAACGTTTGGAATATCTCTTGTGATTTCTTCTGGCCCAAGCTTTGTATCTCTAGCTTCAATCTCATACTCTTCAATGTGGATTGAAGTGAAAACATCATCACGAACTATTTTTTCGTTTAAAAGAACAGCATCCTCATAGTTATAACCTTCCCAAGTCATAAACCCGATAAGAACATTCTTACCAAGGCTAATTTCACCATTGTCGGTTGAGGGACCATCGGCTATAACTTCACCTTTTTTAACTTCTTGACCAAGGGATACGACAGGGCGCTGGTTAATGCAAGTACCTTGGTTTGAGCGCATAAACTTGATGATATCATACTCATCAACCTTTGCATCACTAGTTGTTACTTCAATTTTTTCTGCGTTAAGCTTTGTAACTACTCCATCACGTTTTGCAACCAAAACAACTCCGGAGTCAACAGCCGCTTTATATTCCATTCCTGTACCGATTATTGGTGATTGTGTCTTTAGGAGTGGCACTGCTTGTCGCTGCATATTCGAGCCCATAAGCGCTCTGTTAGCATCATCGTTCTCAAGAAACGGAATCATTGCCGTTGCAACAGATACAACCATTTTAGGAGAAACATCCATATAGTCTGCTATGCCACGGTCAACTTCGTGAAACTCATCTCTATATCTAACTGTAACTTTTTCATTTGCAAAACGACCATTTTCATCCAAAGGCTCGTTTGCCTGAGCTACATAAAAATCATCCTCAACATCTGCTGTCATATAATCAACTTCATCAAGGACAATGCCTGTTTCCTTGTCAACTCTTCTAAACGGGGCTTCTATAAAGCCATATTTATTAATCCTTGCAAATGTTGCAAGGTATGAAATAAGTCCAATGTTTGGTCCTTCTGGAGTTTCAATCGGACACATGCGCCCATAGTGGCTGTAGTGAACATCTCGAACCTCAAATCCTGCTCTATCTCTTGAAAGACCTCCAGGGCCTAGGGCCGACAAACGACGCTTGTGAGTAAGCTCAGCTAGCGGATTGGTTTGATCCATAAACTGTGACAATGGAGACGAACCAAAAAACTCCTTAATTGATGCAACAACAGGCCTTATATTGATAAGTGCTTGTGGAGTTGCTTTGTCTGGCTCTTGTGCTTGCAAGGTCATTCTCTCTCTTACGACTCTTTCCATACGGGTAAATCCAATACGGAACTGGTTTTGAAGAAGCTCGCCAACACTACGTATGCGACGATTACCTAAGTGGTCAATATCATCTATTGTGCCAACATCCATCGCAAGACAGTTGAGGTAGTTAATTGATGCAAAAATATCATCAGTTGTAATATGTTTTGGAATTAAGTCATCACAACGAGCCCTAAGCTCATTTTTTATGCTATCAAGGTCATCGCCACAGGTGTCTAAAATTTCGCAAAGAACCTCAAAATTAACCTTTTCATTGATGCCCATATCCTCAAGCTCTTCTTGACTAAAGCTTACATAATCTGCAATATCAACCATTCCGTTAGATATTACTTTTACTTCAACTCCATCAACATCAAGGGTTGCCTCTCTTACGCCGGCTTGCTCAAGTTCATGAGCTCTTTCTTTTGTAATAATCTCGCCAGCATCTGCCAAAATTTCGCCCGTTGAAGGGTTTGCAATTGGAAATGCTAGTTTGTTGCCAGCAAGTCTACCAGAGATTGCAAGCTTTTTATTATACTTATAGCGACCAACTCTTGAAAGGTCGTAGCGATGTGCATCAAAAAATAAACTATCTAAATGCGCTTGGGCAGTCTCAAGTGTTGGTGGCTCGCCTGGGCGAAGCTTTTTATAAACCTCAAGCAATGCCTCTTCCGCATTTTTAGTTGGGTCTTTTTCGAGTGTTTCCATTATTCTAGCATCGTGACCAAAAAGGTCTAAAATCTCTTCGTTAGTTGAAACGCCGAGTGCACGAATAAATGTTGTGATGTATATTTTTCTATTTTTATCAATACGAACATAGAACAAATCATTTTGGTCAGATTCATATTCAAGCCATGCACCCCTGTTTGGAATAACAGTTGAGGTGAATAGCTTTTTACCTGTCTTATCATAATTCATTCCGTAATAAACGCCTGGAGAACGAACAAGCTGAGATACGATAACTCTCTCTGCTCCGTTTATCACAAAGGTTCCGCCGTCTGTCATAATTGGGAAATCTCCCATATAGACTTCGTTTTCCTTTATTTCGCCCGTTTCCTTGTTTAGCAATCGTGCCCTAACACGCATTGGGGCTGCATAAGTTGCGTCACGCTCCTTACACTCCGTCACCGTGTACTTCGGCTTATCGTCCATTTTGTAATCAACAAATTCAAGCACCAAGTTTCCAGTGTAGTCCGTAATTTCAGAAATATCTCTGAAAACCTCTTTAAGACCAACATCAAGAAACCATTGGTATGATTCTTTTTGCACCTCAATAAGGTTTGGCATTTCCATAACCTCATTAATGCGTGAAAAGCTCATACGGGTATTATTGCCGAGTTGCACCGAATTTACGTTTACCATAGGCCTTTATCACTCCGTTCTTTTTTGTGTCCATCTACTTATGGTAAGTTTGCCTGCAAAAGCAAACAAATCGAGAAAAATCTTAAAAATCATATTGATTTTTTGTGCATTTAGTGGTATAATTCACTTGTCAAATAATTGCTAAAGACAACATTTTTCCATTATAATGCAGTATGTTATTATATACCTTGTTTTATGATTTGTCAAGGTGTATTTTATTTTTTTATAGCTAAATTAAGTCTTTAAATTAGCTTTTCTATTTGAGTATTGACAAATTTTGTAAATTTTATAAAAAAAGATGCATTTTATTTAATTTTTGTGTTATAATGCTCAATAGTTAGAAATTTTATACTAAATTTTGGAAGGTGTTTTTTATAAATGATTGAAAGTACATTTATTATGTTAAAACCTGATACTTTAAAACGAGGCATTGCCGGAGAAATTATTTCTCGAATTGAGCGAAAAAGCTACAAAATAACAAATGCAAAAATGATGAGTCTTGATGAAAAAATCCTAACTGAGCATTATTCTCACATTGTGGACAAACCTTTTTTCCCTGGACTTTTAGATTATATGATGAGTGGCCCTGTTCTTGCTATGATTGTTGAAGGCGAAAATGCAATTTGTGGTATGAGAACTATTATTGGTGCTACAAATTTTGAAGATGCCATTGCTGGAACTATCAGAGGTGATTTTGCCTACTGCACATCTCACAATCTTATCCACGGCTCTGACTCAACTCAGAGTGCACAAGTAGAGATAAAGAGATTTTTTGGCTAAAATTTAATAATAAACTAAACGCCCACCAATATAGGTGAGGCGTTTTTTGTATTGAAATTGTTATATCAAACTTTTATTATATAAATCATTTATTTTAAAACCCGTTTTTAATATTTTAACTGCTTTGAAAGGGAATAAGAATTAACCCCTATAAATGCTATTGAAATTAGTCCTAAGAATATGTAGTTTATAAATGTGGATTTTAAAAGAATTCTAAGCCCAAACATAGGCGCAGTTAAAAAAGAAACCGGAACCATTAAAACGCCAACTTGAACTGCTGTTGCTGATGCCACAAGCGAAACAACAGATGATATTAATATCATCGACCACAAAGCAATCGAATAAATCATTGTGCTTTTTGAATCCGATGTAAATTTAACCATAAAACCCCAAAATACAACAAACAACAAGCTTAAAATAAAGTTTCCCCATCCTAGTTTATAGTTTACAACTGCACTCATATTTACCAGTGCAAAAAATATAAACAAAATTACAGAAGATGAAACAAAAATTTTATTTTTCATTTAGTTTGACCAATCCTTTCGGAACATCTCTAGTGTTTACTCAAGCTATAAAGCTTGCAAATTAATCAAGAAAATCTTTAAGCTTTTTGCTACGGCTTGGATGGCGAAGTTTGCGCAGTGCTTTTGCTTCAATTTGGCGAATGCGCTCACGAGTAACATTAAATTCTTTACCCACTTCCTCCAAAGTTCTTGGATGACCATCTTCTAATCCAAAACGAAGTGAGAGAACCTTTTCTTCCCTTGGTGTCAATGTTTTTAAAACATCGCCTAATTGTTCTTTTAAAAGCAACATAGATGCTGCATCAGCCGGTGCTAGTGCGTCATCATCAGGAATAAAATCGCCAAGGTGGCTGTCTTCCTCTTCTCCTATTGGAGTTTCGAGCGATACTGGCTCTTGTGCCACTCTTAGAATCTCACGGACTTTTTCAACAGGCATATCAAGTTCTGCTGCAATTTCTTCTGCAGTTGGATCTCTTCCGTTTTTATGCAAAAGTTGGCTATTCGTCTTTTTCACTTTGTTAATTGTTTCAACCATATGCACAGGTATACGAATTGTCCTTGCTTGGTCTGCAATCGCCCTTGTTATAGCCTGTCTTATCCACCAAGTTGCATAGGTAGAAAACTTAAATCCTTTTGTGTAATCAAATTTATCAACAGCTTTAATAAGACCGAGGTTGCCCTCTTGTATCAAATCAAGAAACTGCATTCCTCTGCCTACATATCTTTTTGCTATACTTACAACAAGTCTAAGGTTTGCCTCTGCAAGCCTTTGTTTTGCATTCTCATCATTGTCTGCAATTCTGATTGCAAGCTCAATTTCTTCTTCTGGGGTTAAAAGAGGCACCCTTCCAATTTCTTTCAAATATACTTTTACTGGGTCATCCATTGCTATATTTTTAGCACTATCTGTCCCACTGCTTGCGGTTGGTGATTTTGACGCCTCTGTATCAAAGCTCAAAGAGTCAAGAGCTGCGTCGCCAAGGTCGTCTATGATTTCAATATTATAGCCTTCAATTGTGTCATACAATTTGTCAAGCTCATCTATATCCAAATCCATTTCGATAATAGCCAAGTCGATTTCATTTGTAGTTAAACGACCATTTACCTTACCTTTTTCTAGCAGTAATTTTATAGCTGATTTTTTTTCCAATATTTCCATACTATACTATCTCCCCTTGCACATCCTATGTATTTTTATTAAAGAGTTTTAAAAATTCATCATCACTTAAATTTTTTGGATCAATATTTTTAACTCTATTTTTTTCTTGTTTTAACACCTTTATACAATCATCACACTCCGTTATTGTGTTGCTTATTTTTTGCGAACTATTACTTAATTTTACAATTCTGCTCATCTCTTCTGGAGTGAAATATGCAGATAAAAACAAGTGGTCAATTGGTAATCCGTCTAAAATTCTTTGAGAGATTTTTTCATAAACTCTTCGATTAAAATCAGTTACAAAATCATTTGGAGAAATTTTATCCTCAAGTTTTTTTAAAAAATCTGGATTTGCAATAATAGATGAAATTAAAGTTTCTTCTGCTTTAGCAGCTTTAACATTATCAGGTCTTTGTGGATTTACCTCATCTTTTTTTGGTGCAATCTCATCTTTAAGCTTTCCGAAATCAACTTTGTTATCGCGTTTTTCTTTTCTATCTTTAATTTTTTGAGCCTGAGTTAAAATCGCCTCTTTGCTAACATCCAGTTCACTTGCAAGTCTTGACGCATAAATTTCACGCTCTATCGGGCTATTTAGCTTCGCAAGTATAAAGGTTGCGTCATTTAAAAAGTTCATTTTGCCATCTGAAGTTGCAAGATCATACAGCGCTCTTTTTTCTAAAAGCTTATATTCAATATCATTAGCAGCACCATCAACAAGTGCTTTAAACCTCTCGGGGCCATATTTTTTTATTATTTCGTCAGGGTCTTTGCCATCCCTTAGCTCTAAAACTCTGATTTTTACACCTGTTTTTTCAAACTTATATATCGCTTTGTTAACAGCTTTTTTGCCGGCTTCATCTGAATCATAGGCTAAAATCACCTCTTCACAATAGCGTGAAATCAATCTTACTTGTTCGTCTGTTAACGCTGTTCCAAGCCCTGCTACTGCATTTGTGAACCCTGCTTGATGCAGTGAAATTACATCCATATAACCTTCTGCTAAAATCAACTTTCCCACATTGCCATTTTTTGCAAAATTCAATGCAAACACGGCTTGACTTTTTTTATACACTAAAGTGTCTGATGTATTTACATATTTTGGCCCTGAGCCATCAAGAACTCTGCCTCCAAATGCAATTATATTCCCTCTCAAATCTATTATGGGAACAATCGCTCTATCTCTGAAATTGTCAAAATAGTTAACTCTATCATTCTTCGTACTTTTTTTAGCAAGGTCCGCCTCGTGAAGTTCACTTTTAGAGTAACCTTTGCTCGTCATATATTTTATAAGCTCGCTCCAATCATCTGGTGCATAACCAAGCCCGAAACGGCGAATGGTGTTCATTGATAAACCACGGGATAAAAAATAATCAAGACCTTTTTTGCCTTTAGGGCTTAACATATAATTATGAAAAAACCTTGCCGCTTCTTTGTTAATTTCAAGCATACGCCTTCTTTTTTTATTTATTGTATCATCGTAGTTATCCTCTGGCATATTAAGACCTGCTTTTTCGCAAAGCATACGCACAGCCTCAATATAGTCCAAATTTTCGATTTCTCTGATAAATGTTATTGCATCTCCACCCTTTTGACAACCAAAGCAATAATATGACTGGGTGTCTGAATAAACAGTAAAGGACGGTGTTTTTTCGCTATGAAAAGGGCAAAGTGCTTTAGAAAGCCTGCCGTGTTTTTTTAAGTCAACATATTGACCGATAAGCTCATCAATATCTATCCTTAGCCTTATCTCATTCAAAAACTCTTCGCTTATCGCCAATATTCTCACTCTCCTTTTTAAAAGCCTGCAAATTTGGATAAAGTGATTTTATGTCCACGCCTCCGGGATAAACAATTTATGATAAACAGAAAGTGCATATCTATCAGACATACCAGCAATATAATCACAAGCAGCTCTGTTTGCTCCTTCTTTTTCACAAATTTTAATATAATCTGGTGGCATAGTTTCTGGATTGTCTTTAAAAAAGATATACATCCTTTGCAAAATATTTATAGCCTTTCCCTCTTCACCTTTGCAAACAGGGTTTTTATAAACATTTGCAAACATATACGAATGCAATTCATCAAAAGCCCCTTGTATCTCTTCATCCATTTTAATATCATCTGTACTGTTTAGTATTGTTGACATTACAAGCGTAGATATTCTTTTGCTTTTTGTATCTCCTAAAACGCTTATCATACCCATTGGTATATCATCTGGAGAAAAAATTCCTGCTCGAATTGCATCATCTATATCATGATTAATATATGCTATTTTATCCGCAACTTTTACAACTCGTCCCTCTAAAGTTTCTGCCAATGTTCCGGTGGTATGACAAAGTATTCCATTTCGGACCTCATATGTAAGGTTTAAGCCTTTTCCATTTTTTTCCAAAAAATCTACAACCCTTAGGCTTTGCTCATAATGCTTAAATCCACCGGGGTGAACTGCGTCAAGTGCCCGCTCGCCCGCATGACCAAAAGGAGTGTGTCCTAAATCGTGCCCTAAGGCTATTGCCTCTGTCAAATCTTCGTTTAACCTAAGCCCACTTGCAATTGTTCTTGCAATTTGAGAAACCTCGAAGGTGTGTGTAAGCCTTGTTCTATAATGGTCACCACGAGGGGCTAAAAAAACCTGTGTTTTATGTTTTAGACGCCTAAATGAGTTAGAGTGAATTATCCTATCTCTATCCCTTTGGTATGCCGTTCGCATTTGGCACTCTTCTTCTTCCCTCATTCTGCCTTTAGTGTTTTTACAAAGCGCTGCATAATTAGACAATGTCATTTCTTCAGTTTGCAATATTCGTTCTCTTATATCATCCACTTTAGACACCCCCTAATTATGTTATACGACATTAAAAGCAAAAACCCTTTATTTATTTTTGTCTTCTCAAAATAGAACCTGCAGGAATTTTTTGTTTACACGAAAATGTTACAGTAGCCATTGGATGCTGTGCATACGGAATTGGCTCGCCATCACTATCCCTTAAATCCTTTACTTTAATTTTATATGGCTCTGTTTTGGGGCTTAAAACCTCAAGCTCATCTCCATCAAACAATTTGTTTCTTTGCTCAATGGTTATTTTCTCCCCATCACTTTTTATTACATTTGCAATAATATCCCATTCCCGTTTATAAATACCCTCATAGTATATGCTTGCGTTATCCCTTGGATGACCAAAATAAAAGCCTGTGCAATAATCGCGATAGCTAATTTTTCTAATTTCATCTACAATCCATTTTTCTGGTATGTAGTTTTGCACTGGATTTTGTTTGTATCCATCTATTGCCGCCCTGTATGCATTCGTTACAACTGCCGTGTAATAGGCAGATTTCGCTCTACCCTCTAGTTTAAAACTTGTAACACCAGCACTTACAAGCTCTGGAATATGCTCAATCATACACATATCCTGAGCATTCATTATATATGTTCCATCTTTGTCGTCTGAAATTTCAAAATATTCTCCCGGTCTTTTTTCTTCTACTATGTGATACTTCCATCGGCAAGGTTGCGAACAATCTCCCCTGTTTGAATCTCTGCCCGTTAGGTAGTTTGATAGCAAACATCTGCCTGAAAAAGACACACACATAGCACCGTGCACAAAACATTCTATTTCTAATTCCTTTGGAGTTTTTGCTCTTATTTGGGCTATATCCTCCATAGATATTTCTCTAGCGGTTACAATTCTTTTAGCTCCCATATTATAAAATGCATTTGCCGTTTCATAATTTACTATTCCTGCCTGAGTTGAAATATGAATGTCAACATTTGGGGCATATTTTTTTGCAAGATTTAAAACGCCCAAATCAGCAACTATAAGTCCATCTATTTCACAATCCTGAGCATACTCTAGAAACTCTGGCAGACAAACAAGCTCGTCGTTTCTCGGCAAGGTATTGCAAGTTAAATAAACCTTGACCCCATTTTTGTGGCACATTTGAACCGCATTTTTTAACTGCTCATCATTAAAATTTCCTGGAGAGGCACGCATTCCAAAAGAAGTGCCACCAAGATACACTGCGTCTGCCCCATACTCTAGCGCCGCTTGTAATCTCTCTTCGTCTCCCGCCGGAGCTAGCAATTCTGGATTTGCTGTTTTAATTTTTTCACTCAAAACGCTCTCCCCTTTTATTTTTTAATCTATTGATGTTAGTTTTGCTTTAATTTTATTTTGGTTATGCTCCATTAGCGTTTTTGCAAAAAAGACTTCTTTAGTTTCTTCATTATGACAGAAATAAAAATAATCTGTACTTTCTGGATAAAGTGCCGCCTCTATAGCCTTAGACCCCGGATTGCAAATCGCACCAACCGGAAATCCTGTTACATTATAGGTGTTATATCTTAGCAAATAAGTGTCATACTGAGATGCATCAACCCCATAGCGAACACAGTTTGTTACATAATGAGCTGTTGCATCACTTTGCAATGACGGATAGTTTGCAGGGTCCTTTAACCTGTTGTGAAAAACTGACGAAATTTTGCCCATTTGTGCATTCGAGCCTGCTTCTTTTTGAATTATAGATGCAAGCGTTATAACCTCATCAACAGTAAGTCCTAGCTCTTTTGCCCTTGCATCATACTTCGGTGTCCACTCTTTATTAAAGCGTTTTAGCATTGTTCTGATTACATTGCTTGGATTATCACCTACAAAAAACTCATAAGTGTCTGGAAACAAGTAGCCCTCAAGGTTATGATATCTATCCTTTTTTCCTTTTACATCTTTTACAAAATCATAGTCAAACATTGCTTTGTCAAGATTTTCTAAAAACGCACGTTTATTGCAAATTCCATTTTTCTCAAGTCTTTCAGCCATTTTATCAATTGTCCAGCCCTCTGGAAAAGTAATTGTAATTGTTTTTGCCTCTTTTTTAGGTTGCATATAGATAAGCATTTTTTCAACACCCATATCAGGTCTTAAATAGTAAACACCTGCTAAGTATTGTGGATTTGCCTTTCTAGCGCCTAGGGTAATCCTCATAAAAGAGCGACAAAAAGCCTTATTTTTAATCAACTTTTCTTTATGCAAAATTCCAATTATCTGGCTAGTTTTTGCATTTTCAGGAACTGTTACTGTTATTACATCTTCTTTCTTATTAAATGCAAGTATGTCATTAAGGCACGACATAGCCCAAATAGAAAGCAAAATAGAAATCGCACATAATATTGCAATGTGAATTGCAAAAGCTTTTTTATCCTCTGATTTTTTTAGAGCTTTTAAATTTTTATTTGGTAAAGGTCTTTGCTGTTTTTTAAAATCTTGCCCACTATTTTTTTGCAAGTTAGTCTTAATTTTATTTGTATTTGGACGGGAATCAAAATACACTTCTCCCTTGTATCTTGAAGAATTGTCGCCATCACGCTTATACCTCTTATTGTCTGACGCACTATTTTTTTCTGAAGGTTTAATGTCATCATCAAACGATAATGTAAGGTTGAATTTTTCTTTTTTTTGATGATTTTGTTGGGGCTTTTCCGGGTCACTTTTGTTTGAAACCTCATAGCGCTTTAAAAGTTCATCAAACTCATCATTTGCACTAACTCGTCCCTTTCCCGTATCGTTGTTATTCATTAAAGAACCTCCGTGTTAAGTAAATTACTGCCCAAAAATAAGTACAAGTATTTTTAATCTGTAGACATTACCCGTTTTTCTGTAATTATTGATGCAACCTTTTTGTCGTATCTTCCTCTTGGCAACTCCTCGCACATACAAAACGAGTAGCATATGCCTATTATTCTTCCGCCAAAATCATTTAAAAATCTATCATAATAACCTTTTCCGTAACCTAGCCTATAACCGTCTTTGTCAAAAGCGAGTGCCGGAACAATGCAAACACCGTTTGACAAATCTTCTAATTTTTCACATTTTTGCTTTATCGGTTCCATCACGCCAAAAGAGCCTAGTTCTAAGTCTTCTAAAGATTTAATAACATAAAATTCCATACGCCTTGTATTTTCCACACACCTTGGAACCGCAACCGCTTTCCCGTCACTTAATGCATATTCAATCAGCGGTTTGGTATCTACTTCTGAGCCTGTTGCAACATAGGTAAGCAAAATTTTTTCTTCTCTGTATGACCAGAGCTGAGTAATTTTTCTTAAAATTTTCTCATCCATTATGCTTTTTTCATCGCACGGTAAATTGTCACGCAATGTTCTATAATGCTCTCGAAGTTGCTTTTTTTCTTGCCTTATATCTGTCACTTGCATTGCATTGACTCCTTGATAGAAGTAGCTTTCTCTTCACTGTCTAACGCCTTTACGATTTCAAGTCCAAAGTCTATTGCTACTCCCGCTCCTTTTGCTGTTATAATATTTGCATCTTTGCACACCGAGTCTTTTTGTATGATGGCACCTTTTAGCTCGTCCTCAAATCCTGGAAAGCACACTGCCTTTTTGCCTTTTAAAAATCCCAAAGAGCCAAGTATTGAGGGTGCTGCACATATTGCACAAATTAAGATATTATTCTTATAAGCAAAATCTAAAAACTTGTTTACAACAACTGAATTTTTAAGGTTTATAGTTCCTGGCATACCTCCAGGTAATATCACAGCCAATATATCGTCATCAGTGCTTATTCGGTTTTCACTAACATCAGTTTCTATTTTTATTCCGTGTGCGCCGGTTATAACATCTGCACCTATTCCAACTGTTTTAAGCTCTAGCCCTGCACGCAAAATAACATCAGCTGTAGCTACGGCTTCTATTTCCTCAAACCCATCTGCTAAAAACATATAAATCATAAATATCACTCCTAAAATTAAATCAAATGCGATATAATTTATCCTAATGATATACCTATATAGGCATTTTTCATTTTTAAAATGGACTTTTGCGCTTCATCATTAAGTGGTTTTATCATTCCAACTTTTACAACTTTTTCATTATCAGTTGACAACGGAAAATCTACAGGAAAATTAAAAACAAACTGTTGTGCGTCCTCTTTTTGAAGTAGCAAATAAAACAGCTCGCCAACACTACCCATAGAGCAAAGCTCTTTTACATAGAGCGTATCTTTCCCCTTGGTATACATCACATATCCTTTGCTAGTGGACACCATTGAGCCGTGCGTGTATAAATGCTCTTTCACTGCATAGTTTAGTGTGTCAGAATTCCAGTTTAAAAAATCATATGGTGCAAGTGCGATTTGCCTGATTTTAAACATATCAATTTCACTACTTGGGCTTGCATTTTTAATAACTTTAAAAAGTTGATTTCGAGATAGGGTTATGCTTTTTTTATAAAATGCAGTTTCAAACCCAAACTTTGCATAATAATCAAAAAGATAATCATCAGCAGGAACTAGAGTGATAAAGTCAACTTTCCTTTGCTTTGCAACCTCCACACCTTTTTCGATAAGCTCTGCCATATAGCCACGCCCTCTATATTTTGGCAAAGTTGCAGCAGCATAAAGATAAAGAGTGCTATACCCTCTACCTTTTATTACCGTTTGTGATTCCAAAAAGAAATACATAGCAACTACAACACCTTGTTCCCTATAAACAATAGTGTTTTCTGGTTTAAACATAGAATCCCAAAACTGCTTTATATAACTATCTGTATCCGAAAAGCTAATCCGCCACACTTTTGCTATATCTTCATAATCTTGTGGTTTTGCAAAATCAACCATAAACTACCCCTCAAAAACTGCCCTATATTTTTTAACAAGCATAACCGGATTATAAGAAAGCTTTGCCCTGCGAAGACCTTCAATTCCTAAATCCTCTTCCCTGTTAACAAGCTCATATTCACTAATAGTATTCCTTGCAAATTCTCTATTAATAATTTGGTATGCTCCTCTAACTTCAGAAAGAGCTTTTTCAATATGGGTGCAAAAAGTGTTGTCGTTTAATCTTTCTCCCATTGTATAGGCAATAACTTCACCATCTACTCTTATAAGTCCACCTTTAAGCTCAAGCTCTTCAAAGTTCTCAAACGCTCTTGTTATTGCAATTTCTTCTCTGCCTACGCCCTCGGGATTTTTTTCTATATTTTGTGCTTCCCATTTTCTGTTCATTTCAATGCATTCTTGCATATTACTGCTACTTATTTCTTCATAACTCCAATCGTTATTTTTTTCAAAATACGATATGTGGTTTCGCTTTGAATGAAATTTTTTGCCCGATAGTGTCGCTAACTCCTCCACAGAATAAACATAATCAAAATTATGGCGGCTCTCAATAAAACTAAACTTGCCAGGCATCAAGCTCTCAAGCTCTTCTTTTTCTTGCTCAGTAATTGCATAAAGCTCTAAATTGTTGCCTTGGGATGATGCCTCTTCATACAAAGCGTCTATGCATTTTGTAAAATCGCCATCACCTTTTGGAACAGAATATGAGGGTTTTTCATCTGTTGAACGGCAGACAAAAAAATGCTCACACATTGAAATTTCTGCACCATAAACTGGAGCCCACATAAATATATTGCCAAAACAAAATTCACAAGTAGTTTGTCTTGTTTTTGATAGTATTTCTTTAATCTTTGGTTTGTCGCAAATGACCGGTTCTCTAAACTCTCGCATTATAGCACCTCCGATAAAACAAGGTGCATAATATCCTTGCTTATTTCTTCTATTGAGCGTGGCATATCACCATTTGAGCACTCAACGCATTTCCAACCCAGTTCTTTTACTGCATATAATGATGCTTGTCTACAAGCTTTAAGGTATTCAACATTGCACTCGTGAACATCTTTTTTAACCTCATCGCCATCATAACGACTTGTCATAAGCTTTTGCGAAATCTCTA
>CAZEKQ010000018.1:0-33543 GCA_964512735.1 uncultured Eubacteriales bacterium | reverse complement strand
ACTTAAAAAAGATGGTATAATACATACAAATAAATTAATTGTCGGAGTGATAAAAATGTCTATATTGTTTGTGGGATATCCAAAATGTTCTACCAGCCAAAGGGCAAAAAAATGGCTTGATGAACATAATGTAAATTATAATCAAAGACATATTAAGGACGAAAATCCAACAAGTAGCGAAATTGAACAGTGGCATAAAATAAGTGGGCTCCCACTCAAACGATTTTTTAATACAAGCGGAATTTTATACAGAGAGCTAAAGCTCAAGGACAAGTTACCACAAATGGAAGAAAGCGAGCAAATAGAACTACTTGCAAGTGATGGAATGCTTGTAAAAAGACCGATTGTTGTGGCACAGGATTTTGTTCTAGTTGGTTTTAAAGAAAGTGAATGGGAACAAAAGCTTTTATGAAATATAAGTATGAATTAAAACGCTCAAAGAGAAAAACTCTTTGCCTTGAGATTGCAGAGAATTTGGATATTATCGTTCGTGCGCCTATAAATTGCCCAAAGTCAAAGATAGATGAATTTGTGACAAAGCACGAAAATTGGATTGAAAAAAATCTTGAAACTCAAGGGAACAGGGAATATCTAAAGCCACTTACAAATCAAGAAATTGACGACCTTAAAAAACAAGCAAAAGAAGTTATACCAAAAAGGGTAGAACATTATAGCGAGCTTATGGAGCTTTTTCCTACAGGTGTGAAAATAACATCGGCGCAAAAGCGTCTGGGGAGTTGTAGCTACAAAAATAGCTTGTGTTTTTCTTATAAGTTAATGCAATATCCGCAAGATGTTATAGACTATGTTGTTGTGCACGAGCTTGCACATATAGAGCATAAAAATCATAGCAAGGATTTTTACAGGCTTATATCGCAATATATTCCCGATTATAAAGACAAAATTTTTATAATTAAAAATATGTAAATTTAAATATGCAAACATTTTATATAAATGTTGTTAAGGAGAAATAAAGCAATGGCAGAAAAAATAAAAGGGAGAAATTCTATACCACGCTATCAGCAAATTGCAATCGAAGTTGCCACAAGAATTGCCAGCGGTGAGTATAAAGTGGGTGACAAAATTTATGCCCGTTCTTCCCTTGCAAGTCAGTACGGTGTTTCTGCGGAAACGGCTAGGCGTGCTATTTGCGTGCTATCAGATTTGGGGATTGTATCATCAGAAAAGGGCAGTGGTGTTACAATAAAATCACGAGAAAACGCAATGAATTATATTAAACAATATGAAAAAAGGCAAACTATAGATACAATAAAAGAAGATATATTAATGAGCATTAAAAGACAAAAAAGCGAAATGGAGAATTTAGACAACAGTCTGTCTGAACTAATTGCAGCAAGTGAGCATTTTAGGTCACTCAATCCATTTACACCTTTTCAAATAAATATAACTCCAAAGACAAAATATATTAACAAAAATATTGCAGAAATTCAGTTTTGGCAACACACGGGTGCCACAGTTATAGCAATTAAAAGGGATGGCGTATTGCTAGTGTCGCCTGGACCTTATTTGCAACTTTTAGATGGGGATATTTTATATTTTGTAACACAGGATGATTCGCCCCAGAGGGTAAAGGATTTTCTTCATCAATAATGCAAAAATTTAAATATAAAAAATGGTTTTGACAATATGAAGATGCTTAAAACTTGATAAAGCAACAACTTGATTGTAAAATAGGGTTGTTACTTTTTAGAAGGGGGACAATTATGATTCGATTTGAAAACATATCAAAATCATTCAAAAACAAAGAAGTAATCAAAGATGTAAGCTTTACTATCGAGGAGGGTAAGCTGGTAGCAATTATCGGTGAGAGTGGTTGCGGTAAAACAACTCTTTTAAAAATGATAAATTGCCTAATCAAGCCAACAAGTGGAAACATCTATATTAAAGAGGAGAACATAAAAAATATTGATGAGATAAAACTTAGAAGAAAAATAGGCTATGTAATTCAGCAAACGGGACTGTTTCCTCATATGACAGTAAAAGAGAACATCGAAATTATTCCAAAAGTTTTAAAGCACGATGAGCAGGATATTGCAAAAAACACAATAAACCTTATGGAAATGGTAGGGCTTGACGGTGCAGAGTTTTTAAACAGGTACCCAACAGAGCTTAGTGGAGGACAGCAACAAAGAATTGGCGTTGCTCGTGCTTTTGCAAACGACCCAGAAGTTATACTTATGGATGAGCCGTTTTCAGCACTTGATCCAATTACAAGGTCGGATTTGCAAGACGAGCTTGTAGAGCTACACTCAAAGCTTAAAAGGACTATTGTTTTTGTAACTCATGATATGGATGAAGCAATTAAAATTGCAGATATGATTTGTATAATGAAGGATGGCAAAATCTTGCAATACGATACGCCAGAAAACATCTTGAAAAATCCAAAGGATGATTATGTATCAAGCTTTGTTGGTAAAAAGAGAATATGGTCATCTCCTGAGTTTATCAAGGTGTCAGACATAATGAGCGAAACTCCTATAACAGCCTCAAAGGAGCAAACCGTTTTGCAATGTATGGATAAAATGAGGCACCGTAAAGTAGACAGTCTGCTAATTGTTAGCAACAAAAAGCTACTTGGAATTGTAAAAGCAAAAAAAATAAGAAACGTTGAGGATAAATCACAACCTATCAAGTTGTTTTTAGAAAAAGATTATATAACTTTATCCCCAAATGACACACTGCTAGACGCACTAAAAATCGTAAATGAGCAATCAAAATCTACTGTGCCTGTTGTGAATGAAAAAAATCAACTAAAAGGACTTATAACACGCAGTAGCCTTGTAACGACACTAAGCCAGCAGTTTTTCGATTATGAGGAGGATGAAACGATATGACTTTTTTTGAATATATTTCAAAGAATTATATGCAAGTTTTAACCCTTTTAATCGAGCATTTAAAACTTACTGCAATTTCGGTGGGGCTTGCTATTTTAATAGGCGTACCTTTGGGTATTTTGATTGCATACTCTAAAAATGCAAACAAACCAATCCTTGCAGCTGCAAACATAATTCAGGCAATTCCTAGTATGGCACTGCTAGGCTTTATGATTCCGTTTTTAGGAATTGGAAAAGTGCCGTCTATTGTTGCTGTTGTTCTATATTCTTTATTGCCAATTATTAAAAATACCTATACAGGAATAGAGAGTATAAACCCACAAACAATAGAAGCCGCAAAGGGAATTGGACTCACTCCAATGCAAATACTTTTTAAAGTAAAAATTCCTCTGGCGTTGCCTGTTATTATGGCAGGCGTTAGAATTGCATCTGTAACGGCTATTGGACTTATGACAGTTGCCGCTTATATTGGTGCCGGTGGACTTGGATATCTTGTTTTTTCGGGTATTCGTACGGTCAACAACAACCAAATTTTAGCGGGTGCAATACCTGCTTGTATACTTGCTTTGTTAGTTGACTTTGTTTTGGGAGCGGTTGAAAAGCTTGTAACTCCTATTAGTCTTCAAAAAGGCGATAATACAGAAAAAAAGAAAAAAAGAAGTATTCAAAAAATAATAATATTAGTAGCAACAGTTTTAATTGCAATGGCATTTATTTTCACCTCTTTTAAAGGTAACGTAAAAGAAGAAAAAGTGCTAACCGTTGGTGCTAAAGATTTTACTGAGCAAGAGCTTTTAGGCAACTTAGTTTCGGATATGATTGAAGGAAACACAGACATCAAAGTCAATAGAAAGTTTGACTTGGGTGGAACACAGGTAATCTTCACAGCACTTCAAAAAGGCGATATAGATATGTATGTTGAGTACAGCGGAACAGCCTATACAAGCATATTAAAGCACCCACCTATTGGTGATTTAGAAGAAGTGAATAATGTCTGTCAAGAAGAGTTTATGTCAAAGTATAATATAGAAACTTTAAAGCGAATGAATTTTAATAACACTTATGCGCTTGCAGTAACACAAGAAACTGCAAAAAAATATAAACTCGAAACAGTAAGTGATTTTGCAAAAGTTGCATCCAAAATGAAGTCAGGCACGACTTATGAATTCTTAAACCGTGATGACGGACTTCCAGGAATGGAAAAAGTCTATGGATTTAAAATGGGGTCATCAATAGCAATTGATAGTGCGCCAAGGTACACAGCACTAGTTAATAAAGAAGTAGATGTTATTGATGCATTTACTACTGATGGGTTGCTTATGAAGTTTAAGCTAAAAATTCTTGAGGATGACAAGCATTTCTTCCCACCGTATAACCCGTTTCCAATTATTCGTACAGACAGATTAGAGGAGTTTCCTGAAATTGTTCCTGTGCTTGAAAAATTAGGAGATGCACTAACCGAAGAGGTTATGATGGAATTAAATTACAAGGTTGATGAATTGCAACAATCACCATCAAAGGTATCTAAAGAGTTTTTGAAAAAGCAAGGGTTTATAAAATAACAAAAAATTAAGAACCACTTTACTGTGGTTCTTTTTTTATGTCGCTTTATATAGTTATAAGTCCGTTGTCAAACTTTTCAAATAGAATTAAAATTGCACAAACTATTAGCAAATCATCTTCGTCTACTTTGTCAATGTTTGTTACTTTGAATTCACAAGGCTCTAGGTTTTTTCCACTTAGCAGTGTTATTTCTCTTTGCACACTTATGACTGCTTGCGTTTCGCTAATGCTTGAGATTGTTATGCTATCTTTTGCAGACATTCCACATACAATAGCTGGTATTGAAAGCGATAGCAGTTTTGACAATGCGTTAGAATCTTGAGCATTTACAATGTATGAAATATTACAAGATGGTGTGATTTTAGGGCAATCTAGGTTGTTGCTGTTGTTAAAAATTACTACGGCGTTTTCAACTTGCAAGCTATTTAAATGCTCAGTTTCATAAACTAAAAAATAAGGAGAACCAACAGAAATCTCGTTTATATCTCCACCGTATAAATGCAAAACTCCGCCATATTTAGATAGTGTACGGCAAAGTTTTAGACCAATTAAGTTTTCGTTAAAATCGCCATAAATTATAATTTTAAACAAAGCAAATCACACCCCGTGTAATTATACTTTACTAAAAAAATGATTTTATACTAATATGTTTTTTACAAGGCGAATTGTATTAATAATTATGCTCATCAATGATTATCGCTTCAGCACATCGAATTCCATCGACGGCAGCAGAAACAATTCCACCAGCGTACCCGGCACCCTCGCCACAGGGATAAATATTGCCAATGTTACATTCTAAAAATTCGTCACGAATAATGCGAACAGGCGAGGAACTTCTAGTTTCGGGGGCGGTTAAAACGGCGTCATACATAGAGAATCCTTTTAGCTTTTTATCCATTTCAACAATTGCGCCTGCCATTGTGTCTGTTACTCTTTCTGGCAAAACGAGCCTTACATCGCTTGGCGTCACTCCAGTAGGACAGCTAGGATTTACGCTTTTAAATGATTTTGTAGCTTTGCAATTTAAAAAATCGCCAACAAGCTGAGCAGGGGCGTGGTAATCTCCTCCACCTATTTTGAATGCTGTTTGTTCCATTTGTAATTGATAGTCTATTCCAGATAAGGGGTGGTCGCTTGGAAAATGTTCGGGCTCAATGCCTACAAGCAAAGCAGAGTTTGAGTTTTCGCAATCTCTTGCGTATTCACTCATTCCATTAACAACGACACCACCTTTTTCAGAGGCGGCAGCAACAACAGTGCCACCGGGACACATACAAAAAGTGTATGCACCACGACCGTGAAGAGGGTGACAAGACAACTTATAATCAGCAGCACCTAAAGCACTATGTCCGGCAAAATCACCATATTGTGCCTTGTCAATCATCTCTCGTGGGTGCTCAATTCTCGCTCCGACAGAAAACGGTTTTTGCATCATTTTAATTCCCTTAGCATAAAGCATTTTAACGGTATCTCTTGCAGAATGTCCAATGGCCAAAACAACACAGTCAGTTTCGAGGTCGCTTACTTTGTTATTATACTCATAGGTAACACCGTGAACAACACCGTTTGCAACAATGATGTTTGTAAGCTTGCTTTCAAAAACCACATCTCCGCCAAGGGCAATAATTGTGTTTCTAATATTTTTTACAACATCTGTAAGTTTGTCTGTTCCGATATGTGGCTTTGCAGAATACAAAATTTCTGGCGGTGCACCGTGCTTTTCAAACTGCAAAAAAACTTCTCGACACCTTTTGTTTTTTATTCCCGTTGTAAGCTTTCCGTCAGAAAAAGTGCCAGCGCCACCTTCACCAAATTGAACATTAGAATTTTCATCAAGGATACGATTTTTCCAAAAATTCTCAACATCTCTTTTTCGCTTATCAACATCGCAACCCCGCTCTATAACAAGTGGTTTTAGCCCCGCTTTTGCAAGTGTTAATGCACAAAACATACCAGCAGGACCAAATCCCACAACAACAGGGCGGTATTTTGATTTTCTTGCAACAGGCGGTAAAACATAGTCGTAAATTTGAGAACTGCTAACCCTGTTTGAACCGCATTTTTTTAAAATATTTTCCTCATTGCCATCAATTTCAACATCAACTGCAAAGATGAATTTTATATCATTCTTTTTTCTTGAGTCTATAGATTTTCTAGCAACGCTGAGTGTTTTAATACTCTCGGGTTTTATTTTTAGCACCCTTGCAGTTGCCTTTTTCAAGTCTTGTTCACTATAATCAAGTGGTAATTTAATCTCATTTATTCTTAACATTTAAAATCTCCTCGGCACAACTTTTTCCAGCAAGATATCCAGAGCACCACGCCCATTGCAAATTATATCCGCCACAATCTCCATCAACATTTAAAACTTCACCGCAAGCGTAAAGATTTTTTACCTTTTTTGATTTAAAGGATATAGGCTCAAACTCACAAGTCATAGCACCGCCAGCAGTAACTTGCGACGAGTCAAAGCCCTTGGTTTCAGTTATGTGCATTTCAAAATTTTTAATACACGAGGCAATACTTTGAATTTCGCCTTTAGTTAGCGTTTGAATTTCTCTTGACTGGGGGGAAATATTGCATTTTTTTAAAACAACTTGCGCAACTCTTTTTTGTAAAATTCCAATCAATAAATTTTCACAAGAAAGCTGTTTGTTCATTTTTTTACGCTCAATTATATAATCACAAATATCGTTATATGAAAGGTTGCAAGCCATATCAATATTTGCAGTGATTTTTGCAGACGGATTTTTGCTTTTTTCAACAGAAACATATCGTGCAACTTGCATAGTAGCAATTCCAGAAAGTCCGTAATCCGTAAATAAAATTTCTCCGTATTCGGTCTTAACATTTTTATTGTTTATCTTTAGCGTTATCTTTCCATTGACCCTAATTCCTTTAAGGTGCTTGCAAAAATCACAGTTTGAAACAAGCTGAACAAGGGCAGGTGAGGTGCTAGAAATGCTGTGTCCTAATTGGCTTAATAATTTATATCCACTACCGTTAGAGCCGTGTACACTAGAGGATTTTCCGCCCGTTGCAATTATAACGCAGTCTGCTTTTATCTCATCATTAATTAAAAAAATATCTTGCACTTTTTTTATTTTTAAAACAGGTGATGAACAAATAAATTCAATTCCAAGACGATTAGCCTCAAGCCTTAAACAATCCAAAACTGAATTAGCAGACAAATTCATTGGATAAATCCTGCCATCTTCTTGAGTTGTTAAAACTCCAATAGACTTAAAAAAATCTATGGTTTGATTTGCACCAAATTCATCTAGAGCACAAAAAGCAAAATCAACATCACCGTGATAGTTTGATTTTGAAATATTGACATTTGAGAGATTGCAACGGCCGTTTCCAGTTGCAAGAATTTTTTTGCCAACTCTTTGTAATTGCTCAACAACAGTTATACAAAAATCTCCGCCCGATTCTTTTAGGATACGGGCAGAGTTTATAGCGGCAGCAAGTCCAGAGGCACCTGCACCAATTATTATAATGCTTTTTTTGCCGACCATATATGACACCTCAGACAGTTTAAAGTGCATACATTATACTCTAATTATTTTCATTATTCAAGGATTCAAGAAATGAGGATAGTTTTTCAATGCTCTCGTTGCTCATTACGTGCTCCATCTTGCATGCATCTTTTTCAGCCGTTTTTGCATCTACTCCAAGCGTGATGTGCAAAAAATCTTTTAATAAATTATGCCTGTGCAAAACTGACTTTGCATGAGATTTTCCTAAATCCGTTAAGGTGATTTCACCATAAGATTCGTGGCTTAAAAGCCCTGCATCCCTAAGAGTTCCAACAGCACGATTAACGCTAGGCTTGCTAACATCTAAAAAGCTTGCAATGTCCGTTGTTCTAACAGAGCTGTTTTCTTTTTGCAGTATAAAAATTGCTTCTAAATAATCCTCAAGGGAGGCTGAGATATCAATGTCGTTAAATTTAGGCATATAGAAAAACCTCCTAGCTTGTTTTGTGTACTCGTTTCTTTCTAATTTTGAGAGTCTTCAGGCGACGGCTCATCTTCTTGTGCAGGACAATTATCGCAAGCTGTAAAAGCGCCACTATTAGAATTATCTTCAAAATGAGAGCAACTTTGCTTTTTTGAGCAACCGTCACAACCGGTTAAACTCTCACCCCTTGCGCAAGAAGAACACCCACTACACTCACCGTATTTAAATTCACGATATTTTTTGTAAATGAGCAGCGCAACACTTAAAGCTGCCGCAACGCCAATTATGATATCAATAATCATAAAATCACTTCCTTAATAACTTAAAAAACAATAAGGGCTATATTATATACTATGAAAGTTACAACCCACGAAACACACATTTGCATTATTAAAGATAAAGATGCCCATTTGACTGACTTCATCTCTTTAAATAATGTGATAACTGCGGCAACACAAGGAATAGAGAGCAAGCAAAACACCATAAATGAATATGCACTAGCAGGTGTAAACACGCTGTTTAGAACGCTTACAAGGCTCTCAGAGCTACCAGCTCCGTATAGTATGCCAAGCGAACTTACGATTGATTCTTTTGCAACAAATCCGCTAAGCAGTGCGACTGATGCTTCCCAGTTACCAAATCCAAGAGGAGTAAAGATTGGAGCGATAAAACCGCCTATTATGCCGAGAATACTTTGCGAACTGTCTTGAACATGGTTTAGAGAAAAATCATAATACTGGCAAAACCAAATTACGATACTTGCACCAAGCAAAACTGTACCAGCCTTTGTAAGGAAGTCTTTGACTTTTTCCCACAAGTGCAAAGAAAGAGTTTTTGCAGTTGGCATGCGGTATGGTGGCAGTTCTAGAATGAAAGGAGCGTGAGCACCTTTTAACACTGTTTTTTGCAATATAAACGCACAAACCATAGCTACAATAATTCCCAACAGGTAAAGGGACGAAACAATAAGCCATTTGTGTGTTGGAAAAAATGCAACGATAAACAAGGAGTAGACGAACATCTTTGCACCGCAAGACATAAATGGAACGAGCATCGCAGTAAGGCGCCTGTCTTTTTCCGTTTCAAGCGTTCTAGTTGCCATAATTGCAGGAACAGAGCAACCAAATCCCATGATGAGAGGGACAAACGACTTTCCGGAAAGGCCAAGAGAGTGGAACATTTTATCCATTACGAAAGCTGCACGAGCCATATAACCACTGTCTTCAAGCAATGACATAAAGAAGAACAAAATTAAAATTTGGGGGAAAAAGGTAAGAACTGTTCCAACGCCACCTAGAATTCCGTCACAAACAAGTCCGATAGCCCAGCTTGAAGCATTGAGAGATATAAGAAAATTCCTTGTATGCTCTATAAATACCGGAATTATAAATTCTTCAATTGTGTCGGTAAAAAATGAGCCGATAGGTCCAAAAGTTATGTAAAATATAAAACCCATAATGCCAAAGAAAAATGGAATGGCGAGGTATTTGTTTGTAACGACTTTGTCAATTTTGTCAGAAATTGTAATGTCATCACTGTTTGCACCACGCTTTAAAACCTTTTCACGAATGGTACAAATATACTTATATTTTTGGTCAGCGATAGCCATTTCTCTGTCTATATTTTCAGCCTCAAGACTTTCAATAATTGCTCCAAGGCAAGAAATTTGAGTGCAGGAAAGATTGAGCTTTTCAAGCGTTGGCTTATCATCCTCAATTAGCTTAACGGCAGACCATCTAAGTGGCAAACCGTGCAGAATACAGTTTTTTTCTATTATTTTTTCAACTTGCACAACAGCTGTTTTTACAATGCCTGTATAAATTTTAGGTATTGTGCCAGAGTTTGTATGCATATCAAAATGGTCTGGATTTTTTGCGTGGACAATCTCGTGCTGTGCAGCACTTAGCAATTTGTTTATGCCAATATTTTTACTTGCAGAAATAGGAATAATTGTGATACCAAGCAGTGACGATAAAAGCGAATAATCAATAATATCTCCACGCTTTTCAACAATATCTATCATATTTAAAGCTATTACCATTGGAGTTCCAAGCTCTGCTAGTTGCAAGCTTAAATAAAGGTTTCTCTCAAGGTTTGTAGCATCAACAATGTTAATTATCAAGTCCGGTTTTTCTTCAATTATAAAATCTCTTGCAATTATTTCTTCCATAGAATAAGGGGAGAGGGAGTAAATTCCAGGCAAGTCTACAACAACAATCTCGCCTTTGCTATTTAACACTTCTCCTTCTTTTTTTTCAACGGTAACACCAGGCCAGTTTCCAACATATTGCTTGCTACCTGTAAGCTCATTGAAAAGGGTTGTCTTGCCACAGTTGGGGTTACCTACAAGGGCGTATTTATACTTCATTTATCCAAAACCTCCACAGTGATTTCGCTTGCTTCAGACTTTCTAAGGCTCAGCTCATACCCTCTAACATTTATCTCAATAGGGTCACCTAGAGGTGCCACCTTTTTCATAATTATTTCTGCACCGGGAGTAATTCCCATATCAATAATGCGTCTTTTTATAGCGCCTTTACAGTTAAGAGAAACAACAGTACCTTTTTGCCCGATGTGCAATCTATCTAGAGTTTTATTCATTAAAAATCACCTCATAAAAAGTTAGCTTGGTATAACAATACAACTATTTTTTAGTTATGTCAAGATGTAACATAAAAATATTTTAGTTGACTAATATAGCCAAAAGTATTATAGTTGAACTGTATGCTAATTTAGCAAAATCTTCTAAATTTAATTTAAATAACCAATATGGTATTATTAGGAGTGTTATTTTGAAAGGAATAATTCTTGCAGGAGGGTCTGCAACTCGTTTGTATCCCTTGACTACCGTAACGAGTAAGCAGTTGCTCCCCTTGTATGATAAACCGATGATTTACTATCCGCTCTCTATGCTAATGCTTGCAGGCATAAGGGAGATACTTATTATTTCAACACCTACAGACACACCAAAATTTGAAGGGCTTTTGGGTCACGGTGAGAAGTTTGGCATAAAGCTCTCTTACGCTGTTCAGGAAGAGCCAAAAGGGCTTGGGCAGGCATTTATTATTGGCGAAGAGTTTATTGGTAATGATAGCGTTGCTATGGTATTGGGTGACAATTTGTTTTATGGCAACGGGCTTGGGCATATGTTGCGCTCTGCTGCGAATAACGAGGGTAGAGCTACAATATTTGGCTATTATGTTGACAATCCGAGCGACTTTGGAGTTGTTGAGTTTAACAGGGAGGGCATTCCTGTTTCTATTGAAGAAAAGCCCAAAAAACCAAAGTCGAATTATGCTGTAACTGGAATGTATTTTTATGATAATAGAGTAGTTGATTTTGCAAAAAAGCTAACCCCGAGTGAACGGGGCGAATATGAAATAACAGATATCAATAGAATGTATTTGGAGCTTGGTGACCTTGATGTTCAGTTAATGGGCAGAGGCTTTGCGTGGCTTGATACAGGCACAGTTGATGCACTGCTTGATGCTGCCAATTTTGTAAGAACGGTAGAGCAGTTTCAAGGCATTATAATATCAGCACCAGAAGAAATAGCTTATAATATGCGTTGGATTTCTAAAAGAAAGCTTTTGGAGTCCGCTCAGATGTATGGAAAATCAAATTATGGCGAACATTTAAAGCGTGTAGCTAGCGGGAAAATTTTGTATTCCAAAAATATTGGTGAGCGTCCGTATTGGGGCAGAGATGACGATGAGGACGAATAAATTTTGACATACATATATTTGCAATTTTAAGAACGGTGGTAAGCTTATAAATGGAAGTAATTAAAACGAAAATTCCCGAGGTTTTGCTAATAAAGCCTGATGTTTTTTCTGATAATCGTGGATGGTTTATGGAAACATATTCTTACGAAAGATATAAAGAATATGGAATTGATGTAGTTTTTGTTCAAGATAATCGCTCAAGGACAGAGAAAAAAGGCATAGTTAGAGGACTTCATTTTCAAAAAAAACCAAAAGCACAAAGCAAGCTTGTAACTTGCACAAGGGGTAAACTCCTTGATGTTGTGGTCGATATAAGGCGTAATTCGCCAACATATAAAGAGTGGGTATCTGTTGAACTTAGCGAAGCAAATAAATATCAGCTTTTTGTTCCACAAGGGTTTGCACACGGCTTTGTGTCGCTTGAGGACGAGACAGAGATTTTATACAAAGTTGATGATTTTTATTCAAAAGAGTATGATAGAAGCATAAGGTTTGATGACCCTGAGATTGCGGTAGACTGGCAAGTTGAAAATCCAATCTTGTCGGACAAGGATATGGAGGCGCCGTTTTTAGCTCAGAGTGATGCAAACTTTTAGTATATAACTTTTTAAAGGATGTTTTATTTGAAAGTATTGGTAACAGGTGTTAGCGGTCAATTAGGCTTTGATATTTTTAGCCAGCTAAAATCCAAAGGAATTGAGTGTGTTGGAACAAATCCACAGGATTTTGATATTACAAATGAAGACGAAGTTTTTGAATATATAAGCAAAATTTCACCTACTGTTGTTGTTCATTGTGCTGCCTATACCGCAGTTGACAATGCTCAAGATGAAGAAGAACTTTGCAGGCTTATTAATGTTAACGGTAGCGAAAACATAGCAAAAGCTTGTGCAAAGCTTGATGCAAAAATTCTTTATATAAGCACCGATTATGTTTTTGATGGTGAGGGGATTGAGCCTTTTGAAACAAATTCAAAAACAAATCCTTTAAATGTTTATGGCAAATCTAAGCTTGACGGTGAAAAAGCCGTTTTAGAAAATTGTAAAAACAGCTTTATTTTAAGAACCTCTTGGGTGTTTGGCGAGAATGGAATGAATTTTGTAAAAACTATAATTCGCCTTGCAAGCGAGCGTGACAAAATAAGTGTTGTAAATGACCAAATCGGTTCACCAACTTATACAAAGGATTTAGCCGTTTTAATTTGTGATATGATAAACACATCTAAATACGGCGTGTATCACGCAACGAATGAGGGGTATTGTACTTTTGCCCAGTTTGCAAAAGAAATTGTAAAATCAAGTGGATACAATACACAGGTGATTGAAATAACAAGTGACGAGTTTGGAGCTAAAGCAAACAGACCAAAGAATTCGCGCCTTTCTAAAAAAAGCTTGGATGATGCTGGGTTTTCTCGTTTGCCTGACTGGCAAGATGCGTTGTATCGCTTTTTAAATCACAAATAAAAATTTAATAATAGAATTATAAAGCACCAAAAAGTACATAATAAACTTGGAGGTGCTTTTATATATGAACAAAAGAATTGTAACTCTTTTTTGTATTATTGCTTTTTCTTTAAGCTCTATGGTTCTTCGTTTTGCTTTTATAAATATAAAAGGAAACAAGCAAAGTGCAACATATGGAAATACCCGCTCAATTACTATTGATAAATCAAGGGGAACAATATACGATTGCAATTTAAAGCCCATTACAAATGCAACTCCAAAGTATTTTTTAGCAGTTAAGCCCACGCCTATTGCTTTGTCACAGTTAAAAGGGACGTTGCCAGATGATGAGTTTGACAAGCTTGCAAAAAATCTGTCCGACGGCAATCCAACTGTTATAGCTCTTGAAAAAGATATGAAACCTGTAAAGGATACAAGGGTGATAAAAACAATGCAACGCTATTCAAAAAATCAGCTTGCAACTCATATTGTAGGGCATTTGGATAGTGAGGGAAATGGTGCAATAGGGCTTGAAAAAGGTTATAACGAATACTTGTCAAAGGATAGTGGAGGGCTTGCGGTAGCCTTTGGTGTTGATGCCCTTGGCAGACCGCTTATCGGTGCAGATATTGAAGTGCGTGATGCTAATTATAATATCAAGCAAGGAATAGTTTTAACTATTAATAAAGATGTTCAAGAAATTGCAGAAAAAGCACTCGATAATAACGGAATAGATAGTGGTTGTGCTGTTGTAGTAGAAGTGGGAACAGGTGAAATCAAGGCAATGGCAAGCCGTCCAACATTTGACCCGAACAATCTTGCGAGCAGTCTTAGCGACGCACGCTCTCCTTTTATAAATAGATGCATAACACAGTATACAGTTGGTTCGTCTTTTAAGGTTTTAGTGTCTGCTTGTGCAATAGAAAACAAAATAGCAACTCCAAATACAATGTATAATTGCACTGGAAATACTCAAAGAAGTGGTGTAAACTTTTCGTGTTACAATAAAAACGAACACGGAAATATAAATATGACACAGGCACTTTCTGTATCGTGCAATACCTATTTTATCGAGCTTGCAAATAAAATGGATATGAATTTGCTACTTGAAATGTCTAAAAATATGGGGCTATCTCAAAGTACAAAACTTGCACAAGGAATGGTTACAGATAAAGGAAATTTGCCAGAAGCTTACAAACTAAACTCTCAAGCGTCAATAGCAAATTTTGCTTTTGGGCAGGGAGAATTACTTGCAACCCCTTTGCAAATGGCTTGCGTTTTTGCCACAATTGCTTCAGATGGATATTACACACAGCCGTTTTTAATAAAAGGTATGATAGATAAAGACGGTGAGATATCGCAAGAATATAAAGCAAAATCAAATAAAAAAGTTATGTCGCAAACCACTGCAAAACAAGTAAGACAAATGCTGAAAACGGTTGTAGAAGAAAATGAAAACGCACTGCCGAACAACACAACTGGATGTGGAAAAACTGCAACAGCACAAAGTGGATGGTTAAACAACGGTGCAGAAATATATCACTCGTGGTTTGTTGGTTTTTTTCCTGCCGAAAAACCCAAATATGCAGTGGCAGTTATGAAAGAAAATGGGGTTAGTGGAAGTGCTGATTGCGCCCCAGTGTTTAGAGAAATAGCGCAAAATGTAACATCGCTGAATAGTTGACAAAAAAGTAATATAATAGTAGAATTATCAAATAAACTTTATGTGTGGCAAAGTTTTTTGCCCACATTTATATTGCAAAAATTTAAGCCCAAACATAGGGAGAGTTAGTGTATGGAATGGACAGGACTTAATGAAATTAGAGAGAAATTTTTAAGCTTTTTTGAAAGTAAAGAGCATTTGCGTTTGCCAAGCTTTTCGCTTGTTCCGCAAGGGGATAAAAGCTTGCTTCTTATAAATTCTGGAATGGCACCTATGAAAAAATATTTCACGGGTGAGGTTACTCCACCAAAAAATCGCATAACAACTTGCCAAAAGTGTATTCGCACACCAGACATAGAAAGAGTTGGAAAAACAGCAAGACACGGAACATACTTTGAAATGCTCGGAAATTTCTCCTTTGGAGACTATTTTAAGCGTGAGGCAATTTCGTGGGCGTGGGAATTTTGCACGCAGGTTATGGAAATGCCGGTGGATAAAATTTTTATAAGCGTTTATGAAGAGGACGATGAAACATATAATATCTGGACAAAAGAAATGGGGATTACTCCAAATCGTGTAGTAAGACTAGGTAAAGAGGACAATTTTTGGGAGCATGGTGCGGGTCCTTGTGGCCCTTGTACAGAGCTTCACTTTGACCGTGGCGAAAGCTATGGTTGTGGTTCTCCTGATTGTGCAGTTGGATGCGATTGTGACAGGTATGTAGAGTTTTGGAACCTTGTGTTTACGCAGTTTGAAAATGACGGAAATAATAATTACACCCCTCTTGCAAAGCCAAATATAGATACTGGTATGGGGCTTGAAAGGCTTGCCTGTATTTCTCAAGGTGTTGATAATTTATTTGAGGTTGACACAGTTCAAAACATAATGAAACATATAATGAAAATAGCAGATGTAAAATACAATGAAGATGAAAAAACAGATGTTTCTCTTCGCGTTATTACTGACCATATTAGAAGCACAACCTTTATGATTGGTGACGGTGTAATGCCATCAAATGAGGGTAGGGGCTATGTTCTTCGCCGTTTGCTTCGCAGAGCTGCAAGGCACGGTAGATTACTTGGAATTGACGAGCCTTTTCTTGCACAGGTTTGCGAAACTGTAATTAAAGAAAATGCGTCTGCATATCCAAATCTTGTTGAAAAACACGACTTTATAGTTAAGATAATTCAAAGCGAGGAAGAAAGCTTTGAAAAAACAATTGACACGGGAATGCAGTTATTAACCGAAATGATTGACAATTCTAAAAATGGCATTTTAAGTGGTGAAGATGCGTTTAAATTGTCGGATACTTTTGGTTTTCCGATAGACCTTACAAAAGAAATTTTAGAAGAAAAGTCAATGACAGTTGACGAAGATGAATTTAATAAACTTGTTTTAAAGCAAAGGCAAAGAGCAAGGGCTGCTCGCAAGGATGCTGGTGCAGATGCTTGGAAAGGCACTGACAATGCTGCCGATGATATTAAAGAAACCGAGTTTTTAGGTTATACAACATTTTCATCAAGTGCAACGGTTGAGGCTGTTATAATAAACGGTCAAAAGACACAAACAGCACAACAGGGTGATGAAGTTATCATAGTCCTTGACAAAACACCGTTTTATGCCGAAGGTGGCGGACAAGTAGGGGATACAGGCATAATTTCAAATGACGGATTTACTGCAGAAATTGATAACACAATAAAAACCCAAAGTGGTGTTTTTCTTCACGAAGGAACAGTTACAAATGGAACTTTAAACACAGGTGATACAGTCTTTGCACAAGTAAACGAGCAAGAAAGAAAAGCTATAATGAGAAATCATACAGCAGCTCACTTACTCCAATCAGCACTTAGAAAAGTGCTTGGAAACCATGTTGAGCAGGCAGGTCAATTTGTAACGGCAGACACTGTTCGCTTTGACTTTTCACACTTTTCAGCACTTACAGAACAAGAAATTGACCTTGTCGAGAATGAAATTAACAACGCAATTCTTGATGCAATCACAGTCACATCAACTCAAATGCCTATAGATGAAGCAAAGGCGATGGGAGCGGTTGCCCTGTTTGGTGAGAAGTATGGCGATGTAGTGCGAGTAGTTAAAGCAGACGGTTTTTCAATAGAGCTTTGTGGTGGAACTCATGTTGATAACACAGGGAAGCTAGGGCTTTTTAAAATAATTAGTGAAAGCTCTGTTGCTGCCGGAGTTAGAAGAATTGAGGGTGTAACAGGCTTTGGAGTTCTTGATTTTATATCAAATAAAGAGCATTTAATAGTATCAACCGCAAGGGCAATGAAGCTTGGGAACACAGCAGAGCTTGCAACAAAGGCATCATCTCTTGTAACGGAAATAAAATCAAAGGATAAACAAATTGAGCAACTAAGTGCAGAAATTGCATCAATTAATGCAAAAAGTGCGCTTGAGAATGCAAAAGAGATTAACGGGATTAAGCTAATAACCGCAATTGTAAGTGACACATCACCGAATGACCTTAGAACAATTTGCGATAGTGTAAAGCAAAACGGCGATAATATAGTTGTTATTGTTGCAGGAACACAGCCAAAAAAAGGCGCTGTGAATTTTGCTTGTGCTTGTGGTAAAGACGCAGTAGCAAAAGGTGCCCATGCGGGAAATATTGTTAGAGAAGTTGCAAAAATTGCAAACGGTAGCGGTGGCGGAAAGCCTGACAGTGCAATGGCAGGTGCTAAAGATATGTCAAAAACAGAAGAAGCTATAAAATCTGCCGAATCAATCATTGCTAGTATGATAAAATAAAATTCAATTTATATTAAGGGAGTGGAGCATAGTGGATTGTATTTTTTGTAAAATCATAAACGGTGAAATTCCATCAAATAAAGTATATGAGGATGAGCTAGTATACGCTTTTTATGACATCGACCCAAAAGCACCAGTGCATATTTTAATTATTCCAAAACAACATATTATATCCGCTGCGTATATAGACAATAGCAATGCACAAGTTGTAGCACATATGTTTGAAGTTATTGCAAAAATCGCAAAAGAGCTAAAGCTAAATAACAGTTTTAGAGTAGTTACAAATGCGGGTGATAGTGCTGGGCAAACAGTGCCACATTTGCATTTCCATCTGCTAGGTGGCAGAGATTTTTCTTGGCCTCCAGGCTAAAAATCAATTAAAAGATAAAGCAAAAGAAGGCATAGCAAAAGGTGGAGCTGATTTGCGTTGAAACGACCGATGGCGGTTATTGGTATATCTTTTTTACTAACTCTCGTTATAATCGGCAAAACGGGAGAGCGTTTCGCACTCATATTTCTTGTGTTTAGCCTTGTAGTTTTTGCGGTGTCAATGTTTATAAAACAATTAAGGCAAGCTGTGGTTATACCGTCTGCGTGTTTGGCGGTTGCCTGTGCTTGTCTTCTTTTTATTACAAAAACATACTATGAGTACAAACCGCAACTGTCGCTTACAGGTCAAAATGTTTCTATTCAGGGAGTAATTGTTGAAGATGTAGGAAAAAGCGAGAATCAGGCGTATAGATATATTATAAAAACAAGCAAAATAAACGGTCAAGATTATGAAATGAAAATAAGGTTATCTTCATCAACGCTCACAGATGCTCAGTATTATGACAAGGTAAACATAAACAAAGCAACACTTTATGAGCTTGGAAAAGATAGTAGCCAAAAGCTGTATTATAAGTCAAAGGGCGTGTATATAGGCGCTTATACTTTTGAGGAAATCGAGCATATAAAGACTGAAAACAAGCCGTTTTATTATAATTTTATAAGGCTTAGGCAATACATAAAAGACGCAATTTTAGAAATGTTACCCAACGACGAAGGTGCAATTTTAACAGCAATGCTAATTGGCGATTCTAGAGACATATCAGAAAATGCGTATAAAAGCTTTAAAAAGACTGGAGTTACACATCTTTTTGCAGTTTCGGGACTTCACGCATCAATGTGGTCAATGTTTGTTTATCAAGGGCTTAGAAACCTAGGTGTTAGGCGCAAAAAATCAGCTAGTGTTTCTATGGCTTTTATACTGTGCTTTATGTGCCTTTGTGCATTTACACCGTCAATAATGCGTGCAGGCATTATGATGTTTATATTTATGGGTGGAAAGCTTTTGGATGCAGAGCCGGACTCTTTAAACTCTCTTGGAGTAGCTGCACTTTTAGTTACAATTAGCAACCCTTTTTGCGCTACAAATGTTGGGCTACTACTATCTTTTTGTGCAACACTTGGCATACTTTTAACGTCCGAACCAATGGGCAAAATAATAAAAGAAAAAACAAAACCAATTAAAAACAAAGGTCTTGAAATACTAATTAACACAATAATTGATTTGACTGTAATAACAATTAGTGCAACAATATTTACTTTTCCTGTTTTACTATTAAGTTTTAATGATATTTCATTGATTTCTCCTGTAGTAAATTTATTTATAACAAATATAGCAGGAGTTGCAATGCTCTTATCGGGAGTTGGTGTGGTTGTTTTTGCAATTCCTGTTGTTAGAATTTTAAAATACCCAATCTTTTTTATTTGTGGACTTCTTGCAAAATATATGCTTTGGTGTACAAACTTTTTTGCAAGATTTAGCCTGTCATATGTGTCGTTACATAATAACTATATAATTCCTTGGGTAATTTCGGTGTTTTTGATTATAGCTTTTGCACTGATTATAAAAGGAGATACAAAGAAAAATCTGCGACTTTCAGCACTTTTATCTGTTAACATTTTGCTTTTTGCAATGTTGTTTGATAAAATATTAAATAACGGAATTACAACAATTAATGTGGTTGAGGTTGGCAATGGCACCAGTGTGGTTTTAAGCAGAAAAGACCATAGTGCAATTGTTGGTTGTGATGGGAATTATTTTGCAAAATGGAATATAGACAAAGTTTTACAGCAAAATAACGCAGATAAAATAGACCTTTTAATTGTTCCAAGAATTCAAAAAGCACATAGTAGTGCAAAGGATGAAATTCGTGAAAATTATAATGTAGGGATGCAAGTTTTAAAGCAAGAATCAGAAGACCTAAATTTGCAAATATTACTGTGGGACGATGTTGATATATATTGCAGTAGTGGCGATGTTTCGTCGTTTTCAACGATTAAGATTGGTGATTTTAAAATGCTTATTACCTTTATTCCAACAATTGATATATCAAAAATTCCGCAAGAGTTTTTAAAATCAGATGTTTTAATTTGCCGTTCAAAAGTGCCTTGTGGTTTGGAATATAAGAATTTTGATACTATAATAATATCAGACGAATTTGAAAAATCCCAAAACACAATACATAATATAAATAAAAATGATGGCAACGCCGTTGCTACAGGTGATGGCACAATAGAAATTAAAACGCGTGGAAATACAGACTTTTTTATTAGGAGAAATGCAAATTGAAGTTAAATGAGCAAGGACTAAGAAAAAATATTTCTAGTGGGAGTTTTTTGCCGGTTTATTTGATAATTGGTGATGAAAGTTTTTTAAAACAGCATTATGCAAATCAAATAGCAAAAAAAGTAGTCCCAAAGGGACTTGAGGCATTCAACTTTCATTATCTTAGCGAAGAAAATGCAAATGCAGATGAAATAGCATCTTGCGTTGAATCGCTGCCAATGATGTGCAAGCAAACCTGTGTACTTGTGCATGATTATGATTTTGATAGCGCAAATGATACCGAAAAAAATAAAATAATCGAGTTGCTCTCAGATTTACCAGATACTTGTGTATTAGTTTTTTGGATGGATAACAAAGGCTTTTCAACTAAAAAAGCAAATTCAAAGGAAATTCAAAAGCTTATTGAACAAAATGGGGCAGTGGCAGAAATAAAAAAAAGAAGTTCAAACGACCTTGTAGCGCTTGTTTTGTCGGGCGCAAAAAAGCGTGGTTGTGAAATGTCTAGGGAAAATGCCAACTATTTTATATCTCTTGTTGGAAATGATATGAACACTCTTTTAAATGAGCTTGACAAATTGTGTGCATATTCAAAAGGGGATATAACAAAAAAAGAGATAGATAAAGTTGCGATAAAAACTTTAGAGGCAACAGCGTTTCAAATGGTAGACGCTCTTTTGGCAAAATCGTTTGACAATGCTTTTGAATTGCTGGATATTTTGCTAACTCAAAAAACAGAGCCAGTTATGATTTGTGGCGCATTAATTAGTGCGTATGTTGATATGTATAGAGCTAAAGTTGTGCTTGAATCAGGAAATAATATGTCAGTTTTGAAGAGTGCTTTTGGAACGCAGTATAAAAGCGATTTTAGGCTTAGAAATGCAAGCTCAAGGAGTCGAAAAATGTCTAAAATTCAGCTTCGCGAATGTCTTGAATATTTAAGCGTTGCAGATGTAAAGCTTAAAAAAACAAATGAAGATAATCGTGTGGTTTTTGAACAGCTTATGATAAAGCTTGCGAGGGTATAAATGAATAACGATTTGATAAAAATTGAACAAGCTATAATTGTTGAGGGTAAGTATGATAAAATAAAACTCTCATCAATAGTTGACGCTGTTATAATTGAGACGGATGGATTTGCAATATTTAAAGATAAAGAAAAGCAAAAGCTAATACAAAATCTTGCAAAAACAAAAGGGATAATAGTTTTGACGGATAGTGATTCTGCCGGATTTATAATAAGGTCATTCATTGGTGGTAGTGTCGAGCAAAGCAATGTTACCCATGTTTATATACCTGATATTTTTGGCAAGGAAAAGCGTAAGGATAGCCCGTCTAAAGAGGGTAAGCTAGGTGTTGAAGGAATACCTGTTGATTTGATAAAAAAAGCGTTTGAAAAGGCGGGAGTAACCTATTCAAAAACAGCTACAAAAAGCAAAGAAATAACAAGTAATGATTTTTTTGAAGATGGTGTTTCGGGCGGAAAAAATAGCAAAGCCCTAAGAAATGAGCTTTTAAAAGAGCTTGATTTGCCTTTAAGGCTTTCTACAAACTCGTTACTTAAACTTATAAATATATTCGTTACATATGATGAATATAAGGAACTAGTTAGGCAGTGCAAATATAATTTGAGCATTAAAAAAGACAGCGCAGAATAAAATCTGTACTGTCTTTTATATATTTTGAAGTTTTAAATTTTTGGGTTGTTATTTTTGGAGTTTTGGACAAAGCTTGCTCTATCAAGGTTTGAAACCATATGCTGTGCGGCAGTTTCTAATGCTTCGTGGCTAAAAAATCCGTGGTCTGTTTTATGCTCGTTACCATCGTTTAGGATATTTAAATCATAGCTTAAATCGAAATCGTCACTATTTGCAATTGATTTATTAAACTGTAAAGTTTGCTCGTGAGTATAAAAAAGATTAAAGGTTTTGTCAATTAGTTCCTTTACAGGCAGGCTCAATATAGAGTTGTGCGGATTATATAAACCTTGATAAAAATCTATTAAATCAGAATTTAACAAAACGCTAGATATTACTATAGTAACAATAGGGAAAAGATTTAAAACTTGAATTCCGGTAGAAATACTAAAGTGATAAAAAATATAAACGACAGCATTAACAAGCAAACAAACAGCACTGCTAAATCCGATAGAAATGATAGTAATTCTTGATGGAAAGAGTAAACTTTCATTAAATATAAAGAATGTAAAAAACAAAGAAACATAAATAGCAATTGCTACTATAAAAACTAATGAAGAATAGCTGTTTAAAACTAAAGAAAAAATCTTTGACCAAAAAGAAGAGCTTAAAACAATGTCTTCTAAAAGATTTATAGAAGTGAAAAAGGCCTCAAACAGAAAAAGGCCGGCAATATTAAAAATGATAACCAAAACTAATAAAAACACTTTAGATTTTTTTGAAACATTATTTTTATGTTCATTTGACTTCCTCATAAGCGCACTCAACCCCATTTTAAACAATATTTCAAATATAATTATATCAAATTTGTTTAAAATGTAAATGCTAATAAAGAAAAAATGCCATAAAATTATTAAATGGCATTTTAAAATAAGTTTATTCGTATATAAAGTTTTTTAGCAATCGAGAGTTTTCTTCAATATCAAAAACAAGAACGCTTTGTCCACTCTTTGTTGCACTTTTCCAAGTTCCATCAGCAGGAATACTCATTTGTTCAATGTCATATTTTAAATATGAGGTTGACGCTTTAACAGAAAGTTTTGTTATTTCGCTTTTTGAAAGGTCGGTTTGAATAAAGGGAGTTATCTCTTTTGCAACTTTAAGAAGTGTTGGCAAACTTGCTTGTGAAGCCTTATCTTTTATAGCAAACATAACCTTTCTTTGTCTTTCAGTTCTATAAAAATCAGAATCAAGTTTTCGTATTCTGCAATATGCAAGAGCTTGCTCGCCGTTTAGGTGAACATTTTCGCCGGCTGACACGGAAATTCCTTCTTTAATAAAAAACTTGTTAAGATACGCAGATTCTTTTTGAGTTACAGAAACATTAACACCGTCTAGCGCATCTACAATGCCTTCAAAGGCTGCAAAATCCACCATTGCATAATTGTCAATATCTATTTTAAAGTTATATTCGAGTGTATCAATTAATAGCTGAATTCCTCCAAGGGCGGTTGCAGAGTTTAGTCTTTTATATCCTTTTTCTGGAATTTCAACCCAAGAGTCACGAAGAAAAGATGTAAGCTTTATTTTTTTGTTATTTGTATCAATTGAAACGAGCATCATAGTGTCAGAGCGATAAACAGTATCACCCTCACGAGCGTCACTACCTATTAGTAATATGTTTTTTACGCCTCTTTTTCCAATTAAGCTAGAGCTATCAATAAACGCATTATCCTTGATATTTTTATCGAAATTTATTCCACCAAATATGTTTGAGATAACGCCAATAGCTATTGCAAAAATAAGTAAAGCTACTAAAAAAACGGTGAAAAACGCCTTTTTAAAAGGTGCTGTAGTTTTTTTCTTTACTTTTTGTGGATGATTTTTATTAGCAGAACTTCTGTTGCTATATACATTAGTATAATTTTGGTTTGTTTGCCTGTTTTTATTTTGATTAATGTCTTTCCTTTGCACTTGAATTGTGGGCAACTCCTGTGTTACAAAAAAATCTTTCTTTTTATTGTTTGCAACATTACCTCTGTTTTTTTGCGGTATTTTGCTACTATCGCTGACTATATCAATATTTTCATCATAATCATCGAATTGGTCAAAAAAGTTCTTATTACTCATAGTTTTGCCTTCCTTTACTTTATAAAACACAATAATAATTTATTATACTCTCTTTGACGATATTATTTGTAACAACATTATTAAAAGTTTATTAAGATTTCATTTTTGAAAATAAAAAAGAAAAAACTTGCAATTTGTTTTAGATTTTTTAAAACCTTGCAATTCATAAAAAAGTGTGATAAAATATTCCAACATAAAGAGTTTGCGGAGGTTGTTTTATGACAAGTTTACAGATTGCAGGTGCAATAATTATGATATTATTGTCAATTGCTATTATAATAATAGTTCTTATGCAGAAGGACAGGCAGTCAAATCTTTCAGGTGCTTTTGTTGGTGGAGATTCTTCAGGCGGTTTTTTTGATAAAACAAAAGGAAAGCACAAGGAAGCATTGTTAGAAAAGGGCACAAGAATTTTAGCGATACTGTTTTTTATAGTTGCAATTGGGACTACTGCGGTTATAATTTTTGGATAAAAACATCGTAGCTACACGGTTTATCCCCGCTAAAAATTGCGGGGTAAAATATTTTTAAAAACTTGTAGAAAAATGCTTGACATTACGAAACAAATCGTATATTATATTCAAGTGCCTTAGGCAATACGATCCATTAGCTCAGTCGGTAGAGCACTTGACTTTTAATCAAGGTGTCCGGAGTTCGAATCTCCGATGGATCACCAAAATGCTTGTAATTATAACTTTTTAGTTGTAGTTGCAAGCTTTTTTTATTTTAGCTTTTTGTTGATTTGGTTAATAAATTTTATATGTTTTGCAACATAGGATAAATTAAAAGAACATCGGCATATAAATTTGATTAAATAAGAATAAAATAAGTTTTTAATTTTAGTTCAATTTTATCTTCTCTTTGAATAGTATTTAAAAGGGAGGATGATAATTATGAATTGTTGTTTTAGTGATTTGCGAAACAAGGAAGTAATAAATAAACAAGATGGTGGAAGGCTTGGCTGTGTGTGACATTGAGTTTGACACAATAACTGGTCAAATGGTGGCACTAATAATATTTGGCCGCAGCAAGCTTTTCGGAGCAGCCTCTGAGGATATTCGTGTTTTGTGGCACGATATTGAAATAATTGGCGATGATACAATTTTGGTATCGTATAGTCCTCCACAAGTGTATAGTAGAAACAAGAAAAAAGGTGGAGTAGAGGCGTTTTTTAAATAATAATAATTTTGCTCGTTTATTATTGACTTTTGTCGACTATTGATGTATTATAATTCAGTCGCTTTAACACATAAAAGCTTTAAAGTGATAGAGCGAAAGAAGTATAATACAGGAGTGGGATTTGTGGAAAATATCACGGTGTGGATTACTATTGCAATATACATAATAGTTATGATGGTTATAGGTATTATTGCTGGCAAAGGCTCAAAAAGTGTTGCCGACTTAACAGTTGGTGGAAGAAATGCAGGTGCCTGGATATCTGCAATGTCTTACGGTGCCGCTTATTTTTCTGCGGTTATGTTCGTTGGATATGCAGGTGGCACAGGTCTGCAATATGGTCTTTGGGGAATATTTGCCGGAATAGGGAATGTCGTGTTTGGCTCGTGGCTTGCTTGGAAGGTTTTAGCACGTAGGACTCGCGATGTTTCTGCAAGGCTTAAAATCAAAACTATGCCACAGTTTTTTGCCGTTCGCTATAATAGTGGCGCAATGAAGCTTTTTTCATCAATAGTTATTTTCTTTTTTCTTATCCCATATTCTGCGTCAGTATATAAAGGGCTTGCAAGCGTTGCAGAGGTATTGCTTGGCATTGACGACACAATTTGTATGATAATTATTGCAGCTTTGTCGATGGCTATGTTGCTTTTTGGTGGATATTTTGTTCAGTCAAGAGCAGATTTTGTTCAAGGCATTATTATGATGTTTGGTGTAGCGGCTTTGATTTTTGCAGTTGTTAGAAGTGAGGCAGTTGGTGGAGTTGCAGGACTGGTTGAATATGCAAGCTCACCACAAGGTCTTCCAAAACTTGATAAAATGCAAATAGTGTCTTTAAGCTCTGTGGTTCTTATGACAAGCTTTGGCACGTGGGGATTGCCACAAATGATTCAAAAATTCTTTGGCATTAAGGATGATGAGCAAGCAAAAAAAGGAATAGTAATTTCTACTTTTTTTGGATTTCTTGTTGCGGGTGGCGGATATTTTATAGGCTCTTTGTGCCACCGATTTTTTACAGTAGGAGTGGACATGCCGGCGCAAGATTACATAGTTCCAACAATGCTTAAAGTTGCAAATATTTCTAATGTTTTATTAGGAATTGTAATTGTATTGCTCATTGCAGCGTCTGTATCAACTCTGTGTTCTATTACGCTTACTGCAAGCTCTACTTTTACGATTGACTTGTTAAAAGTTATGTTAAAAGACAAACTAAACGAAAAAAATACATCGAAAATAATAAAAATATTGTGCGTTTTCTTTGTTACACTATCGTATATTGTAGCAAACACAGACACACCAATACTAGATATGATGAGCTATTCGTGGGGAATAATTTCTGGCTCTTTTCTTGCACCTTATGTTTTAGCGTTATATGTTAAATGGCTTAACCGTGCAGGTGCTTGGAGTGGAATGATAGGTGGGTTTACAATTGCAATAATACCAGCACTTTGCAAAATGATAATCATAGTTGGTGGCTCTACAAACGCATCTCTAATTAGCATTGCAGTTAAGGGGCCTATTTTTGCAGTATCGGCAATGATTGCATCGATTATCCTTTGTTTATCAGTAAGTGCAATTACTAACAAAATATACATAAAAAATAATGATGAATTTTTCTACACTGGCATTGTTAAAACTGAATAGTTATGTTAGAATAAAAGCTAAATCACAGCAAGAAACCTCTTTTGCTGTGATTTAAGGTCGTTTGAAGGAGAATGACGATGTTTTTCCAAAAAGAAATAGAAACAATGAATCGCAAAGAAATTGAGGCTTTACAGCTCGAAAGATTAAAATGGACAGTCGATTATTGTTATAAAAATGTACCTTTTTATACAAATCGTCTCGACAAGGCAGGGGTGACTGCTGACAAAATAAAATCACTAGACGACATAAAATACATACCACCAACGACAAAGGATGATTTAAGAGAAAATTATCCCTTTGGTCTGTTTGCACAGCCGATGAAAAATATTGTAAGAATTCATGCATCATCAGGTACAACCGGCAAGCCAACAGTTGTTGGTTACACACAAAATGATTTGGATATGTGGTCAAACTGTGTTGCAAGGCTTTGTGCTGCAGCTGGTGCTACTAGCGATGATATTGTTCAAATATCATTTGGATACGGGATGTTTACAGGCGCGCTTGGTCTACATTATGGGCTTGAAAAATTAGGGGCAACAGTTATTCCAAACTCTAGCGGAAATACCGAAAAAGCTCTTATGTATATGCGTGACTTTAAAACAACGGCTCTTGTTGCAACACCGTCATACGCTCTTTATATGTGCGAAGTTGCAAAGTCGCTTGACTATTCAATGGATGACTATAACTTGAGATTAGGGCTTTTTGGGTCTGAAGGATGTACCCCAGAAATGCGTTCCCTTATTGAGAATGGTTGGGATTTGTTTGCAACTGATAACTATGGTATGAGTGAGCTTATGGGTCCTGGTGTTTCGGGCGAATGTATATATCGTGATGGGTTGCATTTTTGTGAGGATTATTTTTTGCCTGAAATTATAGACTCTCAAACTCTTGAAGTGTTGCCAGAAGGGCAAACGGGAGAGTTACTAGTTACAACTCTTACAAAAGAGGGCATACCTCTACTTCGTTATCGCACAAGAGATATTACAAAGCTGAATTATGAGCCTTGTAAATGTGGCAGAACAGGTGTAAGAATGGACAAGGTTAAAGGTCGCTCAGACGATATGCTTAAAATTAGGGGCGTTAATGTATTCCCATCACAAATTGAAAGCGTCCTAGTTGGTATTGAGGGTGTAGGTCCGCACTATCAGCTTGTTGTTCGCACGCAGGGGCTAGCTGATACGCTTGAGGTTAAAGTAGAGCTTGTTGACACTGCAATAGTTGATAGTTATTCATATATTGAAAAGTTGCAAAAGAAGATTAAAGATAATTTACAGGTTGTACTGGGGCTACAATGTAAAGTAAGTATAGTAGAACAAAATACGATTGAAAGATTTGTCGGCAAAGCAAAAAGAGTGCTCGACTTAAGAAATGAGGATATAAAATGAAAAAGCTTTTATTAGGAAACGAGGCGGTTGCAAGAGGAATTTATGAGGCTGGTTGCACAGTGGTTTCAAGCTATCCAGGCACACCCAGCACAGAAATTACCGAATACGCAGCAAAGTATGATGAAGTGTATGCAGAATGGGCATCAAACGAAAAGGTGTCAATGGAGGTTGCTATTGGAGCATCAATTGCAGGGGCAAGGTCTTTTTGCGCTATGAAACACGTAGGGCTTAATGTTGCGGCAGACCCACTATATACAGCGTCTTATATGGGCGTTAATGCAGGTTTAGTTATTGCCGTTGCAGATGACCCAGGAATGCACTCCTCACAAAATGAACAAGATTCAAGACACCACGCAAGGGCATCAAAAACAATGATGCTTGAGCCTTCTGATTCAAAAGAATGTCTTGAATATACAAAGCTTGCTTATGAGCTGTCAGAGCAGTTTGACACACCTGTGCTTTTAAGACTTACAACAAGAGTTGCTCACTCAAGAAGCCTTGCACAAGTTTCAGATAGAATAGATTTTTCGTTAAAACCATATGAGAAAAATATTGAAAAAAATGTTATGATGCCTGCAATGGCAAAGGTAAGACACGAAATTGTAGAGCAAAGAATTGAAAATCAAGTTAAATGGTCGGAGTCAACGCCTATCAATACAGTAGAGATAAATGATTCCAAAATTGGTGTTATCACAGCTGGAATTTGTTATCAGTACGCAAAAGAGGCGCTAGGAGACAATGCATCATACCTAAAGCTTGGTTGCGTTTATCCATTGCCAGTAGATTTAATTTTAGATTTTGCATCAAAGTGTGAAACTATATATGTAATCGAGGAGCTTGACGATTTTATTGAAACACATTGCAAAAAAATAGGTGTAAATGTTATTGGTAAAGAGTTGTTTACATTTCTTGGGGAATATTCTCAAACATTAGTTAGAGAAAAAATTCTTGGCGAAAAAGTTGAGAGCACAAAAATTGAAAAAGAAATTCCGAACAGACCACCAGTTCTTTGTGCGGGTTGCCCACACAGAGGAGTCTTTTATGCTTTAAAATCACTCGGAGTAGCAGTTAGTGGCGATATAGGTTGCTATACTCTAGGAGCACTTGCACCGCTAGGAGCTATGGATACTTGTATTTGTATGGGTGCATCAATATCGGCGCTTCACGGCAGAAATAAGGCGAACAAAGATTTTGAAAAAAACTCCGTTGCAGTTATTGGTGATTCAACGTTTTTGCATTCAGGAGTAACCGGTCTTATGGATATTGCTTATAACAAAAGCAATTCAACCGTTATGATACTTGATAACAGTATTACAGGTATGACGGGGCATCAGCACAACCCATCAACAGGATACACAATAAAGGGCGACCCAACATCAGCTGTAAACTTAGAGCAACTTGTAAAAGCGATTGGAATAAATCGTGTAAGGGTTATTGACCCATATAATATTGAAGAAACAAAGCAAGCAATTAAAGAAGAACTTGCAGTAGATGAGCCGTCAGTAATCATTGCACGCAGACCATGTGCATTGCTAAAATATGTAAAGCACAATCCACCACTAACAGTTAATAAGGACAAGTGTATTGGTTGCGAAATGTGTATGAAAATTGGTTGTCCTGCAATTAGTATGAAAGATAAAAAAGCAGTTATAGATTATACACAATGTGTAGGTTGCGATGTGTGTACGCAAATGTGTAAATTTTCAGCAATAGAAAGCAAGGAGGCGTAATTTATGTCAGCAAAAAGTATAATGATAGTAGGTGTGGGTGGGCAAGGTACGCTACTTGCAAGCAGAATATTAGGTCAAGCACTTTTAAATCAAGGATTTGACATTAAGGTTTCAGAAGTTCACGGAATGAGCCAAAGGGGCGGTTCTGTTGTTACTTATGTAAAATATGGCGAAAAGGTTTATTCGCCAGTTGTTCGTGACTGTGAGGCGGATTTAATCATTGCTTTTGAACAGCTTGAGTCTGCAAGATGGATTAATCACCTTAAAAAAGATGGCAAGGTGATTATAAACACACAAGAAATCGACCCTATGCCAGTAGTTATTGGCACAGTGGAATATCCGCAAGACTTAGTAAATTCAATTAAACAAAAAAATATTAGCACAACAGCGCTCGACGCTTTATCCCTTGCGATTGAGGCGGGCTCACCAAAAGCTGTAAATGTTGTTTTAATAGGCATTTTGGCGAATATAATGGATTTTGATAAAAGCGTTTGGATAGATGCGATTAAGGAAACTGTTCCACAAAAGTTTTTGGATATGAATCTTAAAGCATTTGATTTGGGCTACGACTATAAAACCGTTTAATAGGGGAGTGTACTAATGGAAAACTATTTCAATAAAGAAATTGAAACAGCGCCAATAGAATATATAAAGGCAAAGCAATCAGCAAGACTTATAAAAATGGTGCATAATGCCTATAATAATGTGGAGTTTTATAGAAATAAGTTTGATGAAATCGGTCTTTCACCTTCAGACATTAAGTCGATTGATGATATTTCAAAGCTACCCTTTACAGTCAAGCAAGACCTTAGGGATACATATCCCTTTGGTATGTTTGCAGTTCCAAAAGAGGAGCTAGTAAGGGTTCACGCATCGTCAGGCACAACAGGTAAGCAAACAGTTGTTGGATACACTCGAAAGGACATTGACATATGGTCTGAGTGTGCGTCAAGGTCGCTTAGTGCTGCCTCTTGTACAAAATCAGATTATGTTCAAGTGTCCTATGGATACGGGCTTTTTACGGGTGGACTAGGGCTTCATTATGGCGTTGAAACTTTGGGAGCTACAGTAATTCCAGCATCATCTGGAAACACAAAAAGACAAATTCAAATACTGCAAGATTTTGGTATAAATATTCTTGCTTGCACACCATCTTATGCAATGTTTATAGGCGAAACATTAAAAGAAATGGGAATAGACCCCAAAACACTGCCACTTCGTGCTGGAATTTTTGGTGCGGAGGCTTGGAGCGAAAATATGAGAAAAGAGATTGAAAAATCTCTTAACATAAAAGCATATGATATTTATGGTCTTTCTGAAATTGCAGGTCCTGGTGTGGCTTATGAATGTTCAGAACAAAGTGGTATGCATATATGTGAAGATTATTTTTATCCTGAAATTATTGACCCAGAAACATTGCAACCATTGCCAGACGGTAGCTATGGTGAGCTTGTGTTTACCTGTATTGGAAAAGAGGCATTGCCTTTGGTTCGCTATAGAACAAGGGACATTGCAAAACTTACTCGTGAAAAATGCTCTTGTGGCAGAACTCTTATAAAAATGAGTAAGCCTCGTGGGCGTTCAGACGATATGCTAGTTATTAGGGGCGTTAATGTATTCCCATCGCAAGTAGAGCATGTTATAATAGAACTTGGAATGCAACCAAATTATCAAATTATTGTTGAGCGTAAAAACAATATGGATATGATGACTGTTTGCATAGAGATGTCAAGCGAAATGTTTTCTGATTCTGTTCGTAAAATTGAGGAAACCGAAAGAAAAATTGAATTGGCAGTTCAATCAACTCTTAGTGTGTCCGCAAAAATTCATTTGGTAGAACCACAATCTCTTCCTCGCTCAGAGGGAAAAGCAGTAAGGGTAATCGATAAACGAGAAATATAAAGGGAGGCATACAAAAATGGCAATTAAACAAATATCAATTTTTGTAGAAAACAAACCTGGAAGACTTGCAAAAATAACATCACTACTCGCTGAAAACTCGGTAGACATTAGAGCCCTTTCGATAGCAGACACAACAGACTATGGAATATTAAGGCTTATTGTAAGTGACCCAGAAAAAGCCGAAAAAGTGCTCAAAGAAGCTAAAATGACTGTTTCGATAACTCATGTTCTTGGAATTGGTATTCCAGATGTTCCCGGCGGATTTTCAGTTGCAATTAAAACGCTTGCAGACGCAGGTATTAGTGTTGAATATGCATATGCTTTTATCACTCCAGATGCGGGAAAAGCCTATGTTATCATAAGAGTAGAGGATAATGACGCTGCAAAAAAAGCTCTAAAGGATGCAGATATTACAGTTATTGAGCAGGACGAAATTTTTATTTAAATAAAATTATAAGTGCTCAGTTTGGAGGTAAATATGAAAGTTGGATTTATCGGTTGCGGAAATATGGCAACTGCAATTATTAAAGGTATAGTAGAGTCCAAAGCTTTAAGCTGTGATGATATCTTTGTTTTTGATGTTGATGTTGACAAAACAAAAATATGTTCAGAGCAGTTTGGGGTTAAAACATCAAGTGATGAAAAAGAACTGATTTTGAATGTTGATGCTGTAGTTTTGGCAATAAAGCCGATAGGGTTTCAAACATTACTTCCAAATATTGAAAAAACGTTAAAAGAGAAAAAACCGTTAATAGTTTCAATAGCTGCGGGAAAAACTCTTGATTTTATAGAGTCTTTTCTTTCGTACGATGCGCCGATTGTCAGAGTAATGCCAAACATTAATGCCAAGGTTGGGCAAGCTATGAGTGCATATTGTGACAACGGCTCAATCACAAATGAACAAGAAAATCTTATAAATGCAATGTTTTCGTCAGTTGGAAGAGTGATGAAGCTAGACGAGCAGTATTTTCCGTTGTTTGGCGTGGTTGCAGGCAGTGCACCGGCTTTTGCATATATGTTTATTGACTCTCTTGCAAGAGCGGCAGTGAAAAATGGTATGAATAAGCAAGTGGCGCTTGAAATTGCAGCGCAAACAGTTTATGGAAGTGCAAAGCTTATAATGGACGGCGATGAGCATCCGTGGGAGCTCATAGATCAAGTTTGTTCACCTGGAGGAACTACGATAGAGGGGATTACCTCTTTGCAATCAGATGGATTTGAATCTGCGATTTGCCGTGCCGTTGATTGTGCCGTTGATAAAGATAAAAAAATATAAAATTAAAGGTTTGTAGATTTAGACCGCACCCCAGTTAAAAGACAGTAATAAAAAAGGACTATCGTAGAATAT
>CAZEKQ010000017.1:0-34115 GCA_964512735.1 uncultured Eubacteriales bacterium | reverse complement strand
TTAAAAAAGGTGCGGGTTAAGTTTTATTAAGTCCAACAATAAGGGGTAAGGACAGGGTAAGGACAAACTTATGTATCTATCTTTTTCTTTGAGTCTAAATCATTGTTTTGATTCATTCTTTTTTCTTTATCATTTCTATCCATAATAATCCTCCTAATACTGCATAATTGTTTTTTTATTAGCTTTATTGTAATTTAAAAGCATTTTAAATATGTTAACTGATTTCCTCTAGTATTTGATTAATTGATTTTCTTCTAGATTGTCTTAATTTTTTGTTTTCTAATTCGAGATTTTCATTGTCTTTTTTTAATCGTTCAATTTCTTTTTTGAGTTGCATTATCTCTTGTTTTAATTTATTATTACGGTCATTCATCTCTTAGCCCTCATACTTTGGATTATATTTCATGTGTAGCATTCCTTCAATATAATTTAAAGTATTTTTTCCTAAATACGAATTAATAATTATATCATATCGCTCACAGTTTTCTTTGATCCAACCCGATATCATGTCTTCATTTAAAAAGTTTTTAAACATCGGATCATTTAATATACTTTTTGCTAAATTACTATTTGAACTACTTGGATAATAGTGTTGACTTTGGTAACGTGCATTACTTTTAATTCCAGCCTGACCGATTTTTAAAAATATACCATTATATACAAAACTATATACAGCAATCTTTTTCTTTGGTAGCTTTTTTGGTATATGATTTTTAGGTTGATATAAAATATAAAAATCATCTTCATCTAAAGGAGTACCTATTATTGTTGAAGTTTCAACAATTAAGTTTTCAATCTCTTTAATAATTTCATCACTTTTCTTGCATACAACAATTTCGTTTGCTTCTTCTTTAATATCTTTTGTGTTAAGAAGAACTCTCTGCTTTTTAATGTTTGAACCATTGGTTTTAACAAACAATATTGTTTCATCTAAAAAGTTAACACTGGAAACTTTATATCCTGCCAACATCCAACTTTTAGCAATTGAGTTATTAATATGATTTGCCCAATACGGTCGATATTTTCTTGCAGATACCGGCAAATCAGTTTTGTTAATATTTTCAATTTCACTAAATGATAACAAAATTTTATTAACTGTTGAATTGATGAAAAACTGATATAAATTTTTATATTTCTTAGGCATTTATAGTAACACTCCTTTTTAAATTTTTATATTAGTTAATTTAATTATAACATAACATTTATAATCATTTAAATGATCCAGAAAATAGTACAATAAAAGAAATGGATAAAAACACCTTTGATAAGGTATACAAGGTGTATGGTAGACTTTCTCATTATTTTTCTAACAGAGATATGTCTTTTGCATTACCTAATGATTTGTTTGAAGATTTAATGGCAATGTTAAGCCACGATGCTAAACAACCAGATTTTAAATTCAGCAAGAAAGAAACAAACGATGTCCTATTAAAACTGACTGAATCGTCTATTGAATTTAGGGATTATTTATCAGATAACACCTACGACTATAACAATCATTACAAAGTTACAAAAAGAAAAGAATTAATTAATAAAAGTAAAGAACCAAAAATATTTAATCAATATGAAACGGAAGAAAACAAATTAAATGAGCTATTAAAAAGAATGCTATTAGAATATGAAAATTTAATTGATTCCTTCTATAAAGAATATACCCCCCAATCAAACAACAAATAATTCCCAAGGGGTACCGCAAGGGGGGGGCTTTAAAAAACACAGGGCACTATTTTTGGAAAAACTGAAAAACATTTTTGAGATTTGTAAAATGAAGTCACATTTATTTGTGGCTTTTTTACTTTAAATAATTATTTTAGAAAGGAAAATAAAATATGGGAAAAATGAATGAAGTATCTTTAGAATATGAAAGATTAAAATCATTATTTAAATCTGTAGATCAAACAAAAGCTGACCTTGTAGATAATTTATTAAGTGAAGCAGCTTTTATGAAAGTACAACTTTCTAATTTAAGATTAAAAATACAAACACACGGAGCAATTCAATTTTCTAGTAAAGGTGGTCAGAGACAAACAGAAGCAGCTAAATATTATACAAAACTTGTAAATAGTTATGGAACAATAATAAAAACATTAAATTCTATCATGGGTAAAAATATTATTGAAGACGATGATGAGTTTGATGAATTTATGAAAAGGTTAGCGATTTGAGTTACTTAGTTGAGTATTATGAAAAAATAAAAGATGGAAAAATATTAGTAGGTGAAGAGCTGCTGACTGTTCTTGAAAAATTAATTGCTGACATGGAAAATCCTAGATACTTTTATGACACAAGACCAGGGAAAATAAGAATTGAGTTCATTGAAACATTTTGTAAACATACTAAAAGTCCATTTAATGGTAAGCCATTTATTTTAGAATTGTGGGAGAAAGCAGTTCTTGAAGCTTCGTATGGGTTTAAAATGAAAGACACAGGTCTTAGAAGATTTAATGAAGTGGTTTTACTTGTAGCAAGAAAAAATGGTAAAACAACATTTATTGCGGCGATAGATTTAGCAGAGTTTTTCTTATCGAGTGGTGGAGTAGATATTGTTTGTGCATCTAATACAACCGAACAAGCGAACATTTTGTTTGAAGAGATAAACAATATGAGAGAACAATCAAAAGCTCTGTCTAATAAAAAAAGAAGCACTAAAAACATATTTCAAATATACTCTCCAAGGACTAAGAATAAGATAAAAAAATTATCAGCTCAATCAAGAAATAAGGACGGTTACAACATAGAAGTCGGGTGTATTGATGAAGTTCATGAGATGACCGATTCAAAGGTTTATGATGCGATTAAACAGAGTCAATCTACTAAGGATGAACCACTTATTTTTATTATTACAACAGAAGGAACTACAGTAGGGGGCTTCTTAGATAATAAGCTTAATTATGTAAGAAGGCTTATCAAAGGGGAGATAGATGATGAAAAAATACTCCCATGGTTATATACCCAAGATTCTACTGAGGAAATATATGAAGATCCTAGAACTTGGCAAAAGTCAAATCCAAGTTTAGGAGTTGTTAAAACACATGCATATTTAGAGGATATAATGAATAAATCTCGTCATGATTTAGGTACAAGAGTTACAATGCTTTGTAAGGATTTTAATATTAAGCAATTAGACCAAGGATCGTGGTTAACGTTTAATGATCTAAATAATGAGGAAACCTATAATATCGATGATTTAAGAGATAGTTATGCAATTGGAGGAGTGGACTTATCCAGTACTACGGATTTAACAGCCGCTGTTCTTTTGTTAATGAAGGGTGATAAGAAGTTTGTTATTACACAATTCTTTATGCCAAGTGACGTTATCGAAAGAAGAAAAGAAGAAGATAATGCCCCATACGACATATGGGTGAAAAAAGGACTAATAACAGTTACTGATGGAAGTCAAAATGATTTTTCATTAGTTAGTCAATGGTTTTTAGATATGGTAAGGACGTACCAAATAAGGCCACTATGGGTTGGATATGATCCCTGGAATAGTCAATATTGGATTAAAGAAATGGAAGAGTTCGGCTTCAATATGGAAAAGGTAAGACAGGGTGTTTATTCCTTGTCAGAGCCTATGAAGCAACTTGAAGCAGATTTAAAGAACAAGAATGTAGTTTATAATAATAACCCAATCTTGAAATGGTGCTTATCCAACACACAAGCTAAAGTGGATGTTAATGGAAATATTCAACCATCAAAGCTTAACTCACGATATAAGAGAATTGACGGAACAGTAGCATTAATAATAGCTTATGCAGTATTGAATAGGTATAAATTAGATTTTGAAAATATGCAATAATTAAACATTAATCTATGGTATAATTATTTTAAAGACTATTGGAAGAAGGTGCTTCAATGTATAAGAAAATAAAAAAGGTGTTTAATTTAAGGAATTTAGTGTATATTATCTCTAGCTTCATTGTGTTATTTGCTATAATTTGGTTTCTTTTTGTTGAAAATTATTCCTTCTTTATTTCGGGGTTTTATTCAGAGCTTTCAGGAGAATGGGTAAATGGATATATAAGAGATTTTAAAGGGTTTGAAATCATTTCTTTCAATGCTAACTTTTATTATAAAGCCTTGCCTATAGTCTTTAATATATTTAGTATATTACTATTTGTATCTTTGTTATTTGTTTTCATTAATACGATAGTTAAGATATTCAAAAGAAGTAACATTGGAAAACTACTCAAGTATATTTCAGCAGGATTTTTGTTAGTAATGACAATAATTTTCAATGTTTATGCTTGGCATGAAAATATTATTGGACCGTCTGGAAATGGGATATTGTTGTACATAAGTTTATATTTAAGCTCAATATCGTTATTAACCTATGATGGCTTAGTTTATCTGATTAAAGAATATCGTGATGGTTCTATTGTTTCAAAAGAAGCAAAAGGATATTACATCGTCAGTTCTACACATAAAGTGTTAACAGTTGAGGAAAATATAGAGAAAAAGTTTTATTCCTTATCTAAAAGCGAAAAATACATTAAAAAAATAGAAAAGGAAAATCACACCAATATAAAGATTGAAAAATATTAAAATATTTGTAGATAAAAAAGAACACAGTTGTGATTCAAGGAGGCGTTATTATGAGATTTGAAATTAAATATAAAAATATCAATGGGTTTACTCGAAAGACTCGAATAAGAGCAAGAAGCTCAGAAGAGGCAATTAAAAAATTTCAAAATGAGCATAGAGGAGCCAAAATATTGAATATTTACTCTGAAGATAAAAATGTAAGTGGAACAAGAAGTAAACAGAAGACTTCTCTTATTAGTAGCGTTAGTTCTTTATCTGGCGATGAAAAGAAAAAGTTATTCAAATCAATATTGAATGTTTGGATAATTATATTTTCGGTAGGCTCAATTTTTGTTATGGGGACTATAGCCTTTTTTATGATCCTTGAATATAGTTTGGATTATGAAACTAAACATTTGATGTATTCTATACTTTTAATTTTAGGTATTGCATTGATTGTTGTTCTTAACATTTTATATTTTAGGTGGCTAAAAAGAAAAAAACATAATTAAATTATAGGACTGAAAAGTTCTATTTTTTTTCGGAGGATGAAATGGGAATATTTAGAAGAAGAAAAAAACGAGGCTCTCCGGAGCCTTTTAAATTTATAAGCGATCTCAGCATTCCAAGAGTCTCGTTTGGAACGAACATATCGAAATCGGATGTGGTTAAAATAGCTATTGATAGAATAGCAAGTCAATGTGCCAAGTTAAAACCAAGACATATTAAGAATGAAAATGACAAGACAGTTACTGATAAAACCGGTAATCTGTCTTTTATTTTGAAATATAAGCCAAACGAAGTGATGACACCTTATCAATTCATATATAAAATAATTACCAAGCTTTATATTGATGATAATTCGTTTATTTATCCAATGTTTGAAAATGGTCAATTAGTGGGTCTTTATCCATTGAATCCTATAATGGTAGAACCTATGGTAGATAATTTAGACAATTATTTCTTAAAGTTCCAATTTGAAAATTTGGAGTCATTTATACTTCCGTACGAGAATGTTATTCATTTAAAGAGGTTTTATCATGACGATGATATATTTGGTGGAAGTGGACATAAAGGCGATCAAGAGGCATTGCTGAAGACAATAAACATCAATGAGAATGTACTTCAAGGTATAGACAATGCACTAAGAAGCTCAATGCAAATAAAGGGGCTTCTTAAAATGAATGCAATGCTAAGTGATTCCGATAAAAAGAGACAAGTTAGCTCATTTAATGAAGTTTTAAGAGATTCGGTAAAAGTAACAGGAAGTTCAATTATCCCCATAGATTTAAAAAGCGAATACATACCACTTAATGTTGATCCCAAATTAATAGATACTGAAACACTAGAATTCTTAAATGATAAAATATTAAATTATTTCGGTGTATCATCTGCAATATTTAGTTCAAATTATAGTGAAGAAGAGTTTAATTCATTTTATGAACAAACTATAGAGCCTTTAGCCATTCAGTTGTCTGAGGCTTTTTCTTTGGGCTTATTAACTGAAAATGAGATTAAAAGTGGCGAAGAGATAGTCTTTTATAGCGAAAGACTGCAATACGCATCATGGAATACCAAGGTAACAGCGATTGAGAAGCTGATGGGACTGGGAATCATGAGTTTGAATGAATCACGAGCTTTACTTGGTCTTGAACCAGTAGAGAATGGAGATAAAAGATTACAATCACTGAATTATGTAGATGCAACGAAAGCAAATCTATATCAAGTTGGTGATGAAAGTGAGGAAGAGGAAAATGAAAGTAACGATTAATGGAAAAGTAACAAAAGAAGCATTGACAGCAATTTTGGATGAACAAAAAGACAAAACTAAGATAATTGATGCTTATTGTAAGAAACAAAAAATTAATTCTTTATATTACAAAGATGCAGAGTTAGAGTATGAATACACTAAAACTCCAACTCAAAGACCAAGACCGAAAAAAGAGGTGGAAACAAGATGAACAAAAGAGAAACAAGAATTGCTAATGTTGAACTAATAGAAGAAAATGAAAAGATGATACTTGAAGGTTATGCAATTGTTTATGATGAGGAAACTCTAATAGGAACAGAAGAACATGGATTTATTGAAAGTATTAGTCCAGATGCAATTACTGAAGACGCAATTAGAGATGTTCCAATGAAATATAACCACATGGATTCCTTTTTAATCATTGCGAGGACAAAAAACCAGTCATTACAGTTAACTTCAGACGAGAAAGGTCTAAAAGTAAGAGCTGAATTATTAGATACACAGCACAATAAAGACATTTATAAGATGGTAAAATCAGGGCTTTTAGAAAGTATGAGTTTTGCTTTTACTGTAAAAGATCAGGAGTGGGATCATGAAGGAGATATCCCTAGAAGGTATATTAAAGAAATTGACCGACTTTATGATGTTTCAATAGTTGATATTCCAGCTTACGACAGCACTTCAATTTATGCTCGTTCTTTAGAATCTATGGAATTAGAACTAAAGGCTATGGAATTAGAAAAGCGAGAACAAAGAGAAGCGTTAGTAAGGAAAAGAATAAATATAAAATTAAAAACAGGAGTGTAAAAAAAACATGAATTTGGAAAAAAGAAAAGAAGAAATTAAAGTAAGACTAACCGAAATTCAAGGATTAGTTGGTTTAGAGGCTACTATTGAAGTTTTAGAAGAATTAGAAGAAGAAATTGATGATCTAAAAGAGGAAGAGGAAGTTATCGATAGAAAGCTTGCTATTCAAAGAAAAGCAAAAATCAATCCAATTCAAATTGAAAGATCAGACAATCTTAATAAAGATGAACTTGAAAAAAGAGGTAAGGATCTAAAAGAGTCTAGAGTTATTCAAGTTTCAAGTGAAGAGATTTTACTTCCAGATCACACTGCACCAAGTATTGCAGCTTATCCATTCGCACAAGTCTCAAGTTTAGTTGATCGTGTTAGAGTAGTTAATCTAACCGGTGGTGAAACATATAAGAAGTCATTTATTAAAGGCAGCGGTATTGCTGGTTTAACTGGCGAAGGTGAATCCTATAGTGAAACAGAACCAGAATTTGGTTATTTAACTATTACTAAGGTAAAAGTTACTGCATACACTGAAATCACTGAAGAGTTAGAAAAATTACCAAGCTTACCTTATCAAGCAGAAGTTATTAAAAACATTAACATTGCTTTAAAGAAAAAGATTAGTGAACAAATTTTAAGAGGACCAGGAACATCTAATACATTTACTGGTATTTTTAGTGATCAAGCAGTGGCATTAGCTGATGCTGATCCATTAGAAATCTCAACTATCACTGATCAAACTTTAGATGACATTATCTTTGCTTATGGTGGAGATGAGGAAATCGAAGGCGGCGCTTATCTAATTTTAAATAAAAATGATTTAAGAGCATTTGCTGGTTTAAGAACACCAGAAGGTAGAAAAGTACATACTATTGACTATGTTAATAGCACTATTGATGGTATTCCGTACATTATTAACTCATATTGTAAAGCATTAACCGATTCAAAAACTAATGCTGGAGAATATGTAATGGCTTATGGTGGATTACACAATTATGAAGTACCTATTTTCTCACCAGTTGAAATTGGCAAATCAACAGATTATAAGTTTAAAGACGGTATTATTTCATATAAAGCGTCAGTATTTACTGGTGGTAACGTTGTAGGTTATAACGGCTTTTTAAGAATTAAGAAGAAAGAAACAACACCAGGAGAATAAGAGAGGTTAAATAGATGGGACTACTTGAACATGTAAAAAAATCATTATTAATACCAATTGAGGAAACATACGCAGATGATGAGTTAAACGCTTATATTGAAGCATGTCTATCTTTAATTTTATCTACAGGCGTAAATCCAGAAAATATAGAAGATAATCCCCTTACAAAATCGTTAGTATTAATTTACTGTAAAACATTTTTTGGATTTAAAACAGATGGTTCAGTTAAAGAATTACCTCGTAGTTTTAGAATGCTTTTATTACAATTATCATTAACAAAAGGTGATACAAATGTTTCCAAGTAGTCCTAATCTAAAAATAGTGTTATTAAAGTTGGAATCAAAAAGAGACTATTTAGGGAATAATAGACTGGAACTTGTTAGCAAGAAAGACTTAATAGGAATAAATAAATCAGTTACATCTAAAGAATATTACGAAAGTAAAAAGTATGAATATAAAGTAGATATAGCACTTAAAATTCAAAGTTTTTTATATGACGGAAGTAAGTATGCAATTGTAAATGATGTTATTTACTCAATTGAAAGAACATATCTTGTAGGGCAGTATATGGAGCTATACTTAGTCGAAACAAAACTAAAAGTGAGTGATATAGATGGCTACACTTGATAATTTAACGGGAAAAATAATGGATGAAGTAAAAGATTATTCAGAGCAGATCAAAAAAGAGCTTGAAGCAAAACTTGATGAAACGGCTGATAAGATTTTAGAATATATTGTAGAAAACGCACCAAGAAGCGGACAAAAGAAAGCATTAGCTGATGATTTCATAAAGACTGATGTTGGATCTGGATATAATAAGACAATCGTAATACATGCTAAAGAAAAAGGAATGTTAATACATTTGATTGAATTTGGATTTATGCATAGAGCAGGAAAATATGTAAATCCTAGACCTTTTTTAAGACCAGCATTTGATGCCTTCACTCCCAAAATGTTAGAAGATATAAAGGATATAATAAATGGAAAATAATTATTTAGAATTTATTTATCAAATACTCAACGAAGTATTATTAGATAAAGTTTACTATGCATTATCAATTGAAGAGAAGATAAAACTACCTATAATCATTTATCAGGAATTAAGCAAAAGAAACGTGATATTTTCAGATGATCAACATCTGATGAAAGTATCAACCATTCAAATAACTTTAATAACCAAAGATAAAAATATTAATTTAGAAAGATCCCTTGAAAACAAATTTAAACAATATGACTTAGAATTTAACATGGTTAATGAGTTTTATTTAAAAGATAGTGGTCTTTATCGTATTTACGAAATTAAAATGGAGGAAAAAAGACATGAGCAATAAAGTAACATTCGGATTAAAAAATGTTCATTATGCAATAGCGACTCCTGGCGAAGATGACTCTTGGACATATGGTGATCCAAAGAAGCTAAAAGGAGCGCAAGAATTAACAGCTGAGGTAATATCAGGTAAAACTGATGTTTACGCAGACGATAGAATTTTAGCAACATTAGTATCTAACTCAGGATCTAATATTACTTTAAAACTGACAGAAGTTGATGATGATTTTAAAGTTGATGTTTTAGGATATGAAAGAGATACAAACGGTAATTTAATAGAAGTAGTAAACCATCGCAATAAAACATTTGCACTTGGTTATGAAATACAGGGAGACGCAAAATCTAGGCGTGTTTGGTATTTTTTATGTACTGCTTCACCAATTAGTGATGCAACAAAAACAAAAGCAGAAAGCATCGAACCTAATTCTGTGACATTAAGTATTACAGCAAGATCTATTGAAATAGGGAACTTGTCAGTTATTAGAGCAATCGCAAAGTTTGGCGACACAAACTATAACAACTTTTTCTCAAGTGGTCCCACCGTAGGTAATTTAGGTATATAATATGGAAAAAACAATTAAATTTAATGGTGAGGACTTAAGATTAAAGTCTTCACTTTTTACTATTATTGAATATCGCAGCATTTTTGGAACAGAACTATTTAAAGATATAACAAAGTTAGATCAAAGCGAGACTGAAGAAAACATCTCTGAAGTATTAGAAGTATTGTTTAAGATAATTTTTGTACTTCATAAGCCTTTTACAAATAAAAGTTTTGATGAGTTTTTACAAAGTATCGATTTTGATATTTTATCTGACGTTAAAGAATTAGAAAATCTGTCTCTTACAATCGCGGAATTGCTAGGTGGGAATAAGATAAATAGTGATGAATCCCCAAAATAGAGTCTCAAGGTGAGCAAGTCACAGCAAATATTATTTATAATTTGGCTCATCTTGGGATTTCTATAAAAGATGCTAAATATATCGATATTGATGTTTATGTAGAATTAGTTAATTTAGAATTACAAACAATGTCTGATGAACCACAAATTAGAAAAGCAACGCAAAGAGATATCGATTTGTTTTTATCATAAAAAGAGGTGAGTATTAGTGGCTGAAACAGTAAAAGGTATTAATATTAAGTTGAGCCTTGATGGTAAAGACTTAGAAAATGAAATAAAAGAAATAAATAAAGATTTAAAAGAGCAACAAAGAGACCTTAGAGCTATTAATGCAAACTTAAGATATGACAGTTCAAACTTAGAACTATGGAGAAAAAGACAATCTCAACTAAACGATATATTAAAAGGTACCAAAGAAAGATTAGATAAACAAAACGAACAATTGGTAAAAGCGAGAGAAGGTTTAAAACTTGGTACTGTATCAGAGGCAGAATTTAGAAAACTTGAAAGAAACATTGCCTATACTGAGGCAGACATAAGAAGAATTAATAGCCAACTTGAAACCACTAAAGTTAAGATGAAGGCTTTAGGCAATGAAAAGTTTGAGAATTTATCAAAACTAGGTGGAACATTAACAAAGTCTTTAACAGCACCAATCTTAGGAGCAGTAACTGCTTTAACAGCATTAGCCAAAAAAGGTGCAAATACAGCTGATGAATTAAATAAAACAGCTAAAAGTATAGGTATGAATGTTGAAGCTCTACAAGAGTGGAATCATGTAGCTACAATGGCTGGTGTAGAAACTGGAAGCCTTGAAAAAGCATTCTCAAAAGTTAATGATATCTTAGCTGATGTAGCACTAGGAGATGTTAAATCATTTGCTGGTGTTTTTCATGCTTTAGGTATTTCAATGGATGAAATTGAAGGTAAATCAACTGAAGAGGCCTTTGAGATTATTAGAGAAGCACTAAATCAAGTTGAGGACCAATCTTTAAGAACAGCACTTGCTAATAATTTATTTGGTGACAAATTGGGAAGTGATTTAATTCCTATTTTAAGTATGGAAGCAGATGAAATATCAAATCTTAGAGAAGAAGCCAGAATGCTTGGTATTATCACTGAAGAACAGATAGATCAAGTTGGTGGGTATAAAGATTCACTTGATAGATTAAAACAATCAACAACGGCTTTATCAGTAGAAATTGCAACAGTTATGATTCCAGCAATGACAGGAGTTGTGAATATACTTCAAGATAGACTTATACCAACTGTAAAAGCAGCTATAACTTGGTGGCAGAACTTAGACGATAGAACAAAGAATATAATTATTGCTCTTACGACTTTAACAGCTACAGTTGGACCAGTAATAAGTATTATTAGAAAAGTTGGTCCAATTGTAAAAGGAGCAGCAGTTATCTTTAAAGCACTTGGAACAGCAGGAATATTTGCTGGAACTGGTATAAATTTTGCAACATTAGGAATAGGAGCATTAATAGCTATTGTAGTTATGGCACTTATGCAAAGTGAATCTTTTAAGGAATTGTTACAAAAGTTATTTGATGTTCTCATGCAGTTGCTTGAACCAATAATGAAACTTGTTGAAGTTTTAATGGAAGCTTTAAAACCAATTTTAGATATTGTTGTTGGTATTTTCACAAAACTTATTGATTTATTAGTTCCTTTAATAGAGATAATTTTAGAACCATTAATTAAACAGTTAGGTCTCTTAAGTAAGATATTTGAAATGTTATCGCCATTAATTGAAATGGTAGGTAATATTTTAAATAGTATATTGGGACCAGCTTTAGAAGTAATAGGTGAGATATTAGAACCGATCTTTGAAGTTTTAGAATTCATTATCAAATTATTTGAGAAAATATTTAGTTTTGCATCTGAAATAGGTGACAAGATAGGCGGAGCTTTAGGTGGAGTAGCTGAAAAAATAGGAGGACTATTTAAGGGAATAACCAATTTAGTGGGTGGAGCATTTAATAAAGTTACAGAATTTGCATCTGGAGTTGCTTCAAAAGTTAGTAGTGTTTTTAGTGGCGTAATTGGGAAAGTAAAAGATACTGTTGGTGGTGCGATTTCAACGGTTGGGGACTTTATTGGAGGTACTACAAGTAAGGTTACTGATTTTGCTAAAAAAGCTGTGTCAGGTGTTACTGATATAACTAAAAATCTCGTTAGTGGAGTTGGTGATTTTGCAAATAAAACGAAAGATAAAGTAAGCGGAGCATTTGGTAAAATAGGAGGTTTTTTCTCAAATGCATTTAATCTTAAGAAGAATAGTCAAGCAAGTACAACTAACAATAATAACCAAACAACTAATAATGTAACAATTAATACTTCATCTTCAGAGTTCGATATTGACTCAATAAATAGAGCACTTGGAGGTAAGTTCGTATGATAAGAAAATTTTATTTAGAAAATAGTAAAGGCGATCAGTTTATCTTCAATTATTATAAAGGTTTTTTAATTACAAATATTAGTGGTTTAGGATTTTCATATAATATGAATTATCTAAAATATAATCATATTTATCATACTGTAAAAAAGGATGAACCTTTAGGAGAGATTCAATTTGATATTATATTTTTAGATGGTTATGAAGGATATCAAAAACTTATTAATTATTTAAATGTTGAAACAACAAATTTAAAACTTTATTACACAGCAAATGATACTAAGTTTGTGTATGTGGATTTAGTTAGTTTGACTAAAACAGAAATAGTGGATGGACATTTAAAGTCTGGAGTTATATTAAATAAAAAGACTTATTGGATTAAAGAAAAAAGTTTTATTTTTAATTTTAATGAAGAACAAAATGGAAAGAAATATCCATATATTTATCCTTATTCATATACTAAGACAACTGGTGGTCAGACGAGATTAAAAATAGAAGGAGTTGTACCTGCATCAACACTAATTGAAATAACTGGAGACATCAAAAATCCAACACTTAAAATAATGAAAGATGATGTAGAATTAACATCATTAAAACTATACTTAGAAAAGAATAATTCAAGGGTGATAATTTCATCAATTCCTAACGAACAATATATGAAAAGTTATGATGGTGAAATAGAAGAAGATATCTATCATCTGCAGGACTTTGAAAAAGACAATTTTATATTATTAGAACCTACTGATTTAACACTTGATTTTGATTCAGGAACAGACAAAGAAACAAACTTCAAAATATTTATATATGAGTATCATCTAGGATAAAATGGAATTAGTTATTTTAGATCGAATTAATTTTAGTGTTAAAGATAGTATAAGGGTTGCTAATGATTTTGAGATAGTTTTAGATTTAGTCATAACTCAAAGATCAGAGTTTAAAACTGATAAAAAAGAATTAAATGCAAAAGTTGGAGATTACTTGTATGTAAAACAAAATGGACTCTACTTCGGAGTCATTGAAGGAATATCAAAAGAAAGTAATTATCAAATAATATCTTGTTTTGATTTTAAGGAATTATTTAAAGTGGAAGTTATCGCTCAAAGTTATGAAGGAAACCTTGCTGACTATATAGAAAACCTTATAAGAACAACATTTATCAGTAGTGAAGATGATAAACAAAACTTAAGTTATCTGCAAATAAGCAAAGAAACAAGTAAGGTTGGAAAAGTAACTTTTGAAGATGATAAAGTTATGACAATACATGAAATATTAGAGCTAATAACAAAGATGTATGGAGTTTCAATTAGAAGTAAAGTTGTCTTTGATAATGGCTCTTTTTTAGGTTTACAAATAAGAATAGTACAGATATCATCTGGAGTGAAAATTAAAGGTGACAATCTATATTTAGAAGATTTAAAAATAAATGATTCAAGTAAAGAACAAGTAAATAAAGTAACTTTTCATCCAAGAAAAGACAATCTATTCTTTAAGGATATTAAAGACTATTTTTTATTAAAAGATGGAACAATTAGTGAGGATGTAAATAGTAATTTAAGATATGAAAAAGTTATATCAAAACTTCAAACATATAGTGATAATGATTACTTAGATATTCCTGATAAAGTTAAGAGCATTTTAGCTGTAAGTAAAGAAGATCATCAGATAACGTTTACTATCAATAAAAAAGGAACTATTAAAGTATTATCTGACTTAGAAATTGGAGACTTTATTGAGTTCATTTATAAGGGTAAAATATATGATTCAATTATTACTGGGATCAAGTATATTAACGATACAAATATTGCAACTGTGACATTAGGTGAGTATAGATTAAATCTTACTGAAAAGCTACAAATATTAACTAAGGGAGTAACCTCCAATATTGGGAATGTAACTATTAATAATCAAGGTTACTCAGATTTAGATGGAGGAGAATTTTAATGGGAGTACAAAAAATTACATTTGATGGAGCAAGTGTTAATTCAAAGATTGATGCTGAACTCTATCATTTTTTATTTTCAAAGCAAATAGGAATTGTTAAAGACTTTAAAAACAGTGTTAATTTTACTATTTCAAGTAACACAATAACATTTAAAGATGGTTATGTTTCTGTTTATGGAAGAGTTGTTTATGTTGAAAATAATACTCAAATAAAGATAACTCTTGATTCAAGTAAAAAGGGGTTTGTTGTTCTTGGAATTAATACAAGCAGCAATGAAGTAACTATATATTTAAAAGAACAATCAGGAAGTTATCCATCATTAACACAAACAAACTTATTAACTGGTGATGGACTGTATGAATTAGTATTATGTGCATATTCAAAAACTCAAACTTCAATAACTATTGATAACGATTATCAAAAACAATATATCGAAAACAGTCTAACGAAGATTCAAGAAGTAAAAGATGAATTAAAAGCAGATGGAGAAGTTAGTGATCTTGAACCAGTAAAAGTATCAAATGGGATTTACACTGTTTCAAATATTAGTTCAGATAAAATTTCAAGAGCTTTGATAAGTGTTGTGATTTCAAGCACAAACATAATCTTCTCAGGTTCTTTATTGTTCTTAACAATTGGTTCAAATGCTTCGGTAAGTTACAGATTTGCAGGTGCAGATTATATATTAGACTTGGAATATGAAGCAGGAGTTTTAACTTTATCATGTCCAAGTGCACATAAAATAAATAGAGTTTATTTGCATAATAGATAGGAGGAAAAATAAATGGCAGTTATACAAATAAAAAGAAGAACATCAAGTGGTACTGGACCACTTATTGGAAATTCAGGTTCGATAAAAGCAGGAGAACCTTTAGTAGATTTAAATGGTGGAAATTTATATATTTCAAAAAAGGATAAAACTGGCTCATCAGCTAATCCTTTAGTTATAGATGACTATATTGGTTATTTGTCAGATACTAACGCTGACACTTTGATGAACACTAAAATTACAGCATTATCTTTAGGAACAGCATCAAAGAAAAACACAGGAACAACTAATGGAACTGTACCTTTAATTGGTGCTAATAATAAACTACCAACATCCATTATTCCTGATGTTTCACCTGTTACAAGTGTAAACTCAAAAACTGGTGCAGTTACGATCACTTTAGCAGATCTTGGTGGAGTGGCAACATCAACTTTTAATACTCACGCAAATAGTATAGATCACTTGTCATCAGATCAAAGAACAATACTCGATAACATTTTTAATACTACAGTTATTTATGGACCAAAAACACAAGAAGTGGTAACGAAAGCAGCATTTAATAATGCAACGTTAGATAACGGATTAGTATTATATTCAGTTTATGACAATGAATATAAACCACATAAGCTATTTCAGTATATTGGTATAAACAGCGATAAAGTCTTAACACCAGATTCTATAATTGATGGCGGAACTTATTAATGCCAATCATAAGAATAAAAAGAGGGACCACTAAACCTACAACAAGTGATCTTTCTTATCCAGGTGAAATGGCAATAAACACCATGACTAATGAAGTCTTTATCAGAGGAAGTACAAGTGTAGTAAAAATAGGTGGAGGTTTGACTTTATTATATGAAGGCTCAGGAACAATCCCAACTACAATAACCGCTAATAACATTACTTTAAATCAAAGCATTAATTTGTATAATAAAATACTTGCTTTTGAAGTTAGAAATATGACAGGAACAGACTCATATGAAACTCACGTAGTTTTTGGCCGGATGGGATCTAATACATCAACAAGTGTAAGTTTAAATTATGACAGACTTTATTCATGGAGTGTTTTTGATGGTAGATACTTTAAAACTCATTCATTTAAAGCATATGTTTCAGGTACAGCATCAAATAAGATGACAATTGGAAATGTAAAACATCTTGTGGGGAATTTCAGTGGATCAAGTATCGAATGGACAACTAATACAACAACCGCCATTTATTTAGAGAAGATTTGGTTGGTAGAATAAAATGGCTATTAAACTAAACACAGCAAATGTGAATTTAGTCAAGTTGAATAACACAGAAGTAACAAAAGTCACTTTAAACGGTAACACTGTATATGAGGTTTCAGTAGCTCCACAAGTTCAAGATATAACCATTTCTATATTTTATTTAGTTGTAGAACAAATAGGTAGCCAATACATAATCCGGTATAGTGCTAAACATAATGGTCCATCAGGTTTAAATATTGATATGCAGTTTAGTGTTTATATAAGTGGACTTTATAAGGGGACATTTATAGAAACAATAAGTTCATTCACAACAGATTTTTATGATTATTATGGAGGAGCTCCAGCTTGTGAATATATTGAATTTTATAGCCTTAAAGAAGCAATAACTCACAACGGTGTTGAATATGAAATAAAAAACTTTGATTGGGGAGAGCCTTTGTGTAAACCATAAATTAAAAAAATAAATAAGGAGGCCTTTATATGGCAATAATAAAAAAATTAGATTCAAATGTAGGAATTGATGTTTCCTACCACAGGGTAATAGGAGTAAGTATTAATTATAAAGACAAGTTAGTTAATATTACTTTAGCATCTTATATAAACGTTGATAAAAGAGTTCAAAAATATAGACCTTTAGAAGTAGTGGATATAGAAGTTCCAAAAACTGACTTTAGTTTATTTATAGAAAAAAGTCCTATTAAGGCTGCATATGCGTGGCTAAAGGTTAATGTTGAAGGGTTTGATGATGCAAAAGATGATTCAAAAAGACGAGAGGATGAGTTAGAAAATGTCACAGAAGAAAACAAATAACGAAATAATAACAGAAAGATTAAAAGGATTGTTTGCTTATAATGATTTAATGTTCGCATATTATTGTGGATCAAAAGCATATGGAACAACAGATAAAAATTCTGATGTTGATATAGTAGCTGTATTTAATGACTTAAATGGAATTACTCATGCAGCGTTTGAAGATATAGATATTTTTGCATACAGCATAGAAAGTTTTATTCAAAGACAATCTATTTCTGATGAGCTTCCTCTTTATAATTTAATTCATGCTGATGACTTTGTTAAAGCAAAAGAAAACATCATATATCTAAATCCAGAATATAAAAATGACTTTAATAAACTTACAGCAATTGGATTTGAAAAGGTACTGCCTGATTATTTGGATGCTTTTTTAGAATATTATGACTTACTAATAAACAAACAAAAAGTAAAAGTAAAACGTGCTTATCATATTTATAGAGTTAAGGCTATTATAGATAATTTTAAGAAATCAAAAAAATATGATGTTGATATTCCTAAAGCAGTAGTAGACAAAATAACTAATTATAAGAAAAACTGGGCATCATTAGAAGATGATGTTATTGTTGAGTTTTCAAAGTTACTTGATGAAATAAAGGAGTTTAGAGAAAGTCTAAAAGTAGGCGATCAGAGTGAAGTTTAAAAGTGTGCTTATTTTAATATGCGGATCTATTGGATCCTTACTGTCATTTTTACTAGGAGGATTCGATAAAGTTATGATAGCTTTACTTATATTTATGATTATCGACTTTTTGAGTGGATTAATTTTAGCGATAGTTTTTAAGAATAGTAAGAAAACAGACAATGGAAAACTAAGTAGTAGAGCAGGAATAATTGGTTTATCTAAAAAGATATTTATTTTATTCTTAGTAGCAGTTGCAACACAGCTTGATATTATATTAGAAACTTCATTTATAAGAGATGGAACAGTTATAGGCTTTATTTCTATGGAAGGAATAAGTATTATTGAAAACGCAAGTTTAGCAGGACTTCCTATTCCAAAAATAGTAAAGAATGCTCTTGAAATAATTAGTAAAAAAGAAAAGGATGATAACAATGAATAATCCAGAATTAATAATAACAATTGTAACTTCAGTATTAACGATCATTGGATTGGCTTTAGGTATATTGGCAACTAAAAGTGAAAAAGCAAAAAAGTTTTATAAGGCTTATGTTGAAGTTGAAAAGAAGATAAAAGAACTTATTGTGTTTGCTGAACAAAATTACAAAAAAGGTGTTCAAAAGAAGAAGTATGTGTTGACATACATTAAAGCATATTTAAAGGAACATAATATAAACCTTGATTTAAATATTATAGATGACATGATCGAGTCATTAATAGAAATAACTAAAAAGATAAACATAACAAATGAATAATAGCGCGTTTACAACCTCCCCTTTATATGATATTATTGACTTATAAAAATAAGGGAGATTATAAAAATGAAAAAGTATAATATTATTTACTTGATAACTATGTTTGTTTTTTTATTAACTTTAACTGGATGTAAAACTAAAGAAAAATCTTTAGAGACAATTTTTAATGAGATGAAAATATTAAAATCTGAAAATGATAGTTATTTTATTGAATCCAAAAATACCGTTTCTATCGATGGTCAAACATTTGTGTTTACTAAAGACTATTTTGTGGAAAATAATTTGGAGTATGAAATTATGTATCATAAAGGCAAGGTTAATAGTAAAAGTTATTTTGAAAGAACTAATAATGGAACTAATCAATACGAATATGACTTTGATACTGGAGTATGGATTAAATCTAATTTTGGTTTTGACAGTGACCACGGATCAGGACAAGTAAATTTTTGGGATTTTAATAATTATGATTATGATGTTTCTACAGGTGTTTTTAATCTAAAAAAACATTTATGTATAAATGATTTGATTTCACGTAGTATCACTCCAATAAATGATCAAAGTTATAAAGTCATTGAAAAATACTACATTAGAAGCGATGGTGCGGTTTGGACTAGAATTGATGAGGATACTTTTTCTAGATTTGGAGAAAAATTTAATCTAACATTGCCAAAAAAATTTACAACTAAGTAAATGTAGTCTTAAAAGAGTATCTTTTTTTTAATAATAAAGTATATATGAAAAAAAATATTTTCTCATGATTATAAAATACTTATTATTTCTTTATAGGTAAATTTCAAATATTAATAACATACCTCATGTTAAGGATAATACCTTTTCATGAGGTTTTTTCTTTTTTTAAACAATAAAACCGGCAAAATTCAATAGTACTTGCCATTAACCTCTGAGGGGGTATGAACATATGGATAATGTACAAATAAGAAATAAGATTATCGAACTTAGAAAAGAGGGATTCGGTTATAAGAAAATTGCCAAAGAACTTAATATGACGGTTAGTGCAGTTAGATATGCAGTAACGAAAATTGAAGATGAAGAACATTTGCTTGGTAAATGTAAAAATTGTGGAATTGAGATTAAATTTATAAAAGGAAAAAAGAAAAAAATCTTTTGTTCAGATAACTGTAGATCAAAATGGTGGAGTAAAAATCCAGAGAAAGTAAATAGAAAAGCATACTATACTTTCATTTGTAAATTTTGCCAAAAAGAGCATTCTGTATATGGAAATAAAAACAGGGTTTATTGCAGTGGAGAATGTTATCGAAATTCGCAAAGATTGAAGGAGCAAACAGATGATGGAAAGAAGTAATTTAGAAAAGTATTATTTATCAATTGCTCCAATCAGAGAACTCCTTAATAAAGGGATTATCAATAAAGAAGAATATTTGAAAGCAGAGTCTTTTATTGCTGAAAAATATTGTATCAAAATAGATAACCTTTATCGTTTAAATAACTTGACTTTTGAGGCTGAATAAGTGATTAATAGAATGAAACAAAAGGGGGTTATTTGATATGAATAAATCGATAGTAAAAATTGATATAATTCCACAAATTAATAAAAAATTAAAAGTGGCTGCATATGCTAGAGTTTCCTCTGGAAAAGAAGCGATGCTTAATTCATTAGCTACTCAAGTTTCATATTACAAGAGACTAATCCAAAGTAAACATGATTGGGAATTTGTTGGTGTTTATGCAGATAAAGCAATTACTGGAACTAAAGATTCAAGAGATGAATTTCAAGCTTTACTTAAAGACGCAAGGGCTGGAAAGATCGATATGATTATTACAAAGTCGATATCTAGGTTTGCGAGAAACACAGTAACGCTACTTGAAGTAGTAAGAGAATTAAAAGACTTAAATGTTGATGTCTATTTTGAGGAGCAAAACATCCACACCAATAGTGGTGAAGGTGAGATGATCCTTACATTTCTAGCAACTTTCGCACAAGAAGAATCGAGAAGTGTATCAGAAAATATGAAGTGGCGGATAAGTAAAGATTTTAAAGCTGGTTTAATATGGGGAGGTAATTCATCACTTGGTTACACTCTTAAAGATAAGAAACTTTATGTAGTAGAAGATGAAGCAGAAACTGTAAGGCTAATTTACAAGCTATACTTAGAAGGAAATGCCGATGAACATATATGCGATATTTTAAACTATCAAGGAATTAAACCATATAAGACAAAGAAGTGGAATCGTTCATCCGTCATTAAAATCCTTACCAATTATAACTATACAGGTGACCTTATCTTACAAAAGACTTATAGAGATAATCACTTAAGTAAAACCATGTGTATTAATAATGGTGAGTATAATAAATATCTTGTTTTAAATGCTCATGAAGCGATTATCAGTAAAGAAATATTTGATGATGCCCAAAAAATGAGAAGGTTAAAAACTAAAGATATCAATTTAGATAAAACGAAAAAGACATTATTTAAAGGTTATATCAAATGTGGTAAATGTGGTAAAGCATATACCTATAAAAAGACACCTTATAACATTGTTTGGATGTGTTCGACTTTAAGAACTAAGGGCAAGTGTGTATGCGATGCTAAGCAAGTACCAGAGGCTAAAATAATTGAAGCAGCTAACAAATTATTAAATTTAGAAACCTTCGATTTAAAACGCTTTGAAGAAGAAGTTAAACAAATAGTCGCACTACCTAATAATAAGCTCTTGTTTCAAATCGTTAGCGGCACTGAGCAAATATTAGAGTGGGAATATGAACCAAGAAGTAATAGTTGGACAGAAAAAATGAAAGATGAAGCAAGAGTCCACTATTTAAAAAGAGGTAAAGGAGGTAACAGTAAATGACAACTAAAGTAACAGTAATACCATCAACGATAGATCCATTAACGCAGTTACCTCGTAATAGTAAAGAGAAAATTAAAGTTGCAGCTTATGCAAGAGTCTCAACTAACTCAGAAGAACAAAACACAAGTTATGAAGCACAAGTAAACTACTATCAAAACTACATTGAAAATAAATATGAATGGGCCTTTGTTGGCGTTTATGCCGATGAAGGTATTAGTGGAACAAATACCAAAAGAAGAGCAAGCTTTAATAGAATGATTGAAGATGCCTTAGACGGTAAAATTAATCTAATCATTACTAAATCAATCTCAAGGTTTGCGAGAAATACACTTGATACGATTAAGTTTGTAAGAAAGTTAAAAGATAAAGGTGTTGAAGTATTCTTTGAAAAAGAGAACTTATGGACACTTGATTCTAAAAGTGAATTAATCTTAACTATTATGGCTTCTATTGCACAGGAAGAATCAAGATCCATTAGTCAAAATGTTACATGGGGTAAAAGAGTATCATTTCAAAATGGTAAAGTATCATTTGCCTATAGTAGATTTTTAGGTTATGAAAAGAAAGACGGTAAAATAGTAATCGTTGAAGAAGAAGCGAAAGTTGTAAGATTAATTTATCGGATGTTTTTAGTTGAAGGCAAGGCACCTATAGCCATTAGAAATTATTTAACAGAACAAGGCATTAAAAGTGCAGCTAATGCTACTTGGAGAGCCCATGTTGTTTTATCAATATTAACTAATGAAAAATATAAAGGTGACGCACTACTTCAAAAGAAATATACTGAAAACTTCTTAGAACAAAAAATGGTTAAAAATACAGGGCAAGTTCCACAGTACTATGTAGAAAATAGTCACCCAGCTATTATCGATAAAGATATGTGGGAAATGGTCCAAATTGAAATTAAAAGAAGAAGAGAAATGGTTGGTGGCTTTTCATCAGCTAATATATTTGCTGGTAAAATTAAATGTGCAGACTGTGGTGGTTATTATGGTAGAAAGACATGGCATTCAAATTCTAAATACCGTAGATCAATTTATAGGTGTAACAAGAAATATGAAGAAGGTAAAGACAAATGTAAAACACCACATCTATCGGAAGAAGAAATAAAAGAAAAGCTTTTAAATGCTTATAATATAACGATCAAAGATAGAGAAAGAGTTAAAAATGATTTAAAGGAAGTTCTAAAACTAATAACAAGTACTAAAGGCATTGATAAAGAGATTAAAGAAATTGATGGAGAACTTATAACATTAACAGAATCAATTAATAAACTCATTCAAGATAATTCAAAAACTAAAAGTGGTATTGATGAATTTGATAAAAGACTTAAAGAACTAAGAATTAGATATGATGATTTAAGAGCAAGAAAAGAAGAACTAGCAAATCTTAAAAGAGAAAACTCAGCGAAGTCTTACCGAATAAAAAAGTTTATTGCTAATTTAGAAAAATCAACAGATAAACTAAAAGATTGGAATAGTGAGCTTTGGATGTTAACAGTTGAAAGTGCAACAGTTTATAGAGATAAAAGAATTAAGTTTAAGTTTTATGATGGAATAATTAATAGGTGAAATAATTCTATATTTAAAGAGAAAACAAAAATATATAAAATTATATAAAACATATTTTAGATATTTGCCTATTATTGAATTAATAGATTTGATAATATACAGATAAAAGAGAGACTATATATGAAAGAAGAGATGTTCAAAATATATTTCATCGATATTAATAATAGTAATTGATAATCCGATTTTAATAATCTAATAACCTATAAATACATAAGTTTAATAATATTTAGTATATAACTATATACAATTTATCAAATATCTTGATAGTGCGTTGATTAAATAGTTTATGAATGCTATAATTTTATTATATAAAGTTATAGTTTTTTTACAAAAACAATCTTAATAGGGGGAAATTTTATGGGCAAAAAAAATAACATATTTAATATTATAATATTTTTGCTACTTATTTTCTTTTTGGTAAGCTGCGAAAATGGTTCCCCAAGTGAGAATGATTATAATGGAAATAACAACAAAGATGACACTTCATTATTTGGAGTTAATGAATTTCTTCCAGATCCAAAGGCGGAATTTCAGGTCATTTTTTTTGATAATGATAACATTGTTAGCAAAGATGGAAAATCTTTTGAAAGAAATATAGATGACGATGGATATAGTAATAATAAACCATCCGATATATATTTGATAAAATCTGGCAATGTAGAAATACTAGTTGATGGCGGGACCCAAGAAAGTCAACTTGCTATTAAGGCAACTTTTAAAAAAAATATAGCAAAAAAACTTGCTGCATACATAACTGATGGTATTTTAGAATATTTGATAATTACACATTCCGATTATGATCATATTGCGTATTTGTACAGTGAAGGGGGACTTTTTGATATGTTTTTAAATAATTCTGGGCCTGAAACAGATATTTATGGCAATACTTATGTTGGTTTTAAAAAGATTGAGACAATAATCGATTTTGATTCATTTAGGGTTCGCACACAAAGTGATATAGAATTAATAAAAGATAAAAGGCTAATCAAATCTGATGCCTACCAGACCTACGTAACAAAAAGAGATTTGTTGATAAATAAATATAATATAAAGTATTATCCAGCTAGTATTTTCTTTCATACAAAAATGGAAGTTAAAGCAAGTAGAATGCCTTATATTGAAGTATCCTCAGGCTTAACAAAAGATAATTTGATAAACGATTGGGATTTATGGTTATCAACTTCACCCAGAAGTCATTACTTTTATGGAGTGGCAAATACATATTTAAATAATTTTAACACTTTTTCAAATATTTATTACTTATATAACACTAGATATATCTCGTCAGCTAATAACAAACAATATAATAGCACCGCTGAATTTATTAATGGAAACACTGATTATCAAATTGGAGAACTTAAAACTTATAAAGTCCAAGATAACTCAGAAAGATATACTTATGATATAGAAATAAATAATGGAGTATATTTAAAAATTTTGTATAATTGGAACCATGATAATTTTAGACAACATGGTTTTGATGGACAAGATATTAATGATTTGTCAGTTCCTTTTATTGTTGAATCAAAATCAGGTAAATTTTTATCAACAGGTGATGGATCTGGTTTATTAGAAGAATCACTTTTGAAATACTATACTGGTACAAATGTCTTGAAAAATATTACGTTGTTTAAAGCGGCTCACCATGGAAGTGTTTCTAACAAAGAAAATTCAAAAGAACTTTATGATAATATTAATCCCGAAATAATCGTTATCACTGGAACAATACAACCAACTAGAGAGCACCTGGATGAAACTGACAGTCTCTATAGTAAACTCATGGGTGTAACAACTTTAAAACAAGAATTTTTTAATAATATAAATAATCCTAATGCAAAGATTCTTGTTAATAAAATAGTCTATACAACAAATCAAACTGATTTTCAAAGTGGACCACTATATGGTGATATAAAAATTGTTTTCAAAAATAACAATCACTATATTCACTATAATTATATAGGTAAAGTAAAAGCGTATATAAATAAAAAAACATCAAACATTGAGTTTGAAACTTACAAAAAAAATAACCAATTATATCTATTCGACATAGAATGGTTTAAAATTTTAGAATATGAAAGGCCTAAGGGAAATTAAAATATGAAGAAAAAAATCGCTAAATTATTTATAGTTATATTAATGTTAAACCTGTTATTAATTCTTGTATCTTGCGGTGGTGAAACAAACACTGATCCAGATATTCCGGAACCAGAGGAAGCTCAAGTTGTTGCTTCAATAAAATTTGCGAAAGATATATTTGGAAAGGAATTATATGAATCAACGCAAACAAACAATCAAGTGAACAGTTTGGAAGATTTTTATGTTAATGAAGACATTTATGTAATTGTGGAATTTTCTTTTAACAATATAAATCAAGTAAAAGACATGGTTGAGTTTAAAGTTGTTTTAATTCCTGGTATTGATACATATGATGCATATGATTTTGAAATGGGAGTGCAAGAGCCAACAAAAATCGATACAGAAAAGCAATATGCAACAGTCAATGGTTTAGAAAGAATAATTGAAATAAGTGGCATGTATTTTGAAATAAATCCTGAAAAGGAAAAAACTAATCCGTATACATATGTATTTAAAATCAGATCAAACCAAACTAGTGAAAATTGTGAATTTAAAGTGTTATTTAGCCCATGGGGTGAATTTAACAAAGGTAAAAATGAGAGTTTTGTAGCAATTCATAGTTTTATTTTAAATGACAATAATTCGGAGGAAGAATAAAATGAAAAAATATTCAAAAGACTTTTTCAAAAAAATATTGAATAAAGTGCTTGTAATCACCGTTTTTAGTATTGTAGGAATTATTATAGCAAGTTTATCCTTTGGAAGTGATTACGTTGAAGCCATGTCAAAAGCAGAGCATATAAACAGTATATACGAAGACACAACTTATGACTATTTACTTAGAGGAGTTAGTGAGGAACAAATTATTGACATTAAAAATCATCAGTCTGTTAAATCTGTATTCAAGTATAATATTACAGGATCAGATATTAGTTTAAGTAATAAAAATGAAATTAATATAGAAATTCTGTCATTGTACGATGATGAAAATATTGTTGACACAGAATTTTCACCAGAAAGGATAATCAAATCAGTGGCAGCAAAAGAATATGAAATTTATATTGGCAATGATCTTGTGAAAAAGTACAATGTAAAACTTGGAGAAACTATATCAATTTTAGGTTTAAATTTTGAAGTGACTAGAATTTATGATTATACAAATTTAAATAAAGTTTACATTCCTAATTTTAAAACTATTACTGAGTCGTTAGGATATAATCTTTTATTTACAAGTGTTTATGTTGTAACTAATGATGTTGAATTATTTGAGAATATTTTTTTAAATCCTTATGTACCTAGGGCATCACAAAAGAAATTAGATGAATTTGACTCACTAGAAGACTATAACAATTATTTAGCTGATTACAACAGCAAAGATTATAGCAGTTATTTTGATTACAAATTTGACAATTATGAGACGGATAAAGATCAAATAAAATCTTTAATAAGTACTAGTAAAAATAAGGTTTTACTCAAAAGTGTTATATTTGGAATCGTACTATTTATTGGAATTATAGGCTACAATTTATTAAAAACTAAAGTTATTAAAAAAGAAATTATTGATAGCGGAAGAAAAGAATTAAAACAAAGAGAGGTTATATCGGCAATTATAATAGTTCTATTGTCATACATGTTTTGGATTATCAATTTATTTATCTTATCAAAAACATCAAGTGAATTTATTAAGGTTACAAAATTGATATCAGATTCAAATTATTCATTCTTTATAGCAATTGCATTTGTTTTAGTTGGTACATTAATTAACATAGTAATTATTAATAAAAAGAAAAATAATAAAAATGAAAAACATAAGCTACATTCTAAAAAACATTAGAGTATATATAATTAGTATTTTTATAACTTCAATAATGTTAGTAGTAATGTCGTTATTTATTGATGATTTCAATATAAATAACAAATTTTATAAATCTCTTAAAAATACTAATTTAGATTTTATTTCGTATGATATATTAAGCGAAGAGAAAGATAGTTATGAGTTTTTTTCAAACACACTTGATGTTAATTTTGAGAATAGTGGCTTATTAAACACTTATGTTTATCAATTAATGGAAGATGTAGTTTACACAAATAAATCTCCAATAAATAAAAATAACTTGATTAATTCAAATGATGGAATTCTAAATAGTAATGAGGCAGCGATTCCAGATTATTATCAAACAAAGTATAAAGTTAAAGTAGGAGATTATATATATGTGAATGGAGAGCCTATAAAGATTAAATTAATTTTTTCAGATGTTGATTTAATTTATGATGTCAATCACAAAACAACTTCAAAGATTATTTTTATTGGAGCTAATACAATAGGAGAAGAAACAAGTGTTTATGCTAATTTTGATCCTTCAATAGAAACACATCATTACCAAATGAAAAATATTAATAAAGTAATAAACAATATTAAATCAAAATTAGATAAAACAGTATTTTTGGTAATATTATTATCTTTTATTAACGGATTATTTGTGCTGTATTTTAAATTTAAGATTCAAGTAAAAACTTTAAATATAATGAGAATTAATGGAACAAAAAAAATATTTTTGGATATTATGCTAATAGAATCAACATATTTAACAGTTATTAGTTCGTTTTTGTTTATATCTACATTTTGGAATAAATATTTTTCTTTATTATTATATTCTATATTTGGAGTTATGATTTCTGTGGTTGTTTATGTATTGTTAATTAGTTTAAGTGTGAGGGAGAGAAAAAGATGAAAATACCAATTTTAAAAGTTGAAGATTTAAACATTAGCTATCCTAATAAGAAAAGACCAATAGTTGAAAATGGTTCTTTTGAAGTTTATTCTGGTGAAATTGTTTTGATTTTAGGAGAAAACGGTACAGGCAAATCGAGTATTTTTAAGTCTCTAGTAGGCGACATAGAACAAGACTTAATTTCATTATTTAAAAATAAAATAAAAAAATTTTTAAGTAATCCCTTTTCTAAAAAAGATAGTAAAGTAGAAATTTCAAAAACAATGTATTTAGATGGTTCTTTGATAAACAATGATAATCAAGACATTTTTAGAAAAAAAATTGGATATGTTAGACAACATGATGACGATGATTCTTTTTTCCAAAAAAGAGTCTGGAATTATGTTTTAGATTATGTTTCCCATTCATATTACTATTCAAATTATTCGGATCAAGATAAATATAAAAAAATTGAAGCAGATGCACAAGAATTATATGATAAGCTTGATTGTCAGACTTATGCAGATGGTAATTTAAAAAAATTAAAGTTGAAACATCTGAGTGGTGGAGAAAAAAGAATGACAACATTGTTATCAGCATTGTCTAGAAAGCACTCAAGATTGTTCATTATGGATGAACCAGTAAACAACTTAGATGGTTATCATGCAAGAAAATTAAACAACTATCTTGTTGATTTAAAAAAAGAAAAAAATGCCCCAGGAATATTAATTATTACACACTGCCCAATGTTTACTAATGTTGATAGAGTATATAGGTTAATCAATGGCAAATTAATTTTAGATGAAAGTGAATACAAATTTCAAACTTGTTTTGGAGAAGTAGATAGCAATGGAAAATATTATATTGAGGAGGAATAGAATGAAAAAAACCATAATTACAATGATTTTAATCTTACAAACAGTCTTTTTTACATCAGTTATAAAAATAAATGCTGCAGAGCTTGATACTCTTAGCAATAGTGAGAAAAATCAAATTGCAGAAGGGTTAAATATTGCATCGACAAATAATACTTTAGGAATGGGAACTGGCTATAAAATCTTCGATGTTAATAGCGCTCATTTTAATAATGCAATTTTGGTATCTGAAAGATCAGATCAAGACTCTGATTCGGTTACTGGAAGTAGTATGACTGAAATTTCAAAGGAATATGGGAGTAAATTCGGATTATCAGGAGAAGCCGGATTGGCCCTTCCGGTTTATAATGTTGGTTTTTCTGTATCCAGTAATTTTAGCTTAGACACTTCAGGTATATCTGGCACTATTCAAGATGAATACTATGAATATTATGAAGTTAAAAAGAAAATGAAAATTGCTCAAATAAACTGGAATGCTTTAGACCTAGAGACAGTATTGACAACAGATTTTAAAAATGAATTAGCAAAAGTAGACAGCCTACTTTCAGCGAAAGCTCTATTAGAAAAATACGGAACACATGTTTATGATAACTATTATTTTGGAGGTGTTCTATCAATTTCAAGATATGTTGCATCAGAAAAAAATATTCAAAGCGAATATGAGTCTAGAAATATGTCTTTAAGCTTAAAAGGTCACATTTCTGCTGCAATATCAGCTATGGCGAATCAAACTGATTATAATATGGCTAGCAAAGAAGTAAACACATCAAACACTCAAACAACATCAAAAATATCAATGAGTGGCGGGAACAACTTAAATGCATTAACTCCAACAGATTTATTTACATATAAGCAAGAATATATGTCAGAATATGAGACAGGATTTATTTATCAAGCATGGTTGAATTCTGTTGGAAGAGGAGACATGCTAAGAGTAGTTGATGCAGAAAGACCAACCGCTCTTTGGGATTTGTTGAATAGAAATAATTTATTAAGTAATGAAGTATTAGTATATTTAAAACAAGCGTTTGATATTTTAACTTATGAACAATATGCACAAAATTCATTGTTATTAAATGAAATGCCAAACTATATTGAATCTATTAATTATTCGTATAATAATCATATGAACAATTTAAGTGTTACTTCTAATAATTTAATACTTCCTCCAGGAGTTATAGCAGACTTTAATTTTGGAACTTTATTATTAGATAAGTATGAAGAAACAGATATTGATTTTAGTATAGTAAGCGGAAGCATACATGGCAAAATGAATGGTCAAACATTGTCAATTAATAGCAATACTAAAGGACAAAAAATTGTATTACAGTTACTTATTAAAAATATGCCAATTTTAAGATTTAACATTTCTATAGATGAAGGTAGTTTTTTGAGAGGTTTTGGCACAAAAGAGCAGCCGTATTTGATTTCTGACAACTCAGAATGGACTCAATTTATACAAAATGATGATTATTTTGATAAGCATTTCGAGTTAATTAATGATATTGATTTGAAAGGTAGAGACTATTTATCTGGTGGCGGTGAAGGAAAAAAAGAATTTACCGGAAGTTTAAATGGTAATGGTTATACAATTAGCAATGCTACTATAAAGTCATCGGGAAATTGGAACTATATCGGAATTTTTGGAATCAATAAAGGATCAATTTCTAATCTTAAACTCGAAAACTTTATAGTTATAAATGATGGAGTAAATACAGCATCTAATTTTGGCACTATTAATGCGGGAATAATTGCTGGACAAAATCTAGGAATTATTGATAAAGTTAGTGTTAATAATTCTGCAATAAGAATAGCTGGGCAATTAGATGCAAATAGTTCTATTAACGTAGGAGGATTGGTAGGAAGTAATCTAAATCAAATTAGCTTATCATCAATAAAAAATTCTCATATTACCGGTCTTTCATATTTGGGGCTAGGTAATGTTAATATAGGAGGAATTGCCGGATACTTATCATATGGAGCGATCACAAACAGTTATGTAAGTAATAATAAAATTAATGCTACAACATTTACTCAAGCAGGCAAAACAAGTGCAAGTTATAATCTTGGTGGCCTTGTTGGTTTTGCTACAAACTCAAACATAAGTTTTGTTGCTATTTACAAGAATGAATTCAATCAAAATGACAAATCATTTGGTAATTTATCTGGATTTACACAAGAAAACACAAAATTTATAAATGCATTTTATGAAAGTGTAAGCTCTAATGCAGTAAATGGTAAAACCGTAAGTGGAACAAGAAATTATAGAACCTTGACTCTAACAAACATTTCTAACTCAGAGTGGAATAGAGACTGGAGAGAAGATGAAAATGGCAATCCAGTTTTAAGATGGGAGGATTAACATGAAAAGTAAAATAATATTATTAGTAACATTAATGCTAAGTTCGTTAATATTAGTGTCATGCGGAGGAGATGTGAACCCTTCTACCGAGGAATATCTCAGAATTGGGATAACATCAACAACAATAGAAAAAGGTAAAACAAATCAAATTGTAGTTTCATATAGTTTAAACGGAAGTTATATTTTTGATTTAGAATATGATGAAAGCATTGTAAATGTATCATTTGATTCAAGTACTAAAACTTTAAATATTGAAGGACTTAATCCTGGAGATACGACTGTTGTTCTTTCAGCAAGCGGAAATTCTAATGTTTATTCTGATCGCTTAAATGTAAAAATTATCGAAGCTAATGATGATCAGGGTCATTACGATAATGAAGTAGAAGGCTCAGAGAATATTCATTATTTGATTTTTGAAGTTGATGGAGTTGAAGTAGCTAGAATTATTGTGTTACCAACTGATACTTATGATTCTCTCGAACCGTATTTCCCAACTATTAAAGAAAAAACAGGATACGATTCATTTTGGGAAAGAGTAGATGAAGTATATGTTGAAGGAGTTAAAAGTATAGTAATAAGTGCCTATTATTACAAAAAATCTTAATAAAAACGATGATAATAATTTTATGATCAAGTTAAGTGAAATTAGATATATTATAGAAAAATAAATTTTGTTTGCGTGAGGAAATAAGAATGTCATCAATTATAGCGTTAAAAGATAAAGAAATGATTCATGTAATAGCGGATACACAAACAACAACTAGTGTTAGCAAAAAAAATCATTTAGAAAATTCTAATTTTAAAATATTCAGAGCCAAAGGAATTAACGATTGTTTAATTGGTAAAGTAGGATATGTTAAGGAAAAAAGTGTTTTATCGAACATAGATTTTGGCTTAAATCATCTCAATGATATCACTTTTAATGATGTTGTTAGAATAATACTTCCTAAAATGTTAGAAACATTAGAAAGTCAAAATCGTACCAAAAATACAGAAAATGAAACGCTCGGAACAACAGTTATTGTACTAAAAGAAAAAATATACCTAATAGATTATACAATGGCTGTATCTGAAATAAATGATTATGTTGCTATAGGGGCAGGACTTGAAATTGTTAACGGTGTTTTGAAGTCAAATAAAAACAAAAATTCTAAAGAAAGAATCATTGAAGCTATAGAAGCGGTATCAAAATTTAATAATGGTGTTAGTGCACCGTTTATATATTATAATACCGAAAAAATGAAAATGGAAATTATAGGCGAGGAGAAAGAAAATGTCAATGATAATAGCGATAAAACATAACGGGAATATTTACTTTGGGGCAGATAGTCAAAGAGTAATGAGTAGAATGAAGACATATAATTTTAATGAAAGTAATTATAATGTTTGGAAAAATGAAAATCTAGAAAACGGTTTAATTGCCTCTGTTGGTCAGAAAAGAGATAGAGATATTGTATATACTTCTAATGTGATTCCAGAAAAAATTACTGAATTAACCCATAAATATGTTGTGAGAGTATTCACTCAAAATATAATAAACGAATTAATTGAATTTAAAAGAATAAAACCAGATGATGGAATTGAAATGAAATCAAGATTTATGATTGCACAAAAAGATAAGTTATTTGTTGTTGATTTTGATGGAGCTGTTGTTGAAATTGATGACTTCTATGCTATAAGTGATGCAGATGAAGTAGCAATGGGAAGTTTGCATACGACAGTAGGTCAAGAACCAAACGAAAGAATTATACAAGCTTTCAGGGCTGCCGCAAAAACAAATATTTATGTGGGATTTCCTATTCTACTAATTGATACTAAAGATATGAAAAAAAAGATTATTGATTTTTAAAAAAAGTATAATTTAAGATAGAGAGGTTTTAAAAATGCCCAAAATTTATCACATTATTAGAAGCAACAGTGCTAATAACTTATTTAAAGAAATAATTCAAGAATCTCTTCATTCTGGTTTAGGAGATGAATTTTTTATATCATCTGGTTTTTTCCAAGAAGGTAATCTAAGTAGATATCATGTTTCAAGCGATGTTGACAGTAAAAACAGAAATTATATAAATAATCCCTTTAGACGTAATATGACAGCAAATATAAGAGGGGAACATAACAGATATAATATACGCTGGCATAGGGGGTTTGTAAATTTTTGTAATAGCTTACGAAATGCAGGCTACAGTGTGGTTCAAAATAATATCAATAGAACACATGCTAAAATTTTTATTCTACAGAGAAACAACATTCCTTTTTTAGAAATTATAGGAAGTTCCAATCAAACGAGGCCAGCTTATGGTTCCTCTAGTCCTTTCAATAAAGAAGCTGATCTTATAATATGTAGCGACCCAACATTACAAAACATTATTAGTAATATTATTTTAAACTATCAAGAAATTAGCCAAGGAGCTATTATTTTAGAATATTCTGAGGAGAATAAAAACTCAATTATTAATGAAATGATATGGATTAGAGATAACTTTTTCTAAAAAATACAAAAATAATTATTAGCATTTTTAAGAATTATAATTTTAAGGATGGCTTAACAAAGACAAAATTTAGGGGTGCGTAAAATTTGGTAGGGGTGCGCAATTGTATCCTTTAGTAACGCCCTTCGCAAGTTGAATGAATAGGTTTGATACAATTTGCACTTGTCAAGATAAAGTGGACACGTATCAAACCTTTTTA
>CAZEKQ010000016.1:0-34919 GCA_964512735.1 uncultured Eubacteriales bacterium | reverse complement strand
CTTGTACTTAATATGATTATTTTATATTTGTTCAACACCTATGTTTTTGAAACATCGTTTATCAGCTACCTTGCTTTTGTTCCGATTTCTCTTTTGTTGTCGGGTGCTAGTATGTGTGGAGATTTAATAGCATCGGTGATAAAAAGAAATTTTCAGGCAAAGGACTACGGAAATTTAATCCCAGGTCACGGCGGGATAATGGATAGGTTTGACAGTTGTCTTTTTGTTATGCCAATGCTTTATATTGTAATAACAATAATTTATAGTGTGTAGAATCTATAATGTTTTTTAAAAAATATATGAGCAAAAATCATAAAAATGATAAAAACAATTTTAGCACAATTTATTTGTAGGTTTGTGTTGTGGGAAGGAATGACCATATTAATGAATAAAAAGCTTTCAATCCTTGGAAGTACAGGCTCGATAGGCAAGCAAGCGCTTGAGGTTGCCAAAAAATGTGGATTTGAGGTTACAGCACTTACAGCCTCCAGCAGTTTTGCTGAACTTGAAAAGCAAATCAGAGAGTTTAAACCAAATATTGCAGCACTCGTAGATGAGAAAGCGGCACAAGATTTGGCTATTCGTGTTTCTGATACAAATACAAAGGTAGTAGGCGGTATACAGGGTATTTGTGAATGTGCTGTTGAAAAAAATGCAGATATAGTCTTAAATGCGATAGTTGGAATGGCAGGTCTTTTGCCAACTCTTGATGCAATAGATGCCGGAAAAGATATAGCCCTTGCAAACAAAGAAACACTCGTAGCTGGCGGAAAACTTGTTATGGATAAAGCAAGGCAAAAAGGTGTGGATATTTATCCGGTTGATAGTGAACATTCAGCAATATTTCAGTGCTTACAGGGCAATACTTCAAATGAGAGCCTTAAAAGAATTATTCTCACAGCATCTGGTGGTCCATTTTTTGGAAAAACCAGAGCCGAGCTTGCAGATGTAACAGTAGAGCAAGCACTCAGGCATCCAAATTGGGAAATGGGTGCAAAAATAACAATAGATTCGGCCACAATGATGAACAAAGGGCTTGAGATTATTGAGGCGGTTTGGCTATTTTCAGTCCCACAAGATAAAATAGATGTTTTAGTTCATAGAGAAAGTATAATACACTCAATGATTGAGTATGAAGATAATTCAGTTATCGCACAACTAGGTCTTCCAGATATGAGAATACCAATTCAATATGCACTTACATATCCAAAAAGATATGAGTCACCTGTTTGTCAGCTTGATTTGGCACAGCTTGCAACGCTAACCTTTGCAAAGCCTGATTATGATACTTTTGATTGTTTGGCAATATGCAAAGAAGCAATTAAAAGGGGAGGACTTTACCCCGCTGCGGTAAACTCTGCAAACGAGCAAGCAAACACAATGTTTAGACAAGGTAGGATTAAGTTTTTGCAAATTGGTGAACTTGTTGGCGAAGCTATGGAAAGAGTTGAGAACATCACAGATTATACTCTCTCTGATGTTTTGACAGCAGATAGAAAAGCTAGGGATTTTGTTATGAGCAAAGTAGGAGACACATTGTCTTTTATAGGATAAAAAGTAAGACATAAATTAGAGGTGGTTATTATTTTAAACTTGGCAAGCATAGGGACAGTTTGGGCTTCTATATGGCCGTTGTTGATTGCAATATTTTTCTTTGGCGTAATAATTTTTATACACGAGCTTGGGCATTTTACCTTTGCAAAAATATTTAAAGTAAGAGTTAATGAGTTTGCAATTGGTATGGGTCCTGTATTATTTAAATTTAATAAAGGTGAAACGCAGTATTCAATAAGACTTTTTCCAATTGGCGGTTATGTCAGTATGGAGGGTGAAGATGAAGAGAGCGATGACAATGCAGCTTTTAACAAAAAACCTGCGTGGCAACGCGCTATAATTTTGTGTGCGGGAGCAGTTTTAAATCTTGTTTTAGGCCTAGTTTTAATGGGCATTATAATAGCTACAAGTGAGGGTAATATTGGAGTGCCCAAAATTGCCCAGTTTATTGGCGAAAATCCCCAAAGTCAAGCACATGGATTGCAAGTTGGAGATAAGATAAAAGCAATTAATGGCAACAAAGTGTATACAACATATGATATAAACTTTTTTATGATGCGTGATAAGGACGCAATAATGGACTTTACCGTTGAGCGTGAGGGTGAAATAGTTCAGCTAAGAAGTGTTAAGTTTGAAACACAAGACAGAGAAGGAATGAAGGTCGTTATATACGATTTTAAAATCTTAGGTATTGAAAAAACCTTTGGAACGGTTTTAAAATATGCTATGCTTGACTCACTTTCAATAGCTAAAATGGTGTGGCTTAGCCTTTTTGATATTGTGACTTTTCAGTTTAGCTTAAACGATTTGTCCGGCCCTATTGGAACTATGGAAATAATTGCAGACACTGCCTCGCAAGCGACAAAAACAGACTACACAGGTCTTTTAACAATAATGGCATTTATAACGATAAATGTTGGCGTATTTAACTTGTTACCTCTTCCGGCTCTGGATGGTGGGCGTCTGTTTTTTGTTATTGTTGAAGCAATAAGAAGAAAGCCAATACCACAAAAATACGAAGCGTTTGTTCACGGTATTGGAATAGTTCTTTTGTTGACGCTTATGGTAGTAATCACATTTAATGATATAATTAAATTATTTAAAGGGTGAGCGATTTGATAAGCAGAAGAAAAAGTCGCCAAGTAAATGTTGGTAATATAAAAATAGGCTCAGACTCACAAATCAGTGTGCAGTCAATGCTTAGTATGCCCGCACAGGATATTGAGGCAAATGTAGAGCAGGCAAAGGATCTGCAAAAGGCAGGTTGCCAGATAATTCGCACGGCAGTTCCTGACATTGAGTCGGTTAAATTGATTTATGCACTTAAAAATGCGGTAACTGTGCCTATAGTTGCTGACATTCATTTTGACTATAAAATAGCTCTGGAATGCGTTAATGCAGGGGTTGACAAAATAAGGATAAACCCAGGAAATATTGGCTCTGATGATAAAATAAAAGCCGTTGCAAACGCTTGTATGACAAATGGTATTCCAATTAGAATTGGAGTAAATTCAGGCTCGGTTGAAAAAGAATTGCTAAATAAATATGGGGCACCTACACCACAGGCAATGGCAGAAAGTGCAATGAATCATATAAAGCTTTTAGAGAAATTTGATTTTGAGGATATTGTAGTTTCAATAAAGTCATCTAATGTGCAAGATATGATAAGTGCTTATAGAATTGTAGCCTCGCAGTGTGACTATCCACTGCACTTGGGAGTTACAGAGGCGGGAACAGAGCGAATGGCACTTATAAAATCTAGTATGGGTATAGGTTCGCTTTTGCTCGATGGAATAGGGGATACTATTAGAGTGTCTATAACCGATAATCCTGTAAAAGAGGTTTATGCAGGGTTTGACATTTTAAAAGGTGCAGGAATAAAAACGGATTGTCCACGGATTGTGTCTTGCCCCACTTGCGGTAGAACAAAAATTGATATGATTTCTATTGCAAACGAGGTAGAGCAAAGGCTTAGAGATTGCAAAAAGCCTATTGTTGTAGCTGTTATGGGCTGTGCTGTTAATGGGCCTGGAGAGGCAAAGCAAGCAGATATTGGCATTGCCGGAGGAGATGGCGAGGGTCTGATTTTCAAGCACGGTGAAATAATTCGTAAGGTGGATGAAAAAGAACTTGTAGATGAGCTTATGCGTGAAATAGAAAGGATATAATTCAGTGAGAAATACAACAATAGGGGACTTGTTTGGAAATTATGTAAATGAGAGGTTTGAGCCCCTTTTTAATCTTAAAGTGCCTGAGATGAATTTAAATATGGATAAAAGGGACCTTAAGATTTCAGTACAATATGATGATACATATAACAAAGCTCTGCTAGAGGAATTTAATGCGGAGCTTAAATCTGTTTTAAGTCTTTCTAAAATTACACTTGATTTAAAAAACGATGAAGATATACCGTTTTCAGTAGAGTTTATGCCAGTGGTGCTAAGCGAACTGGGGCGTTGTGTGCCTGCTTCAAACGGTTTTTTGCAAGATGCCCAGTTTAAAATAGATGGCGATAAATTAATTATTACTTTAACGCACGGTGGAGAAGAAATTTTAAAGGCAAGCAAGTGTGATGAGTTTATTGCAAAATATATTGCAAAAAAATTTAAAAAGCAGTTTGTAGTTGAGTTTGATGGAAAAACAACAATAGAGCCTGATGAAGAAGTTTTAAAAGAAATGCAAGAGAAGGCAGAGGAACAGGCAAAAACTCAAAGAATTCAAAAAACTCGTGGAGAGGTGCCCGCAGGCAAGCGTGAGATGATAGATGGGCTACCTTTGTATTTAGATACGCAAAAAATGATTTGGGGCGATTACATACGAAAAAAGCCAAAGCCCATAGCAGATATCAAATACGATGATGGTGCAGTAGTGGTATGGGGCGATGTATTCTCGCTAAGTGTTAGAGATACAAGGGATAAAAGAAGTAAAATAATTAATTTTAATATCACAGATTATACTAGCTCTTATAGCGTGAAAATATTTGAAAGAGCAGAGAATACACAAAGTTTTTTAAGAGAAATGGAAGACGGAATAACAGTTATTGTTCGTGGCAATGTTATTTATGATAGCTATAAAAAAGAATATATTTTAGAGGCTAAAGCAATATCAAAGGTGCAAAAATCCAAAAAGACAGATGACGCACCTAAAAAGCGTGTAGAGCTTCATATGCACTCAACAATGTCTGCACTAGATGGAATGACAAGCGTAAAAAAACTAGTAAAAAAAGCACACGAGTACGGACATCCAGCTGTGGCGATTACTGACCACGGTGTTTTGCAAGCGTACCCAGATGCTATGAATATGAGCGAATCTTTGGGGATTAAACTCATTTATGGCGTGGAATCATATTTTGTAGATGATACGGATATTGATTTTTCGCAAACGACCCTTGCACAGGCTTTAAAATCGAAAAAAACAAGGTCGTATCACCAAATTATTCTTGTGAAAAATGAAACAGGTCTAAAAAACCTTTACAAACTTGTGTCAACCGCACATACAAAAAACTTTTATAGGCGACCAGTAACTCTAAAAAGTGAACTTTTAAAACACAGAGAGGGATTAATACTCGGAAGTGCCTGTGAAGCAGGAGAGCTTTACACCGCTATTGTAAAAGGTGAGAGTGAAGAACGAATAATGGAAATTGCTTCGTTCTATGACTATTTAGAGATTCAGCCAAACGGTAACAACGCCTTTATGATTCGCAATCAAACAGTGCAAAGTGTAAAAGATTTAGAAAATATTAATCGCAAAATAATATCAATTGCCGACAAGCTTGACAAGCCTGTTGTTGCAACTGGTGATGTTCACTTTATGAATGAAGAAGATGCTATTTTTAGAGCTATTTTAATGGCGGGTAGAGGCTTTTCTGATGCAGATGAACAGCCACCACTTTATTTTAGAACCACACAAGAAATGCTAGACGAGTTTGAATACCTAGGCGAAGAGACAGCATATGAAGTGGTTGTAGAAAATCCAAACAAAATTGCAGATATGGTAGAGCAAATAAGACCAATTCCAAAAGGCAATTTTCCGCCAAGTATTGACGGTGCAGAAGAAGAGCTTAGAACACTTTGCTGGGAGCGTACCAAAAAAATGTATGGCGACCCTGTGCCTGAATGTGTGGAGCAAAGGCTTGAAAAAGAGCTTGATTCAATTATTAAAAACGGATTTGCAGTTTTATACATAATAGCTCAAAAGCTTGTTAAAAATTCAGAGGATAACGGATATTATGTTGGGTCTAGAGGTTCTGTTGGCTCATCGTTTGTTGCAAATGCTGCAGGAATATCAGAGGTAAACCCATTATCTCCGCACTATCGTTGCCCAAATTGTTTACACACAGAGTTTTTTACTCAGGGTGAAGTAGGTTCAGGGTACGATTTGCCACCTAAAAATTGCCCCAATTGTAATACTGCAATGTTAAGGGATGGTCACGATATTCCTTTTGAAACATTTCTAGGTTTTGATGGAGATAAAGCACCCGATATTGACCTTAACTTTTCTGGTGAATATCAGGCAAAAGCACATCAGTACACAGTTGAGCTGTTTGGCGAGTCCCATGTTTTTAAAGCCGGCACAGTGTCTACGGTTGCAGATAAAACAGCTTTTGGATATGTAAAAAAATATTTAGAGGCAAAGGGTCAAACTGTTCCAAACGCCGAAGTGGAGCGACTAACGATTGGCTGTACTGGAGTTAAAAGAACAACGGGACAGCACCCTGGTGGAATGGTAATAATCCCTAATAATTTTGAGGCGCAAGATTTTACCGCTGTGCAGTACCCTGCAGATGATGCAGAAAAAGGTATGATGACAACGCACTTTGATTTCCACGCGTTGCACGACACAATATTAAAGCTTGATAACCTAGGCCACGATGTTCCAACTCTTTATAAATATTTAGAGGATTACACGGGCATTTCTGTTATGGATGTTGATATTTGTGATCCAAAGATAATAGAGCTTTTTACAAGCCCAGAGCCACTCGGAGTGACTTGTGAGGATATTGATTGTGATACAGGAACTTTGTCAATACCAGAAATGGGAACACCTTTTGTTCGTCAAATGTTGCTTGAATCACAACCAAAAAACTTTTCTGACTTGCTTCAAATTTCGGGACTTTCTCACGGTACCGATGTTTGGCTTGGCAATGCTCAAGACCTTATAAAAAATAATGTTTGCACAATTTCTAATGTTATAGGTACGAGAGATAGTATAATGGTTTATCTTATGCATAAGGGTGTTGACCCTAGTATGGCATTTAAAATTATGGAAATTGTAAGAAAAGGTAAAGCTACAAAATTGCTAACAGATGAGCATATAAAAGCAATGAAAGACCACGGTGTTCCAGATTGGTATATCGATTCGTGTATGAAAATAAAATATATGTTTCCTAAGGCTCACGCTGCGGCATATGTTAGTGCAGCTCTTAGACTAGGGTGGTATAAAATTTATAAACCGCTTGAGTATTATGCAGCATTTTTAACTGTGCGTGGCGGAGATTTGGACGCAATATCAATTATGTCTGGCAAGGATTATGTTGTTTCTAAAATGAGGTCAATTCAAGCAAAAGGAAAAGAGGCAACAGCAAAGGATATGTCTGAATTTACTAGCCTTCAGGTTGTAAATGAAATGTTGGCAAGGGGAGTAGAGTTTTTAAATGTTGATTTGTATAAATCAGACGCATCTGTTTATAAGATAGAGGATGGGAAAATTAGGCTTGCTTTTTCATCAATAAAAGGTCTTGGTGAAAATGCTGCTCGAAACCTTGCAAACGCAAAAGATGATGGCGAGGGTAAATATATATCTATTGATGACCTGCAAAGAAGAGCAGGTATTTCAACTAGTGTAACGGAATCGTTAGAAGAGATAGGGGCACTTGAAGGTATACCGAAAAGTAGCCAAATAAGTTTCTTTTAAAAAATAGTTGACTTGTTAAATTCATTATGATATCATAGTAGCGTACTAAAGTATTATGGCTCATTGTTTTATGCAATGTGCCATAATTTTTAAAATAATATTTAAAGTAATGCTAGATAAAATAAATTAGTCGTGTGTGGGAGGATTATTATGAAAAGGTATTCAAAAATAACGCCTGAGGGTACAAGGGACTTGCTTTTTGAAGAGTGTAACGCTAGGAGAATTGTAGAATCACGCCTTTCTGCTTTGTTTAAATCTAGGGGATATAACAGGATAATCACCCCTAGTATTGAGTTTTTTGATGTGTTTGACAGGGACAGTGCTGGTATCTTGCCAGAAATGATGTATAAATTAACGGACTCACAAGGTCGTCTTATGGTTTTAAGGCCAGATAATACATTGCCAATTGCCCGTGTTGCAGCTACAAGGCTTAGGGATATGCAATTTCCAATACGCCTTTATTATGCTCAAAAAGTGTTTATACAAAGCCCAACACTTGTAGGATTTAATGATGAATCAGCACAAAGTGGTATAGAGCTTATTGGTGCTAGTGGTATAAGGGCAGATTTGGAAATAATCACAACTGCGGTTGACGCACTCGACAAATGTGGGGCTAAAGATTATAGAATTGAGATAGGTCACGCCGGATTTTTTAAAGCACTTTCAGACAGTTTGAATGTAGATAATGAAACAAGAGAGGAAATAAGCTCTCTTATTGAATCAAAAAACTATGCAGCACTTAATGATGTTTTAGATAATTTGCAAAATAACGAAACCACAAAAGCAATAAAAATGCTCCCTAGACTTTTTGGTGGTGAAGAAGTTCTTGACGAGGCAAGCAAATTGTCAGACAGCAAACAAGCAAAGGATTCGCTAAATTATCTTAGAAATGTGTATAAATGCCTTGATGATTTGGGACTTGGCAACAAAATAAATATTGATTTAGGTTTGGTACATAGAAGTAATTATTACACTGGAGTGGTGTTCCGTGGCTATATTGAAGGCTCAGGCGTAACGGTGCTTTCAGGTGGTAGATACGACAAACTTATAGGTGAATTTGGAAATCCACTGCCTGCAACAGGTTTTGGAGTTGAGGTTGACGCTCTTGCAAATGCAATGCTACTAAGGGGAGAGGTAAAGCCACCAAAGCCTGCTGATGTGCTTGTTTTTGGCGAGGATGGCTGCGAAATAAAGGCGTTAAGATATATAACAAAGCTAAACGAAAAAGGCTTTATATGCGAAAATAGTGTTTTTGAAACAGCGCAACAGTCATACGAATATGCGTCAAGGAGAGGTATAAAACGGTTTGTGCTTGTTGCAAAAGATAAAATAACAGAAAGTAAGATAAAAGAGGTGGAAATATGCGACCTATAAGAATAGCACTTACTAAAGGCAGGCTTGAAAAAAACAGTATAACGCTTTTTGAAGAAATGGGGCTGGACTGTTCTGAACTGAAAAATAAAGGACGCAGACTTGTTTTGCCCGTTGATAAATATGAGGTTGTCCTTGCAAAAGCGGCAGATGTCATTACATATGTTGAGCACGGTGTGTGCGATATAGGAATTGTTGGCAAAGACACAATTGCAGAAAACAACAGGAGCTTTTATGAAGTTACTGACTTAGGATTTGGAAAATGTAAATTCGCACTTGCGACAAAATCCGGTGCAGAGTTTTGGGGCGGATATGATGTAAAATGTATCGCAACGAAGTATCCAAATGTTGCAAGAAAGTTTTTTGAAAGCAAAGGAATGGATGTTAGAATTATAAAAATTGAAGGCTCGGTAGAGCTTGCACCACTCTTAGAGCTTTCTGATGCAATTGTGGATATTGTTGAAACAGGTGCAACAATTAAAGAAAATGGGCTTGAGGTAATTGAGGATATAATGCCCATTTCTGCAAGAGTAATTGTAAATATGGCAAGTATGAAACTTAGAAAAGAGGAAATTGAGAGTTTTCTAATTGATATAGAAAAAGCTAAGGAGGCACAATAATGTTACCGATAACTAAAGTTGATGGAGTTTCAGAAATTGAACTTATAAACAAATTAAAGCTTCGCAGTGGCGAGATTGATAAAAAAGTAAATCTCATAGTTAGCGAAATAATTGACAATGTGCGTGCAAATGGCGACAACGCAGTTTTGGAATATACGATAAAATTTGACGGAAAAGCACCAGAGCAAATAGAAGTGTCAAAGGAAGAAATAAAAAATTCTATTGATATTTGCGACAAGGATTTTATCACGGCTCTTCGTAATTCAGCACAAAATATTATAGATTTTCACGAGCGTCAAAAGCAACAAAGCTGGCTTGATGCACAAGAAAACGGTGTGATTTTAGGTCAAAGAGTAAGAGGGCTAAAAAGGGTTGGTATTTATGTTCCGGGTGGTACGGCAGCGTATCCATCATCGGTTCTTATGAATGCAATTCCGGCAAAAATCGCAGGTGTAGAAGAAATAATAATGGTAACCCCTCCAACAAAGGACGGCAAGGCAAACCCAAATATTTTGGCAGCTGCTGAGATTGCAGGTGTAGACAGGGTGTTTTTAGTTGGTGGCGCACAAGCTGTGGCGGCACTCGCTTTTGGAACACAGACAATACCACGCGTTGATAAGATTGTAGGGCCTGGAAATATTTTTGTTGCAACAGCAAAAAAGCAACTTTATGGAACAGTTGATATTGATATGATAGCAGGTCCTAGCGAAATTTTGGTAGTAGCAGATGAAACGGCAAACCCTGTTTTTTTGGCAGCGGATTTGCTATCACAAGCCGAACACGATGAACTTGCAAGTTCTATTCTTTTAACAACCTGTGAGGATATTGCAAAAAACACGGTCGTAGAGCTTGAAAAGCAATTAGAGAAACTTCCTAGAAAAGAAATTGCAAAAAAATCGCTAGAGGATTTTGGTGCAATAATTGTCTGTAAGGATATAGATAATGCGGTGGATTTTGCAAATGAGCTTGCGCCAGAGCACTTAGAAATGTGTGTAAAAAATCCGCTTGAGTATATTGGCAGAATAGACAATGCAGGCTCTGTATTTTTGGGAGATTATTCACCAGAACCACTGGGAGATTATTATGCAGGACCAAACCACGTGTTGCCAACAAGTGGAACAGCAAGGTTTTTCTCACCACTTTCTGTTGATAGCTTTGTAAAAAAATCAAGCTTTATATATTACACAAAAGACGCACTTTGCAGTGCAGGAAATGATATAATTAAGTTTGCACAAACAGAGGGTCTTGACGCCCACGCAAATTCAGTAAGAGTTAGAATGTGAGCTAGAAAGGTGATAACTAATGGCTTTTGAGCTAAATAAAAAGGTAAAAAATTTAAAACCTTATGACCCGATTTGTGGCGATTTTGAAATAAGGCTTGACGCTAACGAATCATTTATTCAACCATCTGACAAAATGATGGAAGATGTTATGAATGCTGTTTCAAATGTTGCTTTAAATAGGTATCCTGACAGCACCGCATATGATGTTTGCGAGCAATTTGCAAAGCTTTATGACATCCCCACAAATCTTGTAGTTGCGGGCAACGGTTCGGATGAAATTATATCGGTAATAATGACAGCTTTTTTACAAAAGGGTGACAAGGTAATCACCTTAACACCTGATTTTTCGATGTATAACTTTTATACAAGCCTTGTTGAATGTGAGTGTATTGAGTTTGCAAAAGACGATGATTTTAATGTGGATTTTGACAAACTTATTTTAGAAATTAACAATATAAATGCAAGAATGATAATTTTTTCAAATCCCTGCAACCCAACATCTGTAGGCTTTTTGGCAAAAGATGTAAAAAAACTTATAGAAAATACAAACGCACTAATTGTGCTTGATGAAGCGTATATGGACTTTTGGGATCAGTCATTATTGTGCGATATTCAAAATTATGATAACCTAATAATTTTAAGAACTTGTTCAAAGGCAATTGGTCTAGCATCAATTCGCTTAGGTTTTGCAGTTGCAAATACAAAGCTTATTAATGTTATAAAGTCTGCAAAATCACCATACAATGTAAACTCGCTTACACAGGCTGTAGCTTGCTCTTTGTTATCTAAAAAGGAATATATTGAACAGTCAATAGAGGCTATAAAAAATTCGTTTGATATGTTGTATTTTGAGCTTAAAAAAATTGAGGAAAAGATTCCAGAAAAACTTAAAGTATACAAATCAAATACTAATTTTGTTTTTATAAAAACACAGGACGCAAAACAAATTTTTGAATTTTTAAAAACTAATGGTATAATAGTTCGTAATATGAATGGATATTTAAGGATAACGGCAGGCTCACAAGATGAAAATAAAAAATTATTAAGCCAAATAAAGAAGTTTTATAAGGTGGGATAGATTTGAGAACAGCACAGTTGCAAAGAAAAACTAATGAAACAGATATAACGATAAATTTAAACCTTGATGGTGGAGAAGTTGATATAAATACTGGTATAGGTTTTTTTGACCATATGTTAACAGCGCTCGCTGTTCACGGTGGATTTGGGCTAAAAATCAGCGCAAAAGGTGATTTGCAAGTTGACGGTCACCACACGGTAGAAGATGTTGGAATCGTTCTTGGTACGGCTTTTGCTAAGGTTCTTGGAGACAAGGGTGGCATAGCAAGATTTGGAAATATGTCAATACCAATGGACGAGGCTTTGAGTAGTGTCGTTTTAGATATAAGCGGCAGACCTTTTTTGGTTTTTTGTGCAAGCTTTGAGCAAGAAAAGGTAGGGGATTTTGACTCGTGCCTTTGCGAAGAGTTTTTCAGAGCTTTTGCTTTTAATGCAGGTATAACATTGCACGCAAATGTCCTTTATGGCACAAACACTCATCACCAGATAGAATCGCTTTTTAAAGCCCTCGCACACGCACTTAAAATGGCGGTTGTGCAAATAGATGGGGGAGTTCTTTCTACAAAGGGAACTCTGTAAATTTAGGAGGTAAAAAATGATTATTTTTCCAGCAATAGATATTAAAGATGGAACCTGTGTAAGACTTAGCAAAGGTGACATAAACACGGTTGAACAGGTGGCATCTGACCCGATAGAAACTGCAAAAAGCTTTAAAGAAGCTGGTGCAAGTTGGATACATGTTGTTGATATTGATGGAGCGTTTAGCGGAAAAAGAGTTAATAGCGAAATTGTAATAGAAATTGCAAAGCAAAGCGGACTTAAAGTTGAAGTCGGTGGCGGAATTAGGACAATGCAGGACATAGATTTTTATATTGAAAATGGTGTATACAGGGTGATACTAGGCTCTGTTGCGTTGTCAAATCAACAACTTGTGGTTGATGCAGTTAAAAAATATGGGTACAAAGTAGCTATTGGAATTGATGCTAGAAATGGCAAAGTTGCAGCAGAGGGCTGGGTAAAAGATAGCGAAGTGGATTACATAGACCTTGCATTAAAAATGGAAAAAGCAGGTGTAAAGTGCATCATCTTTACAGACATCGCAAGAGATGGAATGTTATCGGGACCAAATATTGAACAATTAATGGAGCTTGATGATGCAACAACTTGCAATATCATTGCAAGCGGCGGTGTTACAAATATTTATGATATTAAAAAACTGCGAGATGCAGGGATTTATGGCGCAATTTGCGGTCGCTCAATTTACAGGGGGACACTTGATTTGAAGGAAGCGATTGAAGTTTGCAAATCATAGATTATTTTGATTTTTATAGCGATAAAATTACAGAATGAAGGTATAAAATGGAACTCGAAAAGCTATTTAAAAAAAGCGAGTTAATACCAACTATTGTTATTGATGATAATGATGGCGAAGTTTTAATGCTTGCATATATGAATAGGGAATCGTTACAAAAAACACTTGAAACTGGCTATACTTGGTTTTATAGTCGCTCAAGGCAACAGCTTTGGAACAAAGGCGAAACATCGGGAAACACTCAAAGGGTTGTGAAAATAATGAGTGACTGTGATGATGATACACTGCTAGTTAGAGTAAAACAAAAAGGCCCTGCTTGCCATACAGGTAGCAGAACTTGCTTTTTTAATACTGTATTTGAGGGGGAAAAATAATGGAAGATGTGTTCAAGGGTTTGTATGATATAATTCTTGATAGGAAAGATAATCCGCAAGAGGGTTCATATACTTGCTATCTTTTAAATCAAGGAACAGATAAAATATTAAAAAAGTGTGCAGAGGAATGTGGAGAAACAATAATAGCTACAAAAAATAAAAACAACACTGAAACTGTTTCAGAAATCAGTGATTTGCTATTTCATTTAATGGTACTAATGGTAAATGAGGGAATCGAACTAGATGAAGTAATAAAAGAACTCGATATTCGCCGTCAAAAGCAAGGTAACCTTAAAAAGTTTCATAATGTAGATAAAAACTCATAAAAAGTATCTAATGATTTAATTTGAATTTCTTAAAAAATAATAAACACCCTTTTGCCAATAGCTTGTCTGCTTAGCAAAGGGGTGTTTTTGTTATAAATAAATTTAGTCGTTAGAATCAAAACCAAATAGGTTTTTAACATCTTTTTGAAGCTCTTTCATTTCGTCTTTTATTTCAGATTTAAAGTCGGTTGGTATGCTTTTCATATCTTCCAATTGACGCTTAACCTGAGATTTTAGCCTAGGTACACTTCTAAAAACTCTGCGAATCATTCTACGGCGTATTTTAGATAGTGATTCCATTTTTATTTTAAAATCATTAAGCCGATAAAATACATTGTTATTTCCAGAAGAGCCAATTTCAACAACTTCAATTTTTTCGTCTGCTTCAGATGGGTAATAAACTAGTCGAATCTTTTTTCTTAGTATTTTTATATCCATTGTAACTACAACAGCTATAAAAAAATCAACAGTAAATAAAATAAGCAGTGTGTAAATCAAGGGCTTAGTGTATTCGCCACTTAAAGATAAAATTATGTTTGTAGAAAAAGGATTTATAATGTAAATAAAAGCAAGTGACAAAAGACCCCAAATGCAAGTATGTTGAAGGCATATCCTACCGTGCAAATTCATAAATCTTTGGGAATAATCCCACCAACGAGCATTAAATATTTTTTCCATAATATAGCTTGTAAGATATTCAATAGTATCACAAACAAGAATTCCTAGAAAAAGAACAATCAAAAAGTTATGAGAAAAAGGTTGTAAAAAAAACGACATTGCAACAGCAGAGCAACCATAAATGGGGCATAATGGACCCATCAAAAAACCTCTATTAATGAATTTGAATTTTTTAGCTTTCCTCGTTTCGCTAGTAGAGCACCAAATACATTCAAGAATCCAACCGATAAAACTATAAAAGAAAAAATAAGACACATAAAGTGTAAACTTGTCCAAAAACAACACTTCCTAAAGTAGTCATTAAATCTCTATTTCAAGATTTAAAAAATTAAATTTATAACGAGTGCTAAAAGAAGACGCAAGCTCGATTGTAGCACAATATTTGTCAGACATAGAAACTATAAAAGCCTCTTTAAATCGGGGAGGGGTAGGAGTTAGTGGCCACATATGACGTTTGATTATATCCTCCTCTTTTTTGGAAAGGTTTGTGATTTTTCTAGCATTTTTAACAGCGAATCCAGGGTGACGATAGCCGTGCAGACGGTGGCTGTTATCATCTTTCTCACGCCAGTCATAGTAAAAAAGGTCGTGCAAAATCGCACCGCGTGCGGCAGCTTTATAATCAAGCCCAAGCTTACGGCAGGTTAAAAAACTGATATATGCAACGCTAATAACGTGTTGCAATCTGCTAATACTCATATGCTGTGTGAATTGTTCAAGACTTAAAACTTCTGGAGTGTCTAAAAGGTCTTCAACACAGTCGTAAAACTCTCTATCTACATCATTTTTTATAACAAAAGATTTTTTGTATGCGTTAAATAATTTCCCCATAAAACAAAAACCTCACTATCAAACTATCGATTATCGATAGTTTATCATAATTATATTGAAAAATGTTAACTTTTTATAAACAAAAAATTACAATAAAGTATCATTTTTAAATCTGCCTAAAAGATGCTTTGCAACACCGTCATCAAAGTTTGCTCCAATGACCCCCGTTGCAATGCTTTTAAGCTCATCAACGGCATTTCCTGTAGCATAACTTTCATCAGCAGCACCAAACATCATTACATCATTGTGATTATCCCCAAAAGCTACTATTTTATCAGCCCTATAGATTTTTTTAAGCATAACAGCACCATTACTTTTGCTTGCAGTGTCGCTATAAACTTCTAAAAACCAGAATGGAGAGTAATTATCCTCGTAAAAAGCACAAAAAACTCCAGGAATTTTGCATAGATTATTGTAAATTGGTAAAAGCTCGGTATAAAAATCTATAAGGTTAAAATAAACCACTTCAGAATCACTTGGAACATCATAACTATCAGTTTGAAAAAAGCGATAATCAAAAAGCGGTTTGCGTTTTTCATAAAAATTTTTATGTATATCAAGCTGAAGCTCTGTAAAAACAAGGTCTATTCCATCATCCTTTAAAAGATACATAAACGGACTTTTTCCCGCCTCTAAAAATACAGATAGTATTTTAGGAACAGCGTCACTATCGAGTGGATAGTGGTGCAGATTTTTTTTATCATTAATATCGTAAATGAAAACACCGTTTAACAAAACTATAGGAAGGCGGATGTTGATATTATCAAGAAGTCCTTTAACAGATGCTTGGCTCCTTGCCGTTGCAACAGAGAACAGCATACCTTTGTCTATAAGCATATTTATTATTTCAGCAGATTTTTGGGATACACAAATATTGGGAGTAAGCAATGTCCCATCAAGGTCGGTTATGTAAAGTGTACTCATAAAATAATCCACATCCTAGCTTTAAAATATGTCGCATAGATACTTTAAGAATAACATATAGTAGATAAATATACAATGTTTTTAATAAATATAACAACAAGTGTTGGCTAAAATTTTGCTTGTATCTGATTATAAAAAAGAGTATAATATATTGGAATTTACTAAAGGTGCGTAGCACAATATGCGGAGGTATAAAATGCTTGGCAGATATGTCAGAGTTAAGGTGACTCGACCGCTTGGTTTTTTAGATAAAAAAAGTGGTATCGAATATGGACTAAATTACGGTGAAGTAGACTTTGTGACTACTAAAAAAAGAGAGAAATTTCAGGCTTATATTATGGGGATAAATCATCCTGTTAATACTTTTGACGGCAGAGTTATTGCTATATTTTCAAAACAGGGCAAAAGAATTCTTATAGTAGCGCCAAAAAGCAAACGGTTTATTGTAACTGAAATTGAGGATGCGTTGACCTTTGCAAAAATTGAAAAAGACTGGAGACTTGACTGTCTTTATGAACGCTCTTGTGGTGCGGTTGTTTTTAGAACTATTGATGAGGAAACAAATTTTCTGATTATTAAAAACAAAAGGAGTGCACATTGGAGTTTTCCAAAGGGCCATGTTGAGCGTGGAGAAACCTTTGAAGAAACCGCTTGTAGAGAAGTGCTTGAGGAAACAGGGCTACATATTGAGCTTATTCCTAATTTTATTACAGAGTCGGAATATACGATACAGGGTAGGGTGGAAAAAACTGTAAACATTTTTCTTGCAAGCACAAATGATACAAAAACTATCATTCAAGAAGAAGAGATAGAGGATTTTAAATGGCTTAATTTTGAAAAAGCGTTGGACTCCTTAAAGTTTGAAAATGATAAAAAAATTCTTAAAAAGGCTAATAGCTTTTTAGATTCAAATAGTATTATTTAATTTTATATAAAAAAAGTCGCTATTATTTCAAGCGACTTTTTTGTTTATATAAATATATTTTGAGAGTGTAGAAATCAACTAACTATAAAAATCAATCATTTTCCATTGTAGAAACTTCGCTAACAGTTGTTGTAAATTCTTTTGTGGTACTTTCAGATTCTTCTTTTGTTGTGACCTCTTCTGTGGTACTTTCAGATTCTTCTTTTGTTGTGACCTCTTCTGTGGTGCTTGAAGAGCTTTCAGTTTCTTTTTTTGTAGTTGTTTGTGCAACTTTATCAGAAATTACGACTGCTTGCTTTCCGAGTAACGCCCATTTTTCTGCAAAAGATGAGTGGGAGTATTCTTTAATGCCGTTCTGATACGGGTCAGCAATATAAACTTTGTTTGAATCATAGCCAACTAGAACCATAACATGGGTTCCTCTTGGATACTCAAAATAGGCGTCTGTTCCATTTGAGTTTTTTATGTACCAAGCGTTGACGAGAGTTGGTGTTTTCATATTATATGTTGCCCAAACAATGACAGGATGTCCATTATCAATATAGTCAAACAATGCGTAAATGCTAGTTCCTGTAATATTTTTCGCACGAATACTACCACCATTATTCTTTATAATACCATTAATAGTGTTGGTAACTACGGGTGAAAAAGCACCGTAACCAGGGCGTGGGTCTGTGTAAGTTTGCCGAGGGTCTCCAACAAATTTTTCATAAATGCTAGGACCATAAACTTTTCCGTTTTCTGAATATAAATCTTCTCTGGGAATTGCACTAACAACTTGTGATAAAGGTACATTGAAGCCGTAGTATTTAAGCAACATAGTTATTGATGCTGCTTCACACCCCGTTGGGTAAGAGGGGAGTTGGCTAACATAAGGGATATTTAACATAACCTTTGGAGTTGATTTTACATTTACTATTGCTTTTGTAGTTTTTGGCACATACTTTTTTGTTATTGGTACTGCAGGTGGCTTTGTGAACATCGGCTGTGCAGTAGAAGGCTCTGTTGAAACTTCTTGTGTGGTTGTTTCGGTAGTGGTAGTTGCAACCTCTACTTTTGTAGTAGGAGTTTGCACAGTCGCTGATTTAGATTTGTTTTTATGAACAACGGTAAAGACACCGCACCCAGTTCCTAATGTTAAAATTGCACACATATATGCAACAACTTTTTTGCTATAAATTATTTCAAGTTTCATACAAATTGCCTCATCTTATTCTGATAATATTTGCGTCTTAATGATAGCTTTAATTTTATAAGATGCAAGTACATAAAAAAGTAAAAATTAAGTACTTGTTAATTCATTAAGTTATACACTATATTATAACATTAGTAAATTATTTTGTAAATCGAAAAAAACTAATTTAAAGCACTATACAGCAAATCTGCCACATAGTGCTTTTGGCCCGCTCGAAGGGATTTGAACCCCCAATCTCCAGAATCGGAATCTGTTGCATTATCCAGCTATGCTACGAGCGGATATTAAGTTGTATAATTGTTTTGTTACAAAAAAATATGTTTAAAATTTGCTTTGTTATCATCAACATCAATCAGCCCATACACACCAGATTTAACACTGCCAGGATTGAACAAATGGACCCCATTTTCAATGCTATTAACAGGTATGTGTGTATGACCATATAATACTATGTCTGCATTATGCTTTTTTGCTATTTTTAAAAGCTGACTAGTCCCTGATTTTACTTGTGCATTATGACCGTGAGTACAATAAAAAGCAAGCCCCCCTACAGACAAAGTACAATCAACAGGAAGTAAGGATGCCATATCACAGTTACCACAGACGGACACTATTTTAGCGTCATCATTTAAAAACTGTGCGTACTCCATATCACGCTCACCGTCGCCTAAATGAATGATAAGCCTAGCGTCTAAATTTTCACAAATAATTTTGTTTACGAGATTTTTATCACCGTGAGAATCAGACATAACAAGCACTTTCATTCATAAAACCTCCGTGGCACTAATACACTATATTATATACGCAAAGGGTGGTGATTTCAATGCCTGATTTCAACCTTAACGATCAACAGATGAAAAAAATCAAAGAAAAGTTTGGAAAAAACAATGTTGAGAAAGCGCAGCAAATTGAGCAAGCGATAAAAAGCGGGAATCCCAACGATTTTTTAAATAAAAATTTAAGTCCAAAACAAAGTGCTACTTTGCAAAAGGTGCTATCTGATAAAGATGCTATGGAAAAACTCTTGGAGACTGACCAAGCGAAAAATCTTCTTAAAAAGATGTTGGGGGATAAATAGTTATGGATCAGATAAATGAGATTCTTGCCTCTTTATCCGATGAAGATATGGATTCGCTAAAAACACTTGCAAACTCCCTTTTAGGTTCAGATTTCAGTGAAAATGATAATGGTGACAATTCACCTAGTGATTGCTCATTTGATGATTATAATAATCCTTTTAGCTCTCTTGACCCTGCCATGATTGCAAAAATTGGCATGATTATAAGTAAGCTTAATTCAAAGAAAGATGATGATAGAGTTCGATTAATAATGGCTCTTAAACCGATGTTAAGCGACAAAAGGAAGGCGAGGGCAGACGAGGCAATAAAAATGATGAGCCTTTTTGAAATATTGCCTGAGCTAAAAAATTTAAACATTCTTTGAGGTGAATTGAGTTGGCAAAGAATTATTCATATAATGAGCTTATGAAAATGCAAGAGGAAGCAATAAATAGAGTCCGTGAAATGCAAAAACGGGCAACTATTGCAACTCAGGTTGAAAACAAGCCTGCAGAGCCTGAAAATCAGCAAAAATCCTTGCAGCCACAAAATCAAAACACACAAGGTCAAAGTAATATAAAAAAAGAAAAATCACCTCAACATAAATCTTTTAACACAAATCAAAATACTAAACAGGTAAACAAACCACAACAAAACCATGTATGCCCCTATCATAAAAACAATAAAAATCAAAATTTTAACAGGCAACCTTATAAAAAAGAACAACAAAAACAAGATAATAACGAGAAACAAAATGTTGTTAAAATACAAAAATTAGATACTGGGCAAACTAAAAATTTTAACAAATCAAACCCATTATCTAGCTTGTTAGGCAACTTTGGGTTAGGAAACCTTGGCAATCTTTTTGGTGGAAACTTTGACGTTTCAAGTGTTATGGGCAAGCTGGATGACCCCGAGGTAGGGGACCAAATATTAATTATTGGGCTGCTTATATTGCTATATAGCGAAGGTGCAGACAAAACTTTGTTGCTCGCATTACTTTATATTATGATAGATTAAAAAACAATTTGGCTAGTAAAATTACAAAAGATATGGTACAGGTAAAATCTGTATCATATCTTTTTTATTGCTAATGCAGGGAGTTTAAACATTAGTCTATATCTTTTCCTTTTTTTGCTGGATTGTCGATTAAATTACCTTTTGAATCAAACCGTGAGCCGTGACAAGGGCAGTCCCATGTATGCTCCTGCGGGTTCCAATTTAAAGCACAACCCATATGAGTGCACCTTTTGCCAAAGCTTAAAAGCCCCCAAACTGCTTGACCTAGGTTTACAAATAGCTGTGGCGACATCATAGAGCGGGACGGGCAAAACAACTGAGAGCTTTTGCTAAATCCATCTGCAATCATCTCGCTGAGTAATTGAGCTGCAACCATAGAGCCAGTCATTCCCCATTTGTTAAAGCCGGACGCTATATAAAGCTCTGTATTGTTTTTTTGTAACCTGCCAATGTATGGGATACTATCCAGCGACATACAGTCCTGCGTTGCCCAATGATACTGTTCATTAGCACTAGTGCATATTGATTTTGCAACATCACGCAGTTCGTTCCAACCACCACCTTGATGACCGGTTCTGTGGCTTCCTCCAACTAAAATAAGGTAGTCATTATAATTTCTAAATGACAATCCCTTTAAATTTTCATCAACATACATTCCGTTCGGGTCAAAGGCATTAGTCAACGCTAAAGCATAGGTGCGGTGTTGATAAAGTTTTGCAAAATAAAGTCCTTTTAGATTTACCATAGGGAAATGTGTTGTTAAAATAATTCTCCTTGCACTGATTGTTCCTTGCTCTGTGACTACTTTTCCTGGCAAAACTTCTGTAACAAAGGTGTTTTCATAAATGTTCATATTTTTTGTCATTTCATTTATAAACTTAATAGGATGAAATTGTGCTTGGTTTTCCATTCCTAAAGCACCAACAGTTTTGATTGGTATTGAAGGGGTTTCTAAAAAGCTAGAATCTATGCCTAGCTTGCGATAAATATTGTACTCTTCTTCCAGCTTTTTTCGGTTATCTGTGCTGTATACATAAGCCGTTTTTTCTTCAAAATCACAATCAATATCGTGTGACAATTGTCTATACATTTCTAGTGCTTTTTGGTTTGCCAAAAAATATTCTTTTGCAAATCCGAGTCCGTATTGTTTTTCAATTTTAGAATATATAATTCCGTGCTGTGCTGTGATTTTTGCCGTTGTGTTTTTTGTTACACCCGTGCCGGCATTTTTTGCTTCCACCACAACATTATCAATTCCTAGACCCGTAAGCATATGAGAACATAAAATTCCCGCAAGACCACCGCCAATAATGACAGTGTCAGTGTCAATATTTTCTTTTAATTCAACAGTTTTTCTATTTTCATCATAATCATCAATCCACAAAGATTTCATATTATACTCCTTATTTAAATCAATGTTTTTATTATGTCATTTTTAGCACTTATTATGATATTTATAAAAAAACATAAAAACTGCACAAGCAACAAGACTTGCACAGTTTTTTATAAACAGTAAAAATATTTTTCTAATCGTTGTATCCGATTATTTTTTTGTAATTATTAAGGTATTCACCACTTAGAATATTTTTCCACCACTCACGATTTTCAAGATACCAGTTAACTGTTTTTACAATTCCATCGTCAAACTTTACAAGTGGTTGCCAAGAAAGTTCCTCTTGCATTTTTGTGGCATCAATTGCATATCTCATATCGTGTCCTGGTCTGTCTGTTACAAAGTTTATCAAACTATCGTCCTTGCCCAGAACCTTTAAAACAGTTCGTACAACTTCAATATTCGAGCGTTCATTGTGGCCACCAACATTATAAACTTCTCCGATTGTTCCATTTCGCAAAATCATATCTATTGCTCTGCAATGGTCAGTCACATATAGCCAGTCACGAACATTTTCACCTTTCCCATATACTGGCAAAGGCTTGTTTGCAAGTGCATTTGTAATTATCAGTGGAATAAGCTTTTCAGGAAAATGATATGGACCGTAGTTGTTTGAGCATCTTGAAATAGTGACAGGCGTCCCATATGTTCTGCAATAAGCCATAACAAGCATATCAGCCGATGCCTTGCTTGCAGAGTATGGTGAGGATGTTTGTATTGAAGTTTTTTCTGTAAAAAACAGGTCTGGCCTGTCAAGCGGTAAATCGCCATAAACCTCGTCCGTTGAAACTTGATGAAACCTTGAAATACCATATTTATTAAATGCATCAAGCAAAATAGATGTGCCAATTACATTTGTTTTTAAAAATACTTCAGGTGTGTCTATTGAGCGGTCAACGTGAGATTCTGCAGCAAAATTTACAACAGTTTCAAAACCTTCTTTTTCAAAAAGTTGATAGATAAATTCTCTATCAGTTATATCACCTTTTACAAATTTAAAATTCTCATTTTCAAGTGCGGGTGCAAGAGTTGCAAGGTTACCTGCATAAGTAAGCTTGTCAAGGCAAACTACTTTACAGTCCTTGTGGTTTTCAAGCATATAATAAATAAAGTTACTGCCGATAAATCCAGCACCGCCGGTTACTAATAATTTTTTCATATTATTCTCCACTTATTTGCATATTTCATAATCTATTGGCAATGAAGCTTTAGCGTTTAAATCAAGCTTTGCAATATTGCCAGCTAAGTATTCATAATATCCTTGCGAACCCACCATAGCGGCATTGTCACCACAAAGGGAAAGCTCAGGCAAATAAAGTTGCCAATCATTATTTTTACAAATTTGCTCACATCTAGCACGAAGCATTGAGTTTGCAGACACTCCGCCTGCGAGCGCTATTTTTGTGTAGCCATATTCTTTAGCCGCTTTTTCTAAATTTTCTGTAAGACAAACTACAACAGCATTTATAAATGATGCACCCATATCTGCAACATCTATATTCTCACCTTTTTGTTGTGCATTATGAATAGTATTTATAACTGCAGTTTTAAGCCCAGAAAAGCTAAAGTCATACTCACTTCCATCAACTCTTGGACGAGGCATTTTATATGCATTTATGTTACCATTTTGCGACGCCTTGTCAAGATTTAAACCGCCAGGGTAGGGAAGTCCCATAGTTCTTGCGGCTTTGTCAAGAGCCTCTCCTGCGGCATCATCACGAGTTTTTCCGATTATATTAAAATCTGTATAGCTTTTTACTTCGATTATATGGCTATGTCCACCAGAAACTACAAGGCTTAAAAAAGGTGGCTCTAACTCTTTGTAAGTTATATAGTTTGCAGCAATGTGTGAGCGAAGATGGTGAACAGGTATTAAAGGCAAACCGGTTGACATTGATAGTCCTTTTGCAAAATTGACACCAACTAAAAGAGCACCAATAAGCCCAGGTGCGTGAGTTACGGCAATCGCATCTATATCGTCAAGCGTGCAATTTGCAACTTCTAGTGCCTGTTTTGTTATGCCGACTATTGATTCTGCGTGCCGTCTTGATGCTATTTCTGGAACAACTCCGCCGTATAATTTATGTTCTTCTACTTGCGAAGCAATAACAGATGACAGCACATTTCTGCCATCTTCAACAACTGCTACAGCTGTTTCGTCGCAAGAGCTTTCTATTGCAAGAAGTTTCAAAATACTTCCTCCCCAAACCATTTGGTAAAAATCAATCCGTTTTCTACAGGGTTTTCATAAAAGTTTTTTCTAAAGCCTTGAGGTTTAAACCCAAATTTTTTATAAAACTCAATAGCTATAACGTTTGACTCCCGAACTTCTAGCGTAATAAAGCTTGCACTATTTGCCTTTGCATAGCTTATTGCATAATTTAAAAGGCTTGAGCCAACTCCGGTTTTTCTATATTTTTTACTCACTGCAATGTTAGTAATATAACATTCATCAAGTATTAAATGCATACCAATATATCCTAAAACATAATTATCTTTGCAAGCGACAAAAAATCTTGCATTTGGATTTTCAAGCTCGTTTGCAATGCTTTGTTTTGACCAAGGCACCGAAAAACACTCGCTTTCTAAATCAAAAACGCCATCAACATTATGTTTTTTCATCTGCGTTATTTTCATAATATTTAGCCCTTTGCATCATACCAAGTTTTGTCACAATTAACATCAACAGTTAGTGGTACTTTGAGTTTGCAAGCGTTTTCCATCTCTTCTTTGAGTATTTGTGCTGCACGCTCACACTCATTTATTGGAGATTCAACGATTAACTCATCATGAACTTGAAGGATTAGCCTTGATTTCATACCCTCGTTTTTGAGCCTTTCATAAACTCTTACCATTGCTATTTTTATAATATCAGCGGCAGAGCCTTGAATTGGCATGTTTCTTGCTACTCTTTCACCGAAAGCACGCAACATAGCATTGGATGCTGCAAGCTCTGGCAAGTATCTTCTGCGATTGAACAGGGTAGTGACATATCCACTATCTTTAGCGTCACTTACGACTTTGTCCATATATTCTCTAACGCCTGAGTAATGTTCTAGATACCCTTTAATATAGGTGTCTGCCTCTTTTCGAGTTACCCCAATATCCTTTGCAAGAGAAAAAGCACCAATGCCATATACTATTCCAAAATTTACGGCCTTTGCTCTGCTTCTCATAATTGGTGTAACCATAGATACGGGCATATTAAAAACTTGCGAGGCTGTTATTGTGTGTATGTCATCATCTTCTAAAAAAGCGTTAATCATAACTGGGTCGTTTGAAATATCTGCAAGCACTCTAAGCTCAATTTGTGAATAGTCTGCATCAATTAAAACATAACCTTCTTTGGCTCTAAAAAACTTGCGTAATTCTCTGCCAAGTTCTGAACGCACCGGAATGTTTTGCAAGTTAGGTTCAGTTGATGAAATTCTGCCTGTCCTTGTTTCTGTTTGGTTAAGGGTTGAGTGAATTCGCCCATCTGGTGCGATTACTTTTAACAGCCCATCACAATAAGTTGATTTAAGCTTTGCAAGTGTTCTATACTGTAAAACATCTTCAACAACAGGGTGCATATGTGCAAGGCTCTCTAGGACATCGGCACTTGTTGAGTAGCCAGTTTTTGTCTTTTTTTGAACAGGTAGTCCAAGGTCTTCAAACAGAGCGACACCAAGCTGTTTTGGTGAGTTTAGGTTAAATTCATATCCAACCTCACTGTATATCCGTTTTTCTATCTCTTCTATTTTTTTTGCCAAATCCATTCCAAAATCTTCGATACCTTTTTCATCAACTTCAAAACCTGTTTTCTCCATCGAAGCAAGAACTAAGGCTAGAGGTATCTCAATATCATCAAGGAGAGATTGTTGGTTGTTTTGCTCGATTTCAAAATCTAACTTATCGCAAAGAGGGATAAACACTGAAGCTTGCTGAGCTACTTCATCTTCGGTGTCAATATTTACCAAAGGGATATTATACTCTTGTGCAAGGCGAGTAATGTCATAGCTGTTTGCAGATGGATTTAAAACATACCCAGCAAGAGAAGTGTCCATTTTTATATTTTTAACATCAATATCATTATCTATGCAAAATCTAAAAAGCTCTTTGCTGTCTGCTGTATATTTTTCTACAGATTCATCACTTAAAAATTTTGAAACAAACGGTAAAAATTCTAAATCTGCATTGCTTATATTTATTATTTTTTCATCTGTACAAAAAAACATATCTTTTATTTGAGAATTTTCGTACTCTGTAATAAAATATGCCTTTGAATTTTGTTTTATGATATCATAAAGTTTGTTGTAGTCGCTCGTTTTTTCAAGCGACATTTTTTTTGCGTTTTCAAAGTTTTCAAAATTAGTATTAGTGTTAAGACCTAGCCGTTCGATTGTTGAGAACATTTCAAGAGATGCTAAAATCTCTAGTGCTTTTTCATCATCGGCATTAGCTTTAACATAGCTTTGCAAGTCTGTGTCTATCGGAACTTCTAAAAAAATTGTGCCAAGCTCATGGCTTAAATAAGCCTTGTCTTTATCTTGAGTAAGCTTGTTTTTAACTCCTGCTTTTATATCAAGGGTATCAATATTGTTATAAATATTATCTATATCAGAAAATCTTTGAATAAGGTCAGATGCAGTTTTTTGCCCCACGCCTGCAACGCCAGGAATATTGTCTGAACTATCTCCCATTAAAGCTTTAATCTCGATTAACTGCTTTGGAGTTACCCCGTATTCTTCTTTGATTTTTTCGGTGTCATACTGTATGGTTTGTGGCTTACCTGCTTTTGTAGAGGCAAGCAAAACATTAGTATTATCATTTACAAGTTGCAAACTATCCCTATCACCAGTTGCGATATAGCAAAAGTCCTCACCCTTGCAAGAGGCTGACAGAGTGCCCAAAATGTCATCTGCCTCATATCCTTCTTTTTCAACGATTGTGTATCCAAGAGCTGTTAGCAACTCTTTGAGTATTGGCATTTGTTGTGCAAGCTCGGGTGGCATACCTTTCCTTTGAGCCTTGTACTCATCATAAAGCTCGTGCCTAAAAGTAGGTGCTTTAAGGTCAAAAGCAATGGCTGTGGCGTCTGGAGAATATTCCTCTTGAAGTTTTAGCAAAATATTCATAAAACCATAAATACCATTGGTAAATCTACCGTCTTTTGTTGTGAGCAATTTTATACCATAAAAAGCCCTATTTAATATGCTGTTTCCGTCAATTACTAGCAGTTTCATACATTTATCCTTTCAAGGAAATTAAACCCAAAACTTAGCGATTTTATGCGAAATATTATATCACCAAATATAAAATATTGCAAATTACAAGGTTTGTGATAAAATATACTGAAAACTATCTTAAAATATAAAAAATGATAACTAGGAGTGTAAATTTTTGAACATTGGTAATGTTAAAATAGATGGTCTTTCTGCCCTTGCACCGATGGCGGGAGTTGCAGACAGAGCCTTTAGAGAGGTTTGTGTAGGTTATGGTGCGTCGTATGTTGTTGGAGAAATGGCAAGCTCTAAGGGGATTACATTATCTGACAATAAAAGCACCGAGCTTTTAACCGTTTATGACATTGAACGCCCTGCGGGAATTCAGCTTTTTGGGGATGACCCACAAACAGTGGCGAATGCAGCTGTAAAGGCTATGAACTTTACTCCTGATATAATTGATATAAATATGGGATGTCCAGCACCTAAAATATCTGGAAACGGTGGTGGCTCTGCTTTGCTAAAAAATCCAAAGCTTGCACAGGATATTGCAAAAGCAGTTGTAGACAATGTTGATGTTCCTGTTACTGTAAAAATTCGTACGGGTTGGGATTTTGATAATATTGTTGCCACCGAAATGGCAAAACGAATGGAAAGTGTAGGAGTAAGTGCAATTACTGTTCATGGTCGTACTAAAGTGCAAATGTATTCACCACCTGTAAACATTGATATAATCAGGCAAGTCAAAGAGGCGGTGTCCATTCCGGTTATTGCAAATGGTGATATTACAGACGGTAAAAGTGCAGCAAAAATGATAGAGCAAACTAACTGCGACCTTGTTATGGTTGGTAGGGGAGCGCTTGGAAGACCTTGGGTTTTTTCTCAAATCAGTGCTTATATAAATCACGAAATTGTAATTCCTGAGCCACCTGTTTCGGAGCGAATGATGGTTATGCTAAAGCATATCAAAAAGATTTGTGAGTACAAAGGCGATTACATTGGAATGCGCGAGGCAAGAAAACACGCAGCGTGGTATATAAAAGGTATGCGTGGCGCTGCAAGCTTTAGACAGGAAATTGGAAAGCTTGAAAAAATGGAACAGTTAGAGGAACTAGCGTATAAAGTTGTTTTGCAGTCAAAACAGGAAGAATAATTCTTGAAAACGGTATAGGGTATGGTATATAATACTTTTTAACACATTTTATTGTATGAATTTTAGGAGGAGTCGGCGTGAATAAAGGCAAATATTACATTACTACTGCCATTGCTTACACATCCCGTAAGCCACACATAGGGAATACTTATGAAATTGTTATGACTGATGCACTTGCAAGGTACAAGCGAATGCAAGGTTATGATGTTTTCTTTTTAACTGGAACGGATGAGCACGGGCAAAAAATTGAGGAGTGTGCAAAAGTTGCCGGTGTTTCTCCAAAAGAGTATGTTGACAAGGTTTATAGCGAGATAAAAGATATCTGCGACCTTTTAAATACGACTTATGACAAGTTTATTAGAACAACTGATAAATATCATGAAGAGGCTGTTCAAAAGATTTTTAAAAAGCTCTATGAGCAAGATGATATTTATAAAAGCGAGTATGAGGGGCTTTATTGCACACCTTGTGAGTCGTTTTGGACAAACTCACAGCTTGTAGATGGCAAGTGTCCCGACTGTGGCAGGCAGGTTTGTCCTACCAAAGAAGAGGCATATTTTTTGCGCCTTTCAAAGTATCAAAAACAGCTTGAAAAATTTATTGAGGATAATCCCAATTATATCTATCCTGAGAGCCGTAAAAAAGAAATGATAAACAATTTTATAAAGCCTGGGCTTCAGGATTTATGTGTTTCTAGAACATCTTTTAAATGGGGAATACCAGTAAGTTTTGACGATGGTCATGTAATTTATGTTTGGATTGATGCGTTGTCAAACTATATTACAGCGCTGGGATACAGTCCCGACGGCTCGGGCGAACTTTATAACAAGTATTGGCCTGCTGATGTTCATATTGTAGGTAAGGACATTGTAAGGTTTCACACAATTTACTGGCCTATTATGCTAATGGCACTTGGAGAGCCACTGCCAAAACAAGTTTTTGGTCACCCTTGGCTTTTGTTTGGTGATGACAAAATGTCAAAATCACGCGGAAATGTTATTTATGCAGATGACCTTGTAAAACTTTTTGGTGTTGACGCAGTTAGATATTATCTCCTATCAGAAATGCCTTATACTTCGGACGGCTCAATAACTTATGAAACAATAATAGAAAGATATAATTCAGACCTTGCAAATACAATTGGAAATCTAGTTAACAGAACAATTGCAATGACTCACAAGTATTTTGATGGAGAAATTTTGCCACCTGTTGAAAAAGGCGATTTTGATGACGAGCTTAGCACACTTGCTGTTGAAACAGTTGAAAAGGTTGAAAAACTTCTTTTAGAATATAGGATAAGTGACGCATTAGATGCAATTTTAAATCTTGCAAAGCGTAGCAATAAATATATTGACGAAACTACTCCGTGGATTCTTGCAAAGGATGATAGTAACAAAGCAAGGCTCGGAACGGTGCTTTATAATTTGCTTGAGAGCATTCGTTTTATAGCAGTTTTACTTTCACCGTTTATGCCTGACACTGCCCAAAGCATATTTGAGCAGATAAATACGGACATAACAAGTTATGACAGCCTTAGCACTTTTGGCGCTTTAAAAAGTGGCGAAAAAGTAGGCGTAGGCAAGCCTTTGTTTAATCGAATTGATAGTGAAAAAATGCTTGCAGAAATCGAATCAACTATAAAGCCACAGGAAGATGTTTGCGAAAAAGAAGAGGCTCAGGGAATTGCTCAAATAGGCATAGAGGACTTTGCAAAGGTTGATTTAAGGGTTGCGAGCGTTACAAATTGCGAACCAATTAAAAGAGCCAAAAAGCTGTTAAAACTCACTCTTGATGATGGCAGTGGCACACCACGAACAGTAGCGTCGGGTATTGCACAGTGGTACAAACCAGAGGATTTGATAGGTCGCAAGGTTATTGTTGTTGCAAACTTAAAACCCGCAAAGCTTTGCGGTGTTGAGAGTTGTGGTATGATTTTGGCAGCAGACTGCTCAAACGATGACGTTAGAGTTGTTTTTGTTGACAATTTAGAGGTTGGTGCAAAGGTACGATGACACAAAAGATTTTTGACTCCCACGCACATTATGATGACGAAGCGTTTAACAATGACCGTGAAGATGTTTTGGACGGTTTGTTAAATGATAAAGTTTGTGGAATTATAAATTGTGGTGTTGATATTAAGACTTCTATTTTTTCACTTGAACTTGCAAAAAAATACGATGAAATATACTGTGCTTGCGGGTTTCATCCACACGAGGCTATAAGTGTAGATGATAACGCACTCAAAGAGTTAAAAGAGTTGTTAAAAGAGCCAAAGGCTATAGCCGTTGGTGAAATAGGGCTTGATTATCATTATGACTTTTCTCCAAGAGAGGTTCAAATCAAAGTCTTTGAGCAACAATTACAAATTGCAAACGAACTTGATTTGCCTGTTATTGTTCACGATAGGGAGTCGCACGAGGATGTTTTAAGGCTTTTAAAACAATACAAACCCAAAGGTGTTGTTCATTGTTTTTCAGGCAGTGTTGAAATGGCAAAAGAGGTTGTAAAACTGGGTATGTATATTGGTATCGGCGGTGCAGTTACATTTAAAAATGCAAAAAAGCCCGTGCAGGTTGCACAAGCTGTTCCGATTGATAGACTACTCTTAGAAACAGATGCGCCGTATATGTCACCTGTTCCTTTGCGTGGCAAGCGTTGCACATCGGATTATATATATTACACCGCAGAAAAAGTTGCAACATTAAGGGAGATTGCAATAGATGATTTGCTCTCTCAAAACATAAAAAATATAAAAACATTGTTTAATGTTTAATGATAAAAAGTCGCTCTATGAGTGGCTTTTTATGTAATACCCCCTTGTTTTAGAGGGTATTATTAAGTGCGTGATTTTTAAAGACTATCGGTTGTATCCTCTACCAGAAAAATCAGTGGCACGCACTGTAATTTTTGTATTGCTTTGGTTGTTGTCTTTATACAAAATGCTTTTAACTTCACCCATTGCAATAACGGTTTTAACCTTTTTATCATCATATTCTATAAATCCGAGTGATACCCTTTGATTTTTATTTAAAAGGTTTATGCTGTTTTGGTCTAGCTTTCCGGTTAAATAAAAAGTTGGGTCATTATTTTTATTTTTAAAAATATAATACATTGGCACAACGATTTGATTTTCATTATTTATAATTCTCAAATCACAATACCTAAGATTATAAAGGACTTTTTTCGCTTGCTCGTTGTTTAATTTTTCATACCTGTATTTCAAAAAAACAACCCCCTTAGATTATTAAGCTACATAAAGTTTAATTAAAATATGTATATCAATAATCCACGGGGGTGTGCACAGCAATTTAAGACAAGCGTTGTCACTGATATTATATGAAAATAAACGGTGGTGCGATACAAAAAAATATTATGCTATTATTAATTTTATTATAAAAGTTTTTCTGTTTGGTAAAAATAAAAAATATTTTAATTTTTTTATTGAAAAGATATTGAAAATATATTTTGTATCTGTTATAATGCTAAAAGCACTTGCGGATATGGTGGAATTGGCAGACACGCTAGATTTAGGATCTAGTGCGAAAGCATGCAGGTTCAAGTCCTGTTATCCGCACCATTGCTGTTAAAAACCTCGTAGCTACAATGAATTTTGTGAGTTACGGGGTTTTTGTTTTTTGTTTTAATTTTTGCATTTTTTGAATTTACCCTCAAAAAACCCTTATAATTTTTAGATAATAGTTTTTTATATTGATTTTTAAATATAAATATTAGTGCATTTTAACTTTTAGGATTTATTTTGCAAATAATAGTATAAAAAATTAACTTGATTTTTTGTACAAAAAAAGATAAAATATATCATATACAGTTAAAAGATACAAAAATATGATTTTTTAATAAAAAAATACATTAAAACTATATATGAGGTGAGCAAATGGATATGAACGATATGATGAATATGATTGAGATTGATGAGATTGATGATGCAAATGCAGTTTATCCAGAGGTTTTAGTAAGAGTTAATAAGCAGTTGTATGCTGTTAATAGCAAAAATGTTATTTCTATGATAGATATGCAAGATGTCACCTCTATGCCGGGCACCCCAAAAGAAATAATGGGTATTATGAAATTTAGAGGTATCGCTGTTCCTGTAATCAATATGAGGACATTGTTTAATTCTGTTTCAATACAGAAAGAGTTTGAAGAGTTTAAAAAAATGATAGACCAAAGAATTACAGACCATATTAACTGGGTCAGCAAGCTGGAGGAGAGTGTTGCAACCGGTGAGCGTTTTACACTAGTAACAGACCCACATCAATGCGCATTTGGAAGATGGTTCTATCAGTTTGAATCTAACGAGCTTACAGTTAAGCATCATTTAAACAAAATTGAAGAGCCACACAGATTGCTTCACGAGCTTGCTTTGGATATTGAATTTTATAAGAAAAAGGACACGCCAGAGGCAAAAGAAAAACTAGAAAAATTGCTTGATACCGTTAAAACAGAATATATGAGCAAAGTTGTTGAACTGCTTGAGGAAACAAAAATGCTTTTTGAATCTGTTTATTCTGAAATGATGGTTGTTTTAGAAAAAGACGGAAGGCAAGCATCTCTGGTTGTTGACGAAATTTTGTCGGTAGAAGAGCTTGACGAAGTAGAGTATGGCCACAGCGACGGATTTAAAACTTCTGAATACATTAAAGGTATACGGCTTAGAAAAGAGCCACGGGAGTTTGTGCTTCAACTCGATGACGAAAAGCTGCTGGAATGTTCATCAAGTCGCTCAAGAGAAAAACAATAAAAATTAAAACCTTAACTGTTTAAATATACGGTTAAGGTTTTTAAAGCAGTGTCCCATATTTAGTGCAGACTTTAAATGCTTTTTGTGTTAAAATAATTTAATAAATAAAGTTGAGGTGTTGTATTATGGCAGAAGTTTCAAAGACAAAATTAAAAATCCTTTACCTTATGGATATTTTTCTCTCAAAAACTGATGATGAAAATATTTTAAATGCAGGCGAGTTATGTGATGAGCTTGAAGAAGGTTATGGAATAACGGCTGAGAGAAAGTCGATATACAGGGATATAGAAGTTTTGTGCAAGTATGGAATGGACATAAACTTTACAACAACTCCTAAAAAGGGATATTACTTGGCAAACAGAAACTTTGAGGTTGCGGAGATTAGACTTTTGATAGATGCAGTGCAAGCAGCAAATTTTATAACGCCTAAAAAAACAAATCAGTTAATTGAAAAAATTAGTAAAGAGTTAAGCTTGTTTCAAGCCGAAAAGCTTAGGCAATATGTGTGTGTAGAAAACAGAGCAAAGTGTAAAAATGAGCAGGTTTATTACAATGTAGATTTTCTAAACGAGGCTATAGATAACAAAAAGCAGGTAAGCTTTGTTTATGTTAAGCATATAAGGGATAAAGAAGAAATATATAAAAGAACAGAAAAATCTTTTGTTGTAAACCCGTATGCATTAGTTTGGGAAAACGATTTTTATTACCTTGTGAGTAATAAGCCAAACTATAACAACCTTATGCATATGAGAATTGATAGAATGGAAAAGGTTGAAATATTAGACGAAGATGCTCGCCCTTGTTCAGAGGTCTGCGAGTTTTTGGATGAATTTGATTGCGGGACGTATTCTAAGCGTACATTTAATATGTTTAGCGGTGAAAACAAGTCGATAGAATTGATTTGTGACAATACAATTATAGATGATATTTTTGACCGATTTGGTGACGAAGTAATAATTGAGGATTATGATGATAATAATTTTTTAATAAGTGTCGAGGTTGCAATGAGTCCGGGACTTGTGTCTTGGATTATGCAATATGGCAAGTTTATTAAAGTGCAAAAACCAGAAGAATTAAAGTTATGTTTGCTAAATAAGATAGACGAAATTTCAGAGATGTATAGGTGAACAATGGACAAGATAAATTATCAAAAAGAATTTGAAAAAACGCTAGAAGAAATTAAAAAAAGTGGCATAAAGCCAAAGCTTTTGCTACACAGCTGTTGTGCGCCTTGCAGTAGTTATGTGATTGAATGTCTTAACAATTATTTTAAACTAACAGTTTATTATTATAACCCAAATGTGTTTCCTCAGTTGGAATATGAAAAGAGAAAAGAAGAACAACAAAGGTTTATAAAAACTTTAAACAATGATGGCAGTGAGATAGGTTTTATTGAAGAAAGTTATGACTATAAAGACTTTGAAGATGTTTCAAAAGGGCTTGAGGGTGAGCTTGAGGGCGGCGATAGATGCACAAAATGTTATAGATTAAGGCTTGAAAAAACTGCTGAAAAAGCTACTGAATTTAGTTTTGAATATTTTTGCACTACTCTTAGCGTAAGTCCTTATAAAAATGCACAAAAGCTCAATACTATAGGTAAAGAGCTTGAGGAAAAATACAATATAAAATACTTGCTCTCAGATTTTAAAAAGAAGGACGGCTATAAAAAATCTATTGAGCTTTCTAAAAAATATAATTTTTATCGCCAAGATTATTGTGGCTGTCAAAGCAGTCTTATACAATCACAGAATAGACATAAAATGGACTAACACCTTTAGATAGGAGATATTCGATTTAGAAAAAAAGAAAATTAAATGTTGGTTTTGCCTGTTTATCGTGGCTTCATTGATTGACGAAAAGGGGCTAATAGTGTATAATTAGATAGATTTAAAATGAACATATTTGATGTTGCATACAAATTTTAAAGGTGTATTGTCCCTGCTTTTAAA
>CAZEKQ010000015.1:10264-35475 GCA_964512735.1 uncultured Eubacteriales bacterium | reverse complement strand
TTTTTAAAAAGTTATTATAATATAAGGTATATAAGGTGGTTTTTAATGAACCAGAAATTTAACGATTCTCCATATGGAAAGATTCCGTTGGGGTTTGACTTTGAGGATTTTAAAGAAAAAGGCGAGCTACCAAGTCGCGCAGAGAAAAGGCAATTGATGCTCCTTAGCACTGTTGTCGGTCTTTGTGTGATTTTTTTTATAAGAATTCAAAATATAATTCCAAACAGTTTAATAAAATTAGGGCTCGGAAGTGTTTATCTTTCAAACGAGCTTGCACAGGTTGCAATTGACAGTTTGATTTCTGTTTTTTGCATACTAATTCCGTTTGCTATAGGTGGATTTTTTTGCAAGCGTATTTCGCCTTCAACAGATATTTTACCGTTTAAAAAACCAAATTCAAAAAACCTGTTTTATCTAGCTGTTGCAATGGGTGGATTAGCGCTTATGGTTAGCAACTATATCACAAGTGCGTTTGTGTTTTTTATGGAAGAGGTAGGTGTAAAATTCACATCACCTGAGATGGAAGGATTTACTGGTGGCACAGCTCTATTTTTGATGTATATTATAAGAGGGGCATTGGTTCCCGCTCTTGTTGAAGAATTTGCATTGCGTGGAGTTGTAATGCAGCCCTTGCGAAAGTATGGTGACAAATTTGCAATTTTGATTAGTTCACTTATTTTTGCAGTAATGCACGGAAATATGATACAAGCACCATTCGCATTTATACTTGGTTGTGCTATGGGGTATCTTGTAATTATTACAGACACGCTTTGGACTGGAGTTGCAATACATTTTTTTAACAATTCTTTTTCAATTGTAATGTCAACTATCGCTTCAAAGCTTGATTATGAAGTTTATTTTAAAGTTTTTTCACTCTCTAGTGCAGTTATTTTAACTATTGGTGGTCTTGCCACAGCAATGTTTTTGTCAAGGCGAAAAAAATATCCGTATACCGACAGTAGAGGTGGAATTACAAGAGGGGCTAAAAAAGATTATTTTAAGAGTGCTTTAAAAATTTATATGTTAAACCCTGCAATTCTCGTTTCTTTGGGAATGTTAATATATAGTATGCGTGAGTATGTTTCGCTTGGAGGTTGATTATGTCTGACGAATTTTTTATGTCTTGTGCTATAGAGCTTGCACAAAAGGCAGGGAACGAGGGTGAAGTTCCTGTTGGTGCAGTGGTAGTTAGGGACGGAATAATAGTCGGCAAGGGTAGAAACCGAAGAGAATGTGCTAAAAATGCACTCGCACACGCAGAAATTGAGGCAATATATGATGCTTGCAAAACTTTGGGTGGCTGGAGACTTTTTGAATGTGATTTATATGTTACTCTTGAACCTTGTCCTATGTGTGCTGGAGCAATAATAAATTCAAGGATAAAAAGGCTTGTCTTTGGTGCTGATGATAAAAAGGCAGGGTCTACAGGCTCGGTAATAAATCTTTTTGATTTGCCTTATAATCATCGCCCACAAATTGTAAGCGGAGTGCTAAAGGAAGAATGTTCTAGGATTTTGACAGATTTTTTTAAAGAACTCAGAGCCAAAAAATAAACTATATTTCATTTTTAGGAGATGTTTTAAATGAGCGAAAATACAAGTGGATGCAATTATGATTGTGGTTCGTGCTCATCAAAATGTGAAAAGGCAGATATGATTTTGCCACAAAATGACCACAGTAATGTTAAAAAAGTCATTGGAGTTGTAAGCGGAAAAGGTGGAGTAGGAAAGTCGCTCGTAACCTCTTTGCTTGCAGTTACAGCAAAAACAAGGGGCAACAATGTTGCAATTCTTGATGCTGATATAACAGGGCCATCTATTCCAAAAGCTTTTGGAGTGAATAAAAAAGCGGTTGGAACGGACCTTGGAATAATTCCAGAGCAAAGTAAAATGGGCATAAACCTTATGTCTATCAACCTTTTGCTAGATGAAGAAACTGCGCCTGTAGTTTGGCGAGGGCCTGTAATTAGTGGTGTTATTCAGCAGTTTTGGAAAGATGTTGCGTGGGGCGATGTTGACTATATGTTTGTTGATATGCCTCCAGGCACTGGCGATGTTCCGCTAACTGTTTATCAGTCACTACCAATTAACGGAATAATTATAGTTACAACACCACAAGATTTGGTAACAATGATTGTTTCAAAGGCTTATAATATGGCAAAAATGATGAACATTCCAATTATCGGAATAGTTGAAAACATGAGCTATGTTGAGTGCCCTGACTGTGGCAAAAAGATTGAAGTGTTTGGGCACAGCAAAGCAGATGAGGTGGCAGAGCAACTGGGTACAAAGGTGCTTGCAAAGCTACCAATAGATAGTAAAACAGCACAGCTTGTTGATAATGGTTCGATAGAGCTTGCAGACGAATCGTTGTTGCAACCTGTTATGGATAGTATTATTGAATTTGTAAAGGAGTAAACTATGTTAGAGCTTAGAAATGTATCTTTTAAAGTTCCGGACGAGTCTGGAACTGGTGAATTTAAAATAATAGATGACTTAAATCTTACAATAGGCGACGGTAAATTCGTTGTTGTTACTGGTCCAAATGGAGGCGGTAAGTCAACTCTTGCAAAGCTTATTATGGGGATTGAAAAGCCAACAAGCGGTCAAATAGTTTTTGATGGCAAGGATATTACAAACCTTGATATTACCGAGCGTGCAAAGCTTGGAATAGGCTATGCTTTTCAGCACCCTCCACGCTTTAAGGGGCTTACTGTACGCAGTCTTTTAAGTCTTGCACACGGTAGTGAATTGCCAGAGGATAAATGCTGTGCATACCTTACAAATGTAGGGCTTTGCTCAAAGGATTATCTTAACAGAGAGGTAGATACATCACTTTCTGGTGGTGAGGTCAAAAGGATAGAGATTGCAACACTTATGGCAAGAAATCTTAGAGTTGCAATTTATGATGAGCCTGAGGCAGGAATAGACCTTTGGAGCTTTACAATGCTTGTTGACAGCTTTAGGTCAATTGGAAAAAACAGGCACGACAATGTAATTATAATCTCTCATCAGGAGAGAATTATGGATCTTGCAGACGAGCTTATAGTTATTGCAGATGGAAAAATTCGTGACCAAGGTCCAAAGGACGAGCTTTTACCAAGGCTTTTGGGCGAGTTTAATGAAAATTGCACTTTGCGCAGAGAGGTTGTGACTAAATAATGCAAAATAAATTTGAGTTTGGAGCTTCGCTTCAAAATGTTGATAAAGGAATTTTGGCAGAAATTGCCGACTTAAAGGATACACCAAAAGGTGCTTATAATATTCGCCGTAACGGTGAGGGAATGGTTAGACATTCTACAGAAAACATAATAATCGAGCCTAAGACGGACAACCCAGGTATTGATATAACAATCAAACCCAACACAAAAGGGGAAACAGTTCATATCCCTGTTATTATCACGCAAACAGGTGTTACAGATGTTGTTTATAACGATTTTTACATTGGAGATAATGCAGATGTTTTAATCGTTGCAGGCTGTGGAATACATAACTGTGGTGATGAAAAAAGTCAGCACGATGGCATACATTCTTTTCATATTGGAAAAAATGCAAAGCTTAGATATGTTGAAAAGCACTATGCTAGTGGAGATGGAAACGGCAAAAACATACTAAACCCAGCCACAATAGTTGATGTAGGCGAAGGCTCATATTGCGAAATGGAAATGGTTCAAATAAAGGGCGTTGACTCCACAATTCGTGATACTAAAGCAAAGGTTGGAGCGGGCGGAAAGCTTGTTATGATTGAAAAGCTAATGACTCACGGTGAGCAAATAGCTCATTCAAACATGGAAATTGATTTGGATGGTGAAAATAGCACAGCGCAAATTATTTCAAGAACTGTTGGTAAGGGCAAGTCTGAGCAGGTTTTTTATCCAAAAGCTATTGGAAATAACAAGTGCAAGGCTCATGTTCAGTGCGACTCTATTATTATGGACGATGCAAAAATCAGCTCAATTCCGGCTATTGTTGCAAATCATACAGACGCACAAATTGTTCACGAGGCTGCAATTGGAAAGATTAATAATGACCAGCTTATGAAGCTTCAAACATTTGGTATGAATGAAGAAGAAGCAGAGGAAATTATTGTTCAAGGATTTTTAAAATAAAAGATAAAATAAAAAAGTCTGATACTGATTAATTTCAGAGTCAGACTTTTTGTTGTTTATAAAAACAATCCCACTTGCAAAAATGAAATGCAAATGGGAGTTCTTTTTATAGTTTTTTTCCGCCACAGACAGGGCATTCAGGATTAAACTTTAAATCAATTTTTTCAAACCCAGCTTTTAGTCCGTCATAATACAACAAGCTACCAGACAAAGGAACGTCAATGCCAAGAATGTATTGAATAATTGAAGTTGCCTCAAGGCTTGCAATAGTACCAACAATTGATGACACAGCACCAAACCTCTCCTCTGGTGGCAAAGCAGTACCATAAAGGCAGGCAAGGCACGGTGTAACATTTGGCTGAATAAAAACAGAAGTGCCAACAAACCCGTTAATCCCACCGTCTGCAAAAGGTCTGCCAAGCTCTACACAAGCTTCATTGACAATCATTCTTGCCTGCGCATTGTCAACAGCCAATGCAACAACATCGTATTGGCTAATTATTTCATAGGCATTGTCCTTGTTAATTGCGGTAGCGTGAGGAATTATGTTGGTTGCACTATTAAATTCTTTAAGCTTTTTCATAGCAGACATAATTTTAAGAGTGCCAATATCCTCCTCAAAATGTATATACTGCCTATTAAGATTGCTTGTGCTTACAATGTCGTTATCTGCAATTCCAATAGTGCCAACACCTGCAGAAGCAAGGCTATAAAGGAGAGGAGTGCCAAGCCCACCAGCTCCAATAACTAAAACGCTTGCCTCGGATAATTTTTCCTGACCATCTGCACCAATTTGCTCGAGCATAATTTGTCTTGAAAACCTGTCAGAGTTCATTTTCGTATCCCCCTGTTTTATATTTTATAAAAAATTATATTACACTAAATAAACTAACAGGATACATTATATCAAGCATTTGCATAAAAGTAAACAAAAGAAATGCTAAAAGATGGGTAAATCTTTATACAAAAAAGCACACAATTTTTATAAAACACATAAAAAGGTGAACAAATGCTCATTTTTGTACAGCTAAAATTCTAATTATAAATAAAGATAAGTAGTACAAATTGTTTAAAAAAATGTAAAAATAGAGTTTAGATTTAACAAAAAGTATAAAATTTGTTGTAAAGAAAGAACCTATAATATATAATAATTATACAGATGTATAATTTAAAGAGTTTGATTTTTAAAATAAAAAGGAGCGAAAATAATGAAAATTGAAATTTATGCTCCTCCAATGTGTGATTTTTCAAGAGTTGATGAGCAAGGTTATTTAAATGTTCCGCAGGGCACAACCTTTGGTCAAGCACTCAAAATAATAAAATTACCGTTCATTTGGCGAAAGATTTTTCCTTGCCTTCTTAATTATGAAAAAGCACCACTTAAAACAGAGCTAAAAGAGGGAGATATAATCAGCATTTTCACACCTATTGCAGGTGGTTAATGATATTTGGTGGATTATCAAAAGACAAAGGAGGAAATGGCAGTGAAGGGTTATACCGGAAAAATCCTTACAATTGACCTTACTACTGGAGAGAGTGAGGTTGTTTCTATTGAGGATGAAGTTTATGAAATGATATTGTCTGGTGTAGGCTTAGGTGTTTGGTGGTGTTACAGAAATATTCCGGCGGGAGCCGACCCACTTGGACCTGAAAATGTTTTGGGAATTACTAGCGGTATGCTAACAGACACAGGCAGCTGTATGACTGGCAGATGGGTGGCTGTTACAAAATCTCCATCAACAGGTGGAATAGGTGAGGCAAACTGTGGTGGAACTTTTGCCCCAGGAATTAAAGCCTGCGGGTATGATGCAATTTTCTTTTCAGGCAGAGCAGAAAAACCGGTTTATGTTTTTATAGACAATAAAGGCCCTCAAATTAGAGATGCAAAGCATATTTGGGGACTTGACGCAACACAAGCAGAAGAGACACTTATAAAAGAATGTTGGACGGGTAAAAAAGAACCTGTAGCTTGCACAATTGGAATGGCTGGAGAAAAGTGTAGCTGGATGGCTGGCATTTGTAATGACCGTGGCCGTATTGCAGCTCGGCAAGGTGTTGGCGGTGTAATGGGGTCTAAAAATCTCAAGGGGATTGTGCTTGCAGGTACAAAGCCTGTAACTTGTAAGGACCCAAAGGGAATGAAAGAGTTATCAAAAATTTGTGCAAAGCGTCTAAAGCTTGTTTCACTTCCACCTATTGTTCCAGCGGGAATTCTTCATGTTGCACGGTTTTTGCCAGAAATGGAAATGGGAATTGATGGAATTGCAACTGGTGTAATAATGGGAACATGGGGAACGGCGGGAGCAAGTACATTTGCCGCTGTTCAAGGAGAGGCTCCAATAAAAAACTGGGGTGGCTCAACAAAAGATTTTGGCACATTAAAAATGAATCGCGTAGACGCCTCAAAAATGCTATCGTATCAAAAAAATCGTTATTTTTGCCACTCTTGTGTTTATGGCTGTGGTGGAGAGAGTGATATTTCTGATACAAAATATAGTAAGGATGGAAACTATAGCGTATCTCATAAGCCAGAGTACGAAACCCAGTGGATTTACACCGGAATTCTTTGTTGCGATGATGCAGATATGATGCTGTGGGCAAATGAATATTTAAACCGTGCGGGAATGGATACTATTTCTGCCGGTCACTGCGTTGCAATGGCTATTGAGTGCTATGAAAACGGACTTTTAACAAAAGAAGATTTTGACGGGCTTGAAATGACTTGGGGTAACGCAAGGTCTATAATGGAGTTTACAAAAATGCTGGTTGAAAGACGAGGCATTGGCGATGTTTTTGCAGACGGTGTAAAAAAAGCGTGCCAAAGGCTTGGAGCGCAAACATCAAAATACGCTGTCCATGGTGGTGGTATGGAGCCTGCAATGCACGATTCTCGTTTTGATGAGCATTTAGCAATTCTTTATGCTACAGACCCAACGCCCTCAAAGCATACAACTGGCGGGTATCTTTACTACGGCTGTATGCAACTTTGGAAAAAGGTGTCGTGGGCACCTAGCCAAAACATTATTGGTAGCTCTAAGGACCATAACAAAGCGTCAGAAAAAGAGTCGCAAAAAGCAGCAGCGTCAGCCTATTATAGACGGCTTGTAGATGGCATAGGTGGTTGTTATTTTGCAATGATTTTAGGAGTTGGAACTTATCCCGTTTTTGAATGGCTTAACTTAGCGACTGGTTGGGATAAAACACCAGATGAATATATGTTTGTTGGAAAAAGGATTTGGACTATGCGTCAGATGTTTAATATAAAGCACGGGCGTGACCCTTGGGAGTCCAGACCGCACGGCAGAATGGTTGGTGAGCCTCCACTCAAGGTTGGCAAGCTCAAAAATAAAACAGTAAAAATTGATGAAATGATGAAACAAACTTGGGAAGTCTACGGTTGGGACAGGGAAACGGGAATTCCAAAAAGGGAAACCATTGACGAGCTAGACCTTTACAGACTTCTCGAGGGCCCAATTGAGCAGTTTGCAAAAACACACAGTAGTTTTAATTTAGCAATAAAATCAACACAATAGGAGGAGTTATTATGTCTAAAAAAAGACCGTCAATAGACCTTGAAATCTGCTCCTGTTGTGGAGCGTGTGCAAATAAATGCCCTGTAAGTGTTATTAAGATGGATGTAAAAAGACGCAGAAATATGTGTATGTCTATTTATCCTAGGCTTGCAGATGATGACGGGTGCATAGGTTGTTCGATTTGTGCAAAAGCTTGTCCGGTAGAGGCAATAACAATGTTTTCTTATGAAGAAAATGGCTCATCAAGAGCTGTAGAGCTTGAATACGCACCATATACTATTATTGATGAAAACTGTAAGGGCTGCACTGTTTGTGCTAAGGTGTGCCCTGTGGGTGCCATTTCAGGCAAGTTAAAAGAAATACATAAGATTGATGAAGAAGCGTGCGTGGAATGTGGAATGTGTTTTGATAAGTGCAAGTTTTCCGCAATTACTAGAATAGGTCTAGAAAAATAATTTAATATAAAATAAAAGGTGCTGAAAAATCAGTGCCTTTTTTGTTTGTTGGAGACTGGGTTGTGCGGTTGATTTGTTGTGAGGTTGGGTTGGCGTGCGGTCGGGGTTGTGTGTGGGTGCTGTAAGGTTGGCGTGAGATCGGGGTGCGGTAGGGTTGTTGTGAGATCGGGGTTTGGTGCGTGGTCGGATGGTGCGTTTTTCTTCTTTACATAATATTCAGTGATATTAAGCAAACTACTTGTTGCATAGCCTGTGCTATCAGTTGTTATGTCTTGTACCCATACATTTTTTTGTGAAAAAACTAAGAGTTGCACCTTTTATTCCTTTGCCAGTTTTACTATCGGCTTTAAATTTTTTACTCTATCTTGTGCAGTTTTTATATTCGTATAGGCATATATAGAGTTAGGGGTGTAATCGATAATTGCAGGGTGGTGCGGTAAGGTTGGCGTGCGGTCGGCGTTGTGTGGTTGAGGTTTGGTGCGTTTTTCTTCTTTACATAATATTCAGTGATATTAAGCAAACAACTTGTTGCATAGCAGTTGTTATGTCTTATACCCATACATTATTTTTTGTGAAAATACTAAGAGTTGCACCTTTTATTCCTTTGCCAGTTTCACTATCGGTTTTTAAATTCTTACTCTATCTTGTGCAGTTTCTATATTCGCATACGCATATATAGAGTTAGGAGTGTAGTCGATAATTGCAGGATGGTGCTGTAAGGTTGGCGTGTGGTCGGTGTTGTTGTGAGATCGGGGCGCGGTAGGGGGTGAAAAATATTGCTCGCTGGCGAATTGGCAAAATTATGTATCCTTTTTCTTGAGCTTTTATTGTTTTTTGTATACACAGTAATTTTTATATTTCAAAATCATATATTTATTAAGTTTTAATAATTTTTACAAAAATCGTTTTTAGCGTTTTTAAAAAGTTTTATTTGATTATATTGACACTTGCATAGAATAAAAATTTTCAAGCTTTTATTTTAGTTTTTTTATCTTTTTAAAATAAAGACTCTTAATATAAAAAATAACAGATAAAGTCAGTTTTGTTATGTGAAAAATATTTTAACAAGCTTGCCGATAACTGCGGTTGTTTAGATAATAAAAAAGAAAAAACCACAGTAAAGTGGTTTTTTCTAAAGCGAGTATTAAATATAAGAAAAATTAATTAATAGTTCTTATAAAACTAGATGCGTGCAACTCCACTATCCTTAGCAGCTTGTGCAACAGCTTTAGCAACTGTTGGTCCAACTCTTTCGTCAAATGCTTTTGGAATAATGTATTCAGGAGAAAGCTCGTCAGCAGAAACAAGGCTTGCAATTGCTTGTGCAGCAGCAAGTTTCATCTCTTCGTTGATATCGCTTGCGCGAACATCAAGAGCACCTCTGAAAAGTCCTGGGAAAGCCAAAACGTTGTTGATTTGGTTAGGGAAGTCACTTCTACCAGTTCCAACAACCAATGCACCTGCGTTAAGAGCAAGGTCAGGCATAATTTCAGGAACAGGGTTAGACATTGGAAGAACAATAGCATTAGGAGCCATTGATTTAACCATTTCTTCTGTTACGATTCCTGGAACAGAAACACCAACAAAAATGTCAGCGCCTTCCATTGCATCAGCAAGAGTACCCTTTTTGAAAGAACGGTTAGAGAAAGCAGCAAGCTCTTTCTTAGCGTCATCAAGAGTTGGGTCACCTTCGCAGATGATTCCTCTAGAACCACAAAGAATAACATCTTTTGCACCAAGAGCAAGAAGAAGTTTTGCAATAGCAACACCAGCAGCACCAGCACCGCTAAATGCAACTGTGCAGTCTTCAATGTTTTTCTTAGCAAGTTTAACAGCGTTGATAACAGCAGCTGCTGTTACGATTGCTGTACCGTGTTGGTCATCGTGGAAAATTGGAATATCGCAAGTCTCTTTAAGTCTTTTTTCAATCTCGAAGCAACGAGGTGCAGAAATATCCTCAAGGTTAATTCCGCCGAAGCTTCCAGCAAGAAGTTGAACAGTCTTTACAATATCATCAACATCTTTTGAACGAATGCAAAGAGGGATAGCGTCAACATCGCCAAACTCTTTGAAAAGAACACACTTACCTTCCATAACTGGCATACCAGCTTCAGGACCGATATCGCCAAGTCCTAGAACAGCTGTACCATCTGTTACAATAGCAACAGTGTTCCAACGGCGTGTAAGCTCAAATGATTTGTTTATATCTTTTTGAATTTCTAGGCATGGCTGTGCAACGCCAGGTGTGTAAGCAAGAGACAAAGCCTCTTTGTTATCAACCTTAGCGCGAGCTACAACTTCAATTTTTCCTTGCCATTCGTAGTGCTTTTTTAGTGATTCGGTTGCATAATCCATTAGTAAAAACTCCTTTTATATTAGTCTTCCCATGGGAATTTATAGTCAAGCTTTAACTCATCTCTAACTTTGTTAAACTCTTGTTGTACTGCAGCATTGATTGGAACGCCTGAATCTTTTCTTGAAAGCCATACATCCCACTCTTTTTCACCAGCTGTGTAGATTCTATCTTCACCTGGAGCTACAGTTGAGTTACGAACTTCACGCACGATATCTCCTGCTTTTTTTCTTGCAAGCTCTTCACCGAGGAAGTGGTTTGTATCAATAGCAATGAAGAAATGGCCAAGATGATAAGGTGCAAGGTTGCCGTCTTTATCTTTACCGTCGAGGTCTTTACCGTAGATACCATCTTGAAGGATTGCTGAGAGAAGCTCAACAAACATTGCATAGCCATATCCCTTGTAACCACCAAGGTCTTCACCAATTCCACCAAGAGTTGCAAGAGCTGCTGTGCCTTGACGAATACGTTTAAGAGCGTCGCTTGCAGAACCTTCAACAGGAGCGCCGTCATCACCGATGATTGTACCAGCAGGTACATCTTTGTTAATTCTTTCAAAGTATTCAATACGACCGTTTTGTGTAATTGAAGTTGCACAGTCAAGTACAAAGTCAAAATCCTCATCGGTTGGAACACCAAGTGTTAGTGGGTTAGTACCGAACATTCCATCAACACCAAAAGTAGGAGCAACTGATGGACGAGCATTAGTACCTGTAATACCGATACATCCCTCTTTTGCAGCTTGTGAGACATAGTATCCAGCAATACCATAGTGACAAGAATTTCTAACAGCAACCATACCCATACCATATTCTTTTGCTTTGTTAATTGCCATTTCCATTGCCTTGTAACCAATAACCTGACCCATACCGTCGTGGCCATCAACAACAGCTGTTGTTGCAGTTTCTTTGATGATTTCAAAGTTTGTTACTGGATTTTGGATACCGGCATTAATTCTATCAATGTAGATTGGTTTAAAGCGGTTAACACCGTGAGACTCAATGCCTCTCTTATCAGATTCAACAAGAACATCAGCACAAATAGCTGCGTCCTCGCGTGGAACACCAACACCAACAAAAGCGTCAGTCATAAATGCTACTAGTGTTTCAAAATCTACAACATTGTTTGCCATAATACAAATTCCTCCTAAAAAGTATTTTGAAATATAATAAACGGGCCGACTTATTCTTGATCTTCCCAGTTCATTGCTCTTGTAACAGCCTTTTTCCAACCAGCATATAGATTATCCCTTTTTACAGGGTCGATGTTTGGAGTAAAGATTTTGTCAACCTCACGATTGTTTGCAATTTCCTCTTGGTCTTTCCATACGCCAACTGCAAGACCTGCAAGATAAGCAGCACCCAGAGCCGTTGTTTCAACAATTTTTGGACGGTTAACTTCAACATCTAACATATCACATTGAATTTGGAGCAAAATATCACTTACGCTTGCACCGCCGTCAACACGCACATCAAAAATCTCAATACCAGAGTCTTCTCTCATTGCATTTAAAAGGTCAACAACTTGGAACGAAATGCTCTCAAGCACAGCACGGCAAATGTGTGCGTTGTTAACACCCCTAGTTAGTCCAACAATGCAACCTCTGGCGTACATATCCCAGTAAGGTGCGCCAAGACCTGTAAAGGCAGGCACCATATAAATACCGTTGGCATCAGGAACACTTTTTGCAAGCTCGTCACAGCGAGCGGCACTGTCAATTATATGTAATTCGTCACGAAGCCACTTAATAACACTACCAGCGTTAAAAGCACTACCTTCGATTGCGTATTCAACCTTATCACCAATACCCCAAGCAATACCAGAGAGCAAGTTGTTTTTTGACTTAACTCTTTTATCACCGGTATTCATAAGCAAGAAACAGCCAGTACCATATGTGTTTTTAGCCATTCCAGCTTTAAAGCAAGCTTGACCAAATAAAGCAGCAGTTTGGTCACCAATAGCACCACTGATTGGCACTCCCTCAAGAGCTTCAAGCCCTATAATGTTTGGAGAAACTTTTCCATAAACCTTGCTTGATGGAACAACTTCAGGAAGCATATTCATAGGAATTCCGATTTTTTCGCAAAGCATTTTATCCCAACAAAGATTGTCAACATCAAAAAGCATTGTACGAGATGCGTTAGAATAATCAGAAACATGAACTGCGGTTTCAGGGTTAGACGCACCACCTGTAAGATTCCAGATAAGCCATGTTTCAACAGTACCAAATAGTAATTTGCCTTGTTCTGCTAAACTCATTGCCCCAGGGACATTGTCAAGAATCCATTTGATTTTTGTTGCAGAAAAATAGGCATCAACAACAAGACCGGTTTTGCTACGAATATATTCGCCAAGCCCTTCATCTTTTAGCCTTTCACACATACTTGCAGTCCTTCGACACTGCCAAACAATAGCATTGTAAATAGGTTTTCCAGTATCCTTATTCCAAACAATAGTGGTTTCACGTTGATTTGTGATACCAATACACGCGATATCTTTAGGATTTACAACCTGCGAAGCTAAAACTCCTGTTATTGATTGAAACTGGCTATAAAGAATTTCCATAGGGTCGTGTTCAACCCAACCAGCCTCAGGATAAATTTGGGTAAACTCATTTTGCGCCTTTCCAACAACATTACCTTTTTTGTCGAAAACTATCGCTCTTGAGCTAGTTGTACCTTGGTCAAGGGATAAAACATAAGTTCCCATTTCTCCACCTCTATTTATAAAAATTTTAAATAATCAACACACTTAGGTAGTGTCAAAAACTACATCGCTACACTTTAAATTTATACAAACTAACTAAAATATACATTGTAAAAGTTTAAAGTTTTTTATTTATCATACCTATAGTACAACCTTTAATGCGATGGTGTCAATATAAAAACCCTATACCCTTACATTTTTAATGTTTATCCATAAATTAAATGATTTTAAAACAGAAATTGATGTAAAAGTGCATAAAAGCTTAACTAAAGCGATGAAAATAGGTATAAATATTACAACGTAAACAGCATAGTGATGTGCAAAACTAACAAAAAATTAAAATTGATAGGCAAAACAGAAAAAACTAGTTAAATTTTTAACGAAAATACTATGAAATGAAATTTCCATAATAAAAATTATCAACAAAAATGCTTAACAGATGTAAGGTTTTGTAATAAATATTCACGAAATTTATAAAATAATTATAAATATACATATTTTAAAAACGAAAATAATATACTAAATATTTGCCTATTATTAGTCTTCTTTTTTGTCTTGAGCGTTTGGCGTTAAAATCTCTTTTATTAGAAAATGCTTTACAAAAAACAAGATTGAAAGAGTAATTACACCAAGCAACATATCGGATGAAGAAGTGTTGTAAATCAGCATTTTTCTAGCAATTGCATAAATAGTGACATCAACAACATTATTAGGGGTGTGCTTTATGAGCATCATTGCAAGTTCTAGTGCAATGATTAGAAGTAATAAGTAAGATAAAAAATGCTGCAAAGTATCATAATCAACTAGCGTATTAATAAGTGTAACATCTTTTATAAAATGCATGATAAGATATATTGAAGAAATTACAACGCAAATAATTAAAAGACAGGAGAGAAATATCTCAATTCCTCGAATAGCTACAGAAATATTGATTGTTAGCTTATCATAAAAGCTTGTTTTTTTATGATTTAGTTCAGTGGTTTTTTTAGATATTTTCATATTAAAATCCTTTCAAAGAAAACTAAGATTTTAGTTACATTAATAATGATACCATATTATGTTATTAATTTCACTATTTAAATTGAAATTAATGCCTTTATGATAATTTTGTAAAATACCTTTAATAAAAATTAAATTTACAATCAATTTATATTATAAAACGCAAACCTTAGCTTTTGGATTTTAAGTTCTTAGAACTGAAATAGCGTCAGAAATATTTTTTTCATAGGCTTCCATTCCATATTCGTCAACTTCAGCCTTATCTTTTTTACCGTGAGTCAAGCACCCGGCTCCACCAATACATCCTCCAACGCAAGCCATACCTTCAATAAAGTTGCCATCAAGAACATTTTTTCTCTTTTTTATAAGTGCAACACGGCAAGCTTCAATACCGTCACAAGGCACAGCTTTTAGCTCAAAATCATCTATGTTATGCTCTTTTAGACCCTGTGACATAGCGTCAGACAAGCCACCACTACGGGCAAAAATCCGCCCAAAATATGAGGCGTTGTCAAGAACGTCCTCCGGCAAAGTTGTGATGTCTAAATCCTTGCTATCAAACAACGCTTGTAGCTCTTCAAAGGTGATAACAACATCAACAAAGGGCCTTACAGATTCTTTTTGAAACTCTGCTTTTTTTGCTGTGCAAGGGCCGATAAAAACAACCTTGCAATCTTCTTCGGTTTCTTTCAAATATTTTGCAATAGTTGCCATTGGTGATAAATTGTGAGAAACCATTGGCAATAAATCAGGGAAAGAATTTTCAACATAAGTTACAAACGCAGGGCAACAAGAACTGGTGAGAAAGCCTTTTTCAACAAGCTCTGCCGATTCGGCAAAGGCAACCATATCAGCGCCCAGAGCTGCCTCAACAACAGTGTGAAATCCAAGCTCTTTTAGTCCGGTAATAACTTGACCAAGTTTTGCGTATGTAAACTGGCTTGAAATAGAAGGAGCAACCACGGCAAAAACTTTGTAGCTTTTGTTTTGCTCACTTTTTTTGATAAAATCAATAACATCAAGAATATAGGATTTATCCATAATTGCACCAAAGGGACATTGATAAACGCACGCTCCGCAAGAGTTGCATTTTTTGTTATCAATCACGGCGGCTTTATCCTCATTCATTGAAATAGCTTTGATTTTGCACGCATTTTCGCAAGGACGCTTGTGGTTGACAATAGCAGTGTACGGACAAACCTTTGCACAAGCACCACAGTTCACGCATTTAGATTTATCAATATGTGCCACATGGTTGTGGTCAAAATAAATAGCATCTTTGTGGCAAACATCTTCACAACGGTGAGCAAGGCAACCACGGCAAGAGTTGGTGACCTCGTAACCGCCGATAGGGCATTCATCACAAGCCGTTTCAATAACCTCTATAATATTTGGATTATCCTTATCTCCGCCCATTGCAAGCTTTACTCTGTCACCCAAGATTGCACGCTCTTTATAAACGCAACAACGCATAGTTGAAGTGTTGCCAGGAACAATTTTTTGGGGAATACTTAAAATATTTTCAAGCAAATTATCGTTCCAAGCAAGCCTTGCAACTTCTCTTAATACTTTATATTTTAGATACTGTACTTTCGTATCGAATTTTCTCATACAAAATCTCCTTTAAAAATAGCTAACTTTGACTCGCTTGCCCATTTGCTTTAAACAATTGGAAAGCTCATCTACTAAATTCATTTTTATGTTAAAATTAATGGGTAGTTCGGGGTTTTGGTGTGCAGGGTTTACAGCTCTGCCCACAAAAAAGTTAATGTCGGTTGCCTCTTCAAAAAGCAATCGGCACATTAGGGACGCACCATCACGCTTGTAACACCAGTGCCCGTATTTTTCATTGTCACGAAGCGCATCTTTTGCATATTCGATGACCTTGCTAACCGTTATAACGCCCTCGGTTACTAGGTCTACTCCCTCTATTTCAGCTGTTGGGGGAACATCCTCGCTCTCAAAAACAAGGCTTGCTTTTAAAGGCTTGCCAAGGTATTTCGCAGCTATGGACGAAGTAGTACCACCACAAATTATATGCTTTCCCTCTTTTGAAAAAAACAAGGACATCATTCTGTCACAATCGTCACGATTTCGTGGAGGCCCAAAAAGAACATTCATAGGCACTCGCTTGCGAATACGAATTACACAGGCTGTGGCATCATCACCGGGCTTGTAGTCATACTGTTTATTGCACTCATCAACAAGCATTGTAGCTAGTGTTTTTGCCGTGTATCCTATAGGTGTAATCGCCCTCATAAAATCTATAATTTCCTCACGCTTCCACCCAAAATTGAAAGCAAGTCCAATACCGGCGTGAGGGCAACCATCGCTCATTGCAACAAAAACATCATCTTCTCTTAAATGGATAACAGATTTATAGATTTTTTTGCCGTCAATGTTAAGCTCTTTTTTATGATAATCATAATTTTCACCATCTCGTAGCAAAATTATATGCGGATTATCATATTGTATAAGCTCTGCAGTTGTGTTATCTATTATATGTATAATTGTAAAAGTAGAGTATGCCACACCTCGTACAGAGCAAATGGGAAGTGTAGCGGCAATTGTTGACACACACTCTTCAATTTTTAAACCCTCGGCCATCATAGTTGAAATTATTTTTGAAGTAAGAGTAGATAGGATACTTGCTTTTACGCCACTACCAAGCCCGTCAGCTAAAACAACAACGGTGGAGTTTTCGTTTTGTTCTATTATATCAATGTGGTCGCCACAAAGCTGTTCTCCCTCACGATTAATACTTTTCCAACCTATGTCAGCACATAAATTATTCATCGCTGATTGACTCCTTTAATTTATAAAGTGCAATTTTTGTTTCGGCCGCTGTTTCACCAAGGAGTGAGGCGATTTCTTGCACTATACGCATCTGTTTATCGACTACTCGGTCCGCTATTTCAACGGTCTGGCGACCAAGATTTTCTTTTTCTCTACGAACGGATTCTTCCTCTGTAACATCACGCATAATACAGATAAGCAACCTGTACTCTTTGTCATACAAAATAGTTTCTTCCACAAATTTTTGATACTCTGCAAGATACACACGCTTGTTGTGAATATTTCTGCCACTAGACAATACTTCAAGGAAGTTTTTAGGGTCTAGGACACGAACAACTCCGTCGCCCAAAATATCAGAGGCACTACGCAGATTTAGAATTTTAAGTGCAGCGTTATTAATTTGTTGCACCTCAAGCTTTTCGTTTAACACAAAAAGTCCGTTTGGCGTGTTGCGAACAATATTGTCTGAAAAGCTTTCTGCCTTATCTTTAAGGTATGGAAGGCACATAGAAATTTCAGCTTTTCCGTGATATATAGCAACAGCTTTTTCCCTGCAGGTATCATACCCGCAAGAGCCACAATTCAGCTCGTCCGACACTTTAGTTTTGCCCATTTGACGCAGAATTTCTGCGATTTCACTCTCCGTTGGTGGATAAAATTTTGGCTCAATGACCATAAAGGTTTTTTGCAGTTCAAGTGGGTCTGGTTGATTTAATTTAAAATCCTCTTTTCCTGCAAAATTTGTAACAGCTACATAGTCCTTAACAGGAGAGCTATGGAATTTTTCCATAATAGGTCCACCGACACAACTTCCAATGCAAGCAGACATCTCAATAAAGCAGTGGTGAATTTTGCCACTCTCAATATCTTTGAGTGCTGCCATACAGTTTTCAACGCCATCAATGGCAATATATGTATAATTCGGGTTATCCAGCGACATAGTTTTTAGGATACCGCCAGTAGTAGGAAAAAGGCGAGCAAGGCTCTCTTCCTGAGCGTCCATTTTTTGTTGCAATTCTATGTTTTCTTCCTTAAGCCAAGTGGTAAGCTCATCAAAGGTTAAAACAGCGTCAACAATACCTTCATAATGGTCTGCTTCGTCTTTTTTTGCAACACACGGGCCGATAAAAACAGTCTTAGCATTTGGATAACGCGACTTGATATCAAGGCAATGAGCCTGCATGGGAGATACGACACTGGCAAGGAAGGGGAGCTGTGCTGGAAAGTGTTTTTGTATAAGCAAATTGACAGAGTGACAGCACGAAGTGATTATTATATCATGATTTTCCTCGTCTAGCATACGTTCATACTCATTTTTCACAATTGTTGCACCAATAGCAGTTTCTTCCACATCATAAAAGCCTAATTCTTTTAAGGCTCTTCGCATCTCGTCCATACCGACTTCTTCATAGTTTGCTATGAAAGATGGGGCAAGGCTAGCAAAGACAGGATTGCCACTTTGCAACAAAACCTTAACCTTTTCCGTTTCGTCAACGATTTGCTTAGCGTCCTGAGGACACACCACAAAACACTGGCCGCACAAAATACACTCATTACCTATTATGTATGCCTGATTTCCTGAAAAGCGAATTGATTTTACTGGGCAGTGACGAATGCACTTGTAGCAGTTTTTGCAGTTGGATTTTTTCAAAGTTAGGCAATCCATACCTTCACTTCCTTTCTATAGATACAAATTTTAATACTTTTTCGTTATAAAAATTATTGAAGTTTTCTGTAGTAATACCGGTGTAGACAGTATCATCAACTGACACTGTCACACCATCACGGTTACACTTGCCTGCACAAAAACAGGCAGCGAGTGTAACACAACAATCAAGATTGTCTTTGTCTATTGCTTCTTTAAAAAGCTCTACGATATCTTGCGAGCCTTTAAGATGGCAAGAAGAACCTACGCAGATTTGAATAATCATATCTTCACACCTTGGTGAGAACATTTTTTGTAAAGAAATCTTTTACGGTATCTGGGGTTACAGAGAAAAATTCATCATTTATAGTTACGCAAACACCTTGTTGACATTTGTTCATACAAAATGTGCCTGCGAGCTCTATTTTGTCGGTAAGTTCCGATTTGTTAATAAGGTATTGAAGTTGCTCTACAACTTGCCGAGAGCCTTTGATATGGCAGGATGAGCCAATACAAACGGTGATTTTCATATATTCTTCTCCTTTATTCGTAATCAACTACATCAATCCAAGAGTGCAAAAACTCACGCTCTTTTTCGTTTCCGTTAATGGTTTGAGAGGCGGCAACAATAGGCATCCACTTTTGAACATATTTTTTATCTGTTTTACTTTTTTCGCAAAACAAATCAAGATACCTTTCAGCTGTGGCAATATCTCCATCAAGCCAAAACAACAAATATGTGCGAGCAGCATCTGCCGAGGCGTTTCCTTGGGTTGCGTGTGACCAGTCAATAATGTAATATGTTCCATCGTCTTGAATAATTACATTTGAGGGATTGAAGTCGCCGTGGCAAACTTTGTTATGCTTCGGCATAGATTCAAGCCTTGTGTGCAGGTCATAACGAATAGTGGCAGAAAGGTCTGTTTGGCTAAGTTTTTGAGCCATTTTGTCTTTAAGCTTGTTAAGCATAGGACAGGTTTTTGCGTGCATTTCTAGCTGAATATCAACAAACTTTTGTAAATATTCGTCTTTTTTTTCAGGGTTTTCTTGCATTAAAGAGCTAAGGGGTTTGCCCTTGATATATTCAGAAATAATAGCTCTTTTGCCATCAATAATAGTAACCTCGAGTACTTTTGGAATGTTTAGTCCTGTTTCTTCAATTCGTGCTTGATTTAATGCTTCGTTTAATATATCAGCCTTAGAAAAATCATCACCAAAGACTTTTAATGTTCTGTCACCATCACGGTAAACGGTCTTATTGTTTCTAACAGCAATAATTCTATCCAAATTCATTACGAGACCTCCCTAGATTTTTTTTGCTACGCTGTTTCTTTCAAGGGTTACGCTATTTATCTTTTTTTTTTCATTCTTATTGACTTCTTGTTTAGCGTCGTCGTTTGCATTTTTACCGTAGTAAGAGTTAAGATACATTTCCTTAATTTCGCTCATAAGTGGATAGCGAGGGTTTGCACCTGTGCATTGATCATCAAAGGCTTGCTCTACCATCTCATCAAGGCGGTCAAGGAAGTCTTGCTCATCAACACCGTAGTCTTTAATAGTATCTTTTATGCCAACTTCTTTTTTTAGGTCGTTTATTGCATTGATAAGATTTTCGAGTTTTTCGGTGTCGTTTTTACCGCCAAGTCCCAAATAATCAGCAACTTGTGCATAGCGAGCAAGTGTGTGTGGGTGGTCGTATTGTGAGAAAGTACCCATCTTTGTAGGAGTTTCAACGGCGTTGAAGCGAAGAACCTCTTCAATCATCAATGCGTTTGCAACACCGTGAGGCAAGTTGTGGAATGCACCAAGTTTGTGAGCCATTGAGTGACATACACCAAGGAAAGCGTTCGCAAAAGCCATACCGGCCATAGTTGCAGCGTTTGCCATTTTTTCGCGTGCTTCAACATCAGTTTGACCGTTGTTGTATGCTCGTGGCAAATACTCAAAGATGATTTTAAGTGATTGAAGTGCAAGCCCGTCTGTGTAGTCAGTTGCAAGCATTGCAGCATAGGCCTCAAGTGCGTGAGTTACAGCATCAATACCAGAAGCCGCAGTAAGCCCCTTAGGTGCGCTCATGTGGAAATCTGTATCAACAATTGCCATATTTGGTAAAATTTCATAGTCGGCTAGTGGGTATTTAACGCCGGTTTCTTCGTCTGTAATAACTGCAAATGGAGTTACTTCAGAGCCAGTACCTGCAGATGTTGGAATAGCAATGAAATATGCTTTTTCGCCCATTTTTGGGAAGGTGTATACACGCTTGCGAATGTCGATAAAGCGCATAGCCATATCCATAAAGTCAGCTTCAGGATGCTCGTACATTACCCACATAATTTTTGCGGCGTCCATAGCAGAACCGCCACCCAAAGCAATAATGCAGTCAGGCTTAAATGCTCTCATTTGAGCTGCACCCTCTTTTGCACAAGCAAGTGTTGGGTCAGGCTCAACATCAAAGAATGTAGCGTGTGCTATACCCATTTCATCGAGTTTATCTGTAATTGGTTTTGTATATTTATTTTCGTATAAGAAATTATCAGTTACGATAAATGCACGCTTTTTGCCCATTACATTTTTAAGCTCATCAAGAGCTATAGGCAAGCAACCTTTTTTGATATATATTTTTTCAGGTGCTCTAAACCACAACATATTCTCTCTCCTCTCGGCAACGGTTTTAATGTTTATAAGGTGTTTTACGCCAACATTTTCGCTAACGCTGTTGCCACCCCACGAACCACAACCAAGGGTTAAAGAAGGAGCGAGTTTGAAGTTGTAAAGGTCGCCGATACCACCGTGAGAAGAAGGTGTGTTTACAAGAATTCGGCAAGTTTTCATACGGGCTGAGAACTCATCAAGCTTTGCGCGTTGTGTCACATCATTTAGATAAATTGAAGAAGTGTGACCGTATCCGCCATCTTCGACTAAACGCTCTGCCTTTGTAAAGGCATCTTCTATGTTGTTTGCTTTATACATTGCAAGAACAGGGGATAGTTTTTCGTGTGCAAACTCTTCAGAGATTTCAACACTCTCAACCTCACCAATGAGGATTTTTGTTTTTTCAGGAACAGAAATGCCGGCAAGCTTTGCAATATTTGGAGCAGTTTGGCCAACTATTTTTGCGTTTAGTGCGCCGTTGATTATTATAGTTTTTCTAACTTTTTCTGTTTCCTCAGGATTTAAGAAATAGCATCCACGAGCAGTGAATTCCATTTTAACTTTATCATAAATGTTTTTATGCACTATAACAGATTGTTCTGATGCACAAATCATACCATTGTCAAATGTTTTAGAGTGAATTATTGAGTTAACTGCGAGCACGATATCTGCAGAATCATCAATAATTGCAGGTGTGTTTCCAGCACCAACGCCAAGTGCAGGTTTGCCAGAGGAATATGCAGCCTTAACCATTCCAGGACCACCAGTTGCAAGGATTAGGTCAGTTTCTTTCATTACTAGATTGGTCATTTCAAGGCTTGGAACATCAATCCACTCAATAATTCCCTCAGGAGCGCCAGCTTTAATTGCTGCGTCAAGAATTAACTTTGCAGCTGCAATTGTAGAGTTTTTAGCTCTTGGGTGAGGGCTTATTATTATAGCGTTGCGTGTTTTAAGAGCGATTAAACATTTAAATATTGCAGTAGAGGTAGGGTTTGTTGTTGGGATAACAGCACCAATAACACCAATAGGCTCAGCGATTTTTTTTACACCATATGCTTTGTCTTCCTCAATAACACCACAAGTTTGAACATCTCTGTATGCGTTGTAAATATGCTCAGAGGCGTAGTTATTTTTGATTACCTTGTCTTCAAGAACACCCATTCCGGTTTCTTCAACTGCCATTTTTGCAAGTGGAATTCTAGCCTTGTTAGCAGCAGATGCAGCAGCAAAAAATATTTTGTCTACTTGCTCTTGAGTGTAGGTTGCGAACTTGTTTTGTGCAATTCTAACTTTGGCAATTGTCTCTTCCAAAGTTTCGACACTGTCAATGATTTTCCTGTCTTTGATGTCCATATGAATCCTCCTAATATTGAATAAACAGTTTTGTTTGTGCTTATAAGGTTGTCAGCAATAATGCTTATAGATTTTTGTGTTTGCGATTTGTGTTTTAAAAAACACATTAGATAAATTGCCCTATTTATCCAAAATTATTGCAAATGCTTACCAAAGTTTTAAAGCTTGCACTTTATTGTAATTTGCTATTTTGCGATTATTGCTGTTGTGTATTAAGCATTTCGGGTTTAAGAGTCATCATATATTTTTACAGTCCGTTTTTCCTCCAACATTGTCCGTGCCAAATCACTAAATTAAAAGTGACACCTCCCGTTTAGAGACCGCACCCGGTTTGCTTGACAATATTTTAACAAACCGAATAGACTTTGGGTATTGCCTATTTTTTATATCTGTATTGCCAAAATAGATATACCCCGAGCAGATAAGAAAAAAGTGCCTACAAATGCAGGCACACAATAAAATTTTCAAGGTTCGTTCCATTATTTTAACTAATTTTGCTTTTAAAATAAAGGTCATTTTTATGGGAAACAGCACTTTGATTTTTATCGTAATATTTATAAATTATTTTACTTTTTAGAAAAAACAGCATATATTTCCATTTTGTTGTATTATCAAATAGATTGTGTTCAAAAACATAGAATGTTTGCAAGGTGTTTTTCTGTAATAAAATAATATTTGCCAGATAAAAGTATAAGATTTTTTATTTAAAAATTTCACGCTTTGAGTTGCAGAGTTCAGAAATAAAAATACCGTCAAGATTTGACAAAGAGTATTCTTTTTTGTGAATTAGCACATCTTTATATATACGCGTGTTGTCGTTACAAATTCGTTGCAAAAGATTATAACGATTAAGCAAGGATTCAGGAATAGGGGATACCCACATAAAAGTTTCTGGATTTTGTGCTAATAGCTCAAATTGGCTTGCACGCTCAAAAACATAAATTCTGCGATGAGAATTGTCAGGCAATTCCTCTTTTTTTACCTCTACAAACGGCAGGGTAGGAACGTAAGGGTCACCGTGTGCAATTTCGATATAGTCTTTTAAATCATCATAAGTTATTTCAGGCTTGTAGGCGAGCGGGCTTTTTTCGTTCATAAGTAAAACATAACGAAAGTCTGTAATCATCTCATACTCAAGCTCTTTTTCATCCATCATACCTTTATAATATTTGTCATAATTTTCTGCATACCTAATAATGCCGAGCTTATAATCATCTTGCAAAACATTTTTTATTGTTCGCATAGAGTTAGTTTCTTTATAAAAAACTTCAACCTCAGTGTTTCTATCAAGTGATTTTGAAAAGTTTGCTAGTGCATCTGCAATATAACTAGCCCTTGGCACAGATACAGAAAATCTTTTTTTGTTTAGTGAGCCTTGACTAAAAAGCTCCTCAATTGAATCGACTTGATTTAGTATGTTTTTTGCATACCTAATAAACACTTCACCGTCCGATGTCAAGACCATTCCCTTTGCAGAACGGTCAAAAATTGTGACGCCCAAAGAATTTTCCAAGTCTTTTATGGCGCGGCTCAAGTTTGGTTGCCCTACATATAAGTTTTTTGCCGCTTTATTAATAGACCCTGCCTCTGCAACCTCAACGGCATATTTAATATGTAATAAATTCATATGAGCCTCCCAAAAGTTTTTACGATAAAATTATAGCATAAAAGCTGAAAAAAAGCTATAATACTTAACTATCTAATATCTTACAATTTGCAAATTACATCAGTATAGTTTTTAAAAACAAACAATAATTGCAAAACAAAACACAACAGAAATCAGGCTATATTATAGAAATTTGTTTTTGTGTGTCACTTGGAATAACTTTTAGTTTGCACAAAACGGGTATAATCATTTTAAATATAGATATTAAAATGATTATTTCAAATGGTAGCATCACAAAATTTTTAACAATGCTTTTTGCCAAAAAATAATAATAGCCCTTGTCGTATAAAATAAAATTCCACAAAGAGTTTAGCATAATGTTTACAAAAAGATTTACACATAGCTTGCTTAGTGCAATTTTGAAAACTGTAACTCTGCTTCTAAAAAGGAATAACGAATAAATTAAAGCGCCAATCATAGAAGAGAGTGTTCTGCCAGGAAAAAATGCACCAGAAGGGTGAGCGATAAAGCCTAGAATGTCACTAGAAAACCCATAAAGGACTGCAAAAAATGGACCACCAATAAATCCTGCAACAGCAGTAGGGATAAAAGTAAAATACACACGCAAGCTTGCACCAATCGGAATAAAAAAAGTGCCAATAACAATATTAAAAGCTAGTAGCAATGCCATTGCAGGCATAATTTTTAAGTTTTTGAGTTGACCTGTGGCAACTTTCCAGTATTCTTTTGAACGCTTGCTTAAATAAGTTGAGTTTGTTTGCAAAAAAAATCCTCCTTTAAAATAATAGCCCACATTCATGCGCTACACAAAGGAAGATAAAAATCCATTATGCAGCAGCGGGATGCGAATTTTGTACCGCAAGTTACCTTTTCGTCCGTTTGACAACTCCCCGTTCAAACAGCACTTAACGCACAAAATTCTACTCTGCTTTGTGTTTTGTTTTACAACGATATTATACATAAACCTTTCTTAAAAAGCTA
>CAZEKQ010000015.1:0-10164 GCA_964512735.1 uncultured Eubacteriales bacterium | reverse complement strand
AACGATATTATACATAAACCTTTCTTAAAAAGCTATAGATTATTGTATTTTGAAACATAAAATTAAACAGAAAAATGTCTAAAAAACAGGGCAGTTTCACCATAAAAAAGCAACCCCCTAAAATAAAGGAGGTTGCTTTGCTTTTTTTAAAAAACAAATTATTGATTAAACATTCTCAGCAACAGTTTGCTTGTAAACCTTTGTGTCGTTATAAATTTCATCCTTCAAAGGATTAAGCTTGTTCTTGTAAATCTTTGTGAATTGATAGATTGCAAGAGCGAGGTTTGCAAGTAGTGAAACAAGGCTAACAATAAAGAATGCTTTTGGATTGTGAGTTGTAGGCATTGGATACATACGGTCTGCAAACTGAGGAACAGTCATAACAAACATAACCCAGAATGCAAGTGTGTGCGCACGGTGCTGTAGCCAAGCACCCTTTTTGATAAAGAATGTTGGAATTGTGCAAGCTAGTAGTAGCGCAAGTCCACAATAAGCGGAGTGGTCTGCAATACAGTTGTATGTATAAGCAAAGTTCCACAAATCATAGCAAATAATCCAAGGCCAAATCATATCAGGCCAAATCATATCTTTGGTTTTGTTTTTTGAGATAAAAATTCCAAACCAACCGCAGATAGTAACAATGTTGAGCAGACCTGCGATTCCGTTCATAATATTCCAAGGACCAGACATAACCCAAAGGTTGTTTATGTATTCACCCTCAAAAGCACGGTATGAGTAGCACTCAAAATCACGAATAGCTACTTCCAAGATGTTTACAGCCAAGATAATAGCCGGAAGAGCAAGTGCCCACTTCTTTTTTGCAAGCTTTGGTGAATAGCGAATAGCCATAAACCAAAGACAACCAGCAAGAGCAGAATAAGCCTTGACCCAGTTAAACCAGTTGCCAGTTCCATACTCGTTGCCAGGAGCTGCTGTTGTAGGCCAAACAAAGATTGTCAAAATTATCGGAACAATAGCAAAAAGCAATATTCCTGTCCACTTTGTTGAGCGAGCAAACTCGTTAAGAGCCATTAGTCCTACGAGAACAAAAGCCCATATCGCCCAGGTAGAAACACCGACCGATGCGTACAAAATCCCCATTTTCTTTCCCCATTAATTAAATGATAAAATATAATACAATTCTATCCTATCCTATTTGCCAAGCAATAGTAAAAAAACACAACTGTTGGGTAAATATACAGAATTATATACAGTAATAACATTAAAAGCATATTATAATAATAAACGCGTGTCAATATATTAACAATTTATTTGTTAAAGAAAATTATATACATTTAAAATGAATAGGGTAAATGATAAAAAGCAAGTGCTTTGTGATTTTTATGACCAAAACTAAAAGATACACCAAATTTTTAGTTTATCATATGTTAATAATAGTCTAACGCCGTATCTGAAAGTTGTTTCTATTTGGTTAATTTGCGAAAAAGTATTTTTATTTTAGACTTTTTGTTGACAAAGAAAATTATGCGTGATAGTATGAGAAAAAGCAAAAAACAAGTTAAAAGCGTTTTTTACAAACAGTTTTGAGCAAACAATTCTTTTGAGGAGAACCATAATGAATAATTTATTTTCAAACATCGAAAATATAATAATTATTATTAGCATCGTTATCGTCCTAGTTGTCGATAACGTTAAAATGGTTTTGCCAAAAAAGGAAAATTGTTGCATTCAATGAGTTTTAGGATAAATGAATGAAGCAAGAGCCTTGGGCAAACCGCCCGGGGCTCTTTTTATTATAATTTTATTGTGACTAAAGAAAGTGAGGAGAAAAAGATGAAATACTCAGGAGCAAAAATAATTGTTGAAACGCTTGTTGAACAGGGCGTTGACACCGTGTTTGGATATCCTGGTGGTGCAGTTTTAAATATTTATGACGAAATTTATAAGGCAAGCGACAGGCTAAACCATTATATTACTTGCCACGAGCAAGGAGCTGCCCACAGTGCAGATGGCTATGCCCGTGCAACAGGAAAAACGGGAGTAGTTATTGCAACATCAGGTCCCGGTGCTACAAACCTTGTTACAGGTATTGCAACGGCGTATCTTGACTCAACTCCCCTAGTAGCAATCACAGGAAATGTAGCACAACCCCTAATTGGAAAAGACAGCTTTCAAGAGGTTGACATCACAGGAATTACAATGCCAATTACAAAGCATAACTATTTTGTAAAGGATATCTCAAAGCTTGCAGATGTAATTCGTGAGGCTTTTCAAATTGCAAATTCAGGCAGACCCGGTCCGGTTTTAATTGATGTTCCTAAAGATATTCAAATGGCACTGTGTGATTTTGAAAACCAGACTATAGAAAAAACTTATAAAAAGACTATAATAGAGAAAGAACAGCTCGACAATGCAATAAAGCTGATACTTGAGTCAGAGCGACCATTTATTTATGCAGGTGGTGGAATCGTAATCTCAGATGCGTCAGACGAGCTAGTAGAGTTTGCACAGCTAATTGATGCACCAATTGGAACAAGTATGATGGGCCTTTCCTGTATTCCTTATAATCACCCCAAAAATTTAGGAATGACAGGAATGCACGGCAAGTTTGCAGCCTCAAAAGTAATGGCAATGTCAGATTTAATTATTGCTATTGGCACACGCTTTTCAGACAGAGCAACAGGAAACAAGCTTGAGTTCTCTAAGGGTAGAAAAATATTGCACATTGATATTGACCCCGCAGAGATTGGTAAAAATATTCCGGCTTATGTTTCGCTAATTGGAGATGTAAAGTCGGTTTTGTCTGCACTTAACAACTCTCTTTCAAAAAATGAGAGGGCAGAGTGGATAAAAGAGGTAGAGCAAATAAAAAACAGCCCCGATTATCACTTGCAAATGGATAAAAACCGTTTGACACCACAGGGTGTAATTGAAGCAGTTCGGGGATATATGGGTGCCGAAAATGTTGTTGCAACTGATGTAGGTCAACATCAAATGTGGGTAAGCCAGTATTATCAGTTTGAAAAACCACGCACATTCGTAACATCAGGTGGACTAGGAACAATGGGTTTTGGTATGGGTGCCGCAATGGGTGCTTGCATAGGCTCAGGCAAAAAACGAACAGTATTGTTCACAGGCGACGGCAGTTTTCATATGAACTTAAACGAGCTTGCAACAGCAGTAACAAATGAGCTTCCGCTTATTGTTATTATAATGAATAACAATGTTTTGGGAATGGTTCGCCAGTGGCAAAACTTGTTTTTTGATAAGCGTTATTCAAACACTACCCTTAACCGTAAAACAGATTATGTAAAACTTGCACAGGCTTTTGGAGCAACTGGATATAGAATATCAAATCAAAATGAGATTGACGATGTGCTTAAAAAAGCGTTTGAGAGCAAAACACCGGTTGTAATTGATGCTGTGATTGATTGTGATGAAAAGGTACTCCCTATGATACCTCCAGGTGGAACAATCAGTGACATTATAATAAAGGGGTGAGTAAAGGGGTGAGTAAAATGAATGCAGAAAAATTTGTTTTATCCTTGCTTGTAAATAATGAAGCAGGAGTGCTAACGAGAGTGTCTGGTCTTTTTTCTCGCAGGGGGTTTAATATTGACAGCTTGTCAGTAGAAGAAACAGACGATACTCATATTTCTAGAATTACAATTACCGGCACGGGCGATGAATATGTCAAGGAGCAAATAGTAAAGCAACTTGAAAAACTCCACGATGTAAAAGCTGTTGAACTAATGGATTTAGAAAAAACAGTATTAAGAGAATTGTTGCTAATTAAAATTCGTGCACAAAAGGGTGAATACAGTGAGGTTATGCAGGCTGTATCCGTTTTTAGAGCAAAGGTTATTGACCTTAACACAAAGTCTTTAACACTAGAGCTTACAGGTGACCCGCCAAAAATCAATGCATTTATACAATTCTTAAAACCATATGGAATTGTAGAACTTTGCCGAACAGGAGTAACTGCAATTGGCAGAGGAGATTATATAGTATCAAATAAAACACAAAATCTAGGAGGAAATAACAATGGCTAAAATGTATTATGAAAAGGACTGTAATTTGGAGAATTTGAAGGGAAAGACGGTTGCTGTTATTGGTTATGGTAGCCAAGGACACGCACACGCACTAAACCTTCACGAGAGCGGAGTTTCCGTTGTAGTTGGACTTTATGAAGGCTCAAAATCTTGGGAAAGTGCAGAAAAAGCAGGGCTAAAAGTTATGGTTGCATCACAGGCTGTTAAGGCTGCTGATATGGTTATGATTTTGGTAAACGACGAAAAGCAAGCAAAGCTTTATAAAGAAGATGTAGCACCAAACTTAAAAAAAGGTTCAACACTTGCATTCGCACACGGATTTAATATTCATTATGGTCAAATTGTACCTCCAAATGATGTTGATGTTGTTATGATTGCTCCAAAAGGACCAGGGCACACAGTTAGAAGCCAGTTTGAAGAGGGTCGTGGAGTTCCTTGCCTAATCGCGGTTTATCAAAACGCAACAGGAAACGCTAAGGAAACAGCGCTTGCGTATGCTGCTGGAGTTGGTGGAGCTAGAGCGGGCATTTTGGAAACAACTTTTAAAGAGGAAACAGAAACAGACTTGTTTGGTGAGCAAGCAGTTCTCTGCGGTGGCGTAACAGCTCTTATGAAAGCTGGATTTGAAACACTTGTAGAGGCAGGATATCAGCCGGAGAGTGCATATTTTGAGTGCGTACACGAAATGAAGCTTATTATTGACCTTGTAGTTTCTGGTGGAATGTCATTTATGCGTTATTCAATTAGTGACACAGCAGAGTATGGCGACTACACCGTAGGCGATAGAATTATTACAGACGAAGCAAAAAAAGAAATGAAAAAAGTTTTGGGTGAAATTCAAGACGGTACATTTGCTAGAAACTGGATTTTAGAAAACCAAGCAAACAGACCATATCTTAACGCAAAAAGAAGAATGGAATCAGAGCATCAGGTTGAAGAAGTTGGTAAAGAACTTAGAAGTAAAATGAGCTGGCAGAAATAAGTGAGGTCACGATATGAACAGCGATAAAATAACAAAAGGTATTGAGCACGCCCCACACAGAGCATTGCTAAAAAGTATGGGGTATCAAGATAAACAGCTAAAAAAGCCTTTAATAGGTATAGTAAACTCTTTTAATGAGGTTGTGCCTGGGCATTTTCATTTGCAACAAATTGCAAGAGCTGCAAAAGACGGCGTTTTAATGGCTGGTGGAACACCGATGGAGTTTAACACAATTGCTGTTTGTGATGGCATAGCAATGGGTCACACAGGAATGAAATATTCGCTTGCAAGTCGTGAGGTTATAGCAGATAGCGTTGAGTGTATGGCTATGGCACACTGCTTTGATGGGCTTGTGTTTATTCCAAATTGCGACAAGGTTGTTCCTGGGATGTTAATGGCAGCTGCAAGGCTTAATATTCCATCTATTTTTATCTCGGGCGGACCTATGCTTTCGCTAAACTCAAGTCAGGGCGAGGCTATGGATTTGAACACTGTTTTTGAGGCTGTTGGAGCTTGCAAGCTTGGAACAATGAGCGAAGATGACCTTAGCTATTATGAGGAAAGTGCTTGCCCTGGTTGTGGTTCTTGTTCTGGAATGTTTACGGCAAATTCGCTAAATTGTTTGTCCGAAGTGCTTGGAATGGCACTAAAAGGTAACGGAACTATTCCGGCAGTTTATGCCAACCGATTGCGACTTGCAAAGACTGCAGGTCAACAGATTTTGCAACTTGTAGAGCAAGACATAAAGCCACTTGATATAATGACGCAAAAAGCATTTGAGAACGCACTTACTGTTGATATGGCTCTTGGTTGTTCTACAAACTCAATTCTGCATTTGACTGCAATTGCACATGAATCAGGTGTTGAGTTAAGCCTTGAAAAAGTAAATCAAATCAGTGCAAAAACGCCTAATTTGTGCAAATTATCTCCTGCAGGAAAACATCATGTTCAGGATTTGAATGACGCGGGTGGAGTTTATGCAGTAATGAACGAACTTAGCAAGGCTGATTTGTTAAACTTGGACTGTATGACAGTAACGACCAAAACAATAGGTGAAAATATCAAAAACTCAAAAGTTTTAAATAATGATGTAATTTGTGATATAGAAAAACCTCATTCAAAAACTGGTGGAATTGCCGTTTTGTTTGGCTCGCTAGCTCCAAATGGTGCAGTAGTAAAACGCAGTGCAGTAGCACAAGAAATGCAAACGCATAAAGGCAAAGCAAGGGTTTTTGATAGTGAGGAGCAAGCAATTTCTGCAATTTATGACGGAGAAATTAAGTCGGGCGATGTTGTTGTAATTCGCTACGAAGGCCCATCAGGAGGCCCAGGAATGAGAGAAATGCTCTCGCCTACTTCTGCAATAGCAGGAATGGGACTTGATAAAGAGGTGGCACTTATAACCGACGGTAGATTTTCGGGTGCAACAAGGGGAGCGGCTATTGGACATATTTCTCCAGAGGCAAGCAAAGCAGGCCCTATTGCATATGTTCTTGAGGGTGACGAAATTGAAATTGATATCCCAAATTACACACTTAACTTGCTAGTACCCCAAAGCGAGCTTGAAAATCGCAAAAAAACAATGACTCTAAAAGAGCAAACACAAGTTAAAGGATATTTAAAAAGATATTCAAAATTTGTCTCATCGGCAGACAAAGGTGCAGTTTTAGATAGAGGAGAGTAGCTTGCAACAAAATGATTTTATTTTAGTTCAACTGTTTCAATTCTGCTTACAAAAAATTAAACTGCGTTGTTTTATAAAAATCCAATGAACGCTAGATGCAAAGTTTTGCACACATTGGAACAACAAAATAAAGATATAAGAAGAGAGGCGAGAATATGAAACAAGTTGAGATACTCGATTCTACCTTGCGTGACGGTGCACAAGGTGAAGGAATATGTTTTTCGGTTCAAGATAAAATAAATATAGTAAAAGCTCTTGATAAAATCGGAGTAAAGTATATAGAAGCGGGAAATCCATTTTCAAATCCTAAGGATATCGAATTTTTTGAAAAAGCATCAAAGTTAAATCTTAAAAATGCAAAGCTTTGTGCCTTTGGCAGTACAAGGCGGAAAAATATGAAAGTATCTGAAGATGAAAATGTGGTGTCACTGCTAAAAGCAAACACAGATGTTGTAGCGATTTTTGGCAAGTCTTGGGATTTGCACGTTACAGAAATCTTAAACATCTCACTTGAAGAGAATTTGTTGCTTGTAAAAGAGACAATATCCTATCTTAAAGAGCACGGCAAAGAAGTGATTTTTGACGCCGAGCATTTCTTTGATGGATACAGTGCAAATCCTGATTATGCACTTAGCGTTTTGCACTCAGCCGTAGATGGTGGAGCAGATGTTTTGTGCCTTTGTGAAACAAACGGAGGCACACCACCCGATGTTGTGCTAGATGTTACAAAGCTTGTTTGTGACGAGTTTCCAGATGTAAGAGTTGGCATACATTGTCACAACGACATAGGTTGCGCTGTTGCAAGCTCTATAATGGCAGTAAAATCGGGAGCAGTTCACATTCAAGGCACATTTATAGGGTTTGGCGAGCGTTGTGGAAACGCAGATTTGAGCGTTTTAGTTCCCACATTGCAAATAAAGCAAGGGTATAAATGCGTTAGTGGAGATTTGGCAAGTCTGTCAGATACAGCGGTTAGAATTGCAGAAATTTCAAATTTAGTGCTACCGTCAGATAAACCCTATGTTGGGAGAAGTGCTTTTGCACACAAGGGTGGAATGCACATTGATGGTGTAAACAAGCTTGCTCGTTCTTTTGAGCATATTGACCCATCTCTTGTTGGAAACAAAAGAAGATTTTTGCTATCGGAAGTGTCGGGCAGAACTACTGTTTTGTCAAAGATAAAGAATATAGCACCATATCTTACAAAAGAATCACAAGAGGTTTCGCAAATCATAACCCAGCTAAAACAGCGTGAGCACGAAGGGTATCAGTATGAGGCGGCAGACGCAAGCTTTGAACTATTAGTGCTTAGAACTATCAATCAATACACACCTCATTTTTCTCTTGTGATGTATAAAACAACGGGAGAATATCCAGCACCAAACGGTGAGATGACATCATCTGCGCTGATTCATGTTCAAGTAGACGGGAAAAACGAAACGGCAGCCTCGCTAGGAAATGGACCAATTCACGCACTAGACTCAGCTCTTAGAAAGGCTTTGCTTGTGTTTTATCCACAGCTTAGTGATGTTCAGTTAATAGATTACAAGGTTCGTGTTTTGGAAGCAGACCACGCAACAGGAGCAAGAGTACGAGTGCTAATTGAATCAAGCGACGGAGAAAACACTTGGACAACGGTTGGCGTTTCGACAGATATAATAGAGGCAAGCTGGATTGCCTTAGTAGATTCGATAGAATATAAATTATCAAAGGATAAATAAAAGGTAAAGGGAGCGATGCAAATGGGAATGACAATGACGCAAAAGATACTGGCGGCTCATAGCGGTCAAGAAAAGGTAGTAGTAGACCAACTGATTTTGGCAAATTTAGATATGGTGTTGGGCAACGATATTACAACTCCAGTTGCGATAAACGAGTTCAACAAACTAGGTCAAGGCAATGTTTTTGACAAAACAAAAATATCTCTTGTAATGGACCATTTCACACCAAACAAGGATATCAAAGCAGCACAACAGTGCAAGTTTATAAGAGAATTTGCAAGAGAAAAAGAGATTAAAAACTTTTTTGATGTTGGTGAAATGGGAATCGAACACGCACTTTTGCCAGAAAAAGGCTTAGTAGTTAGTGGAGATTTAGTAATCGGTGCAGACTCTCACACTTGCACATATGGAGCTCTTGGTGCTTTTTCAACAGGAGTAGGCTCTACTGATATGGCGTGTGCAATGGCAACAGGAAAAGCGTGGTTCAAAGTTCCGTCAGCTTTTAAGTTTGTACTTAAAAACAAGCCACAAGGTTGGGTTAGTGGTAAGGATGTTATCTTGCACATCATAGGAATGGTGGGCGTTGATGGAGTTTTATATAAGTCTATGGAGTTTTGTGGAGATGGCTTGCAACACCTCTCAATGAGTGACCGCTTGTGTATGGCAAATATGGCAATTGAAGCCGGTGCAAAAAATGGAATTTTTGAAGTTGATGAAAAGACTCTTGAGTTTGTAAAAGAGCATAGCGACAGGGAGCCTATAGTATACAAAGCAGATGACGATGCAGAGTATGAAAAAGTATTTGAAATTGATTTGTCACAAATAAAGCCTACGGTTGCTTTCCCTCACTTGCCAGAAAACACAAAGACTATTGACGAGGTTGAAGATATAAAAATTGACCAAGTTGTAATTGGTTCTTGCACAAATGGCAGACTTGAGGATTTAGTAGTTGCGGCTGATATTTTTAAAGGCAAAAAAGTGCACAGGGACTGCAGAGTAATTATAATTCCTGCAACACAAAAAATATATTTACAAGCAATGGATATGGGTCTGCTTAAAACATTTGTTGAGTCTGGTTGCATTGTTTCTACACCAACTTGCGGACCTTGCCTTGGTGGTCATATGGGAATTTTGGCAAAAGGTGAGCGTTGCGTTGCAACAACAAACCGCAACTTTGTTGGACGTATGGGTCATGTTGAGAGTGAAGTATATTTAGCAAGCCCTGCAATTGCAGCAGCATCAGCAATATTGGGCAAAATAGCTTCGCCAGACGAATTAGTATAAGGGGGTTTTGATTATGAATGTAAAAGGTAATGTAATTAAATACGGGGATAATGTTGATACAGATGTAATCATACCCGCAAGATATTTAAACACATCAGACGCAAAAGAGCTTGCATCTTATTGTATGATTGATATTGACAAGACTTTTGTAGAGCGTGTAAAAGATGGCGATGTAATGGTTGCAGGAAAAAACTTTGGCTGTGGCTCATCAAGAGAGCACGCACCACTCGCTATTAAAACATCAGGAATTTCTTGCATTATTGCAGAGGATTTTGCACGCATATTCTATCGCAATGCAATCAACATTGGGTTGCCAATTATCGAAAGCCCACAAGCTGTAAAAAGTATGGATGACGGCGATGTTGTAGAAGTTGATTTTGATAATGGTGAAATTAAGAATGTAACAAAAAATCTCACATTTAAAATTGAGCCGTTTCCTGCATTTATCCAGTCTATTATATCTGCTGGTGGACTTGTGTC
>CAZEKQ010000014.1:20207-37231 GCA_964512735.1 uncultured Eubacteriales bacterium | reverse complement strand
TGAAGAAAAATAGTGGACTTGCAGTTGATGAAATTATTCCGGCACAAATAACATTTGCAAACTTCCAAAAAGTTTTAGAAAACCTTTTAAAAGAGGGCGTCCCAATCAGAGATATGGAAATTATTGTAGAAACAATTTCAGCACACGCTGGCAGTGTTCGCGATGTTGAACTTCTAACAGAGCACGTTCGCCAAACACTAAAAAGAACAATTACACGCAAGTGGTCGCAGGACGGTCAAATACGAGTGATAACGCTTGATAGTGAGGTTGAAAAAATAATAATAAATTCTATAAAAACAAACGAGCAGGGCAGCTACCTAAACATCGACCCTGATTCAATGCAAAGAATTATGACAAGCCTTATGGAATCTATTAAAAAAGTAAAAGAAGTAATAAGCGTTCCAATAATTCTAACCTCACCGATTGTTCGCATATATTTTAGCAAAATGTTAGAGCAGTTTGCACAAAATGCAGTTGTACTATCCTATAACGAGCTAGACACAGGTGTACAAATTCAAGCAGTTGCAAATGTTACTATATAATGTAAGATGTAAAATCACTTGCTTTTAAATGGCACGAATAATCAAAAAAAGGAGGGCATTAATATGATGAGCGAAGCTGCAAAAAAACCGCAAGCAAATGAAGAAACTTGGGATTTGTGGATTGAGTATGACAAAACTAAAGACATAAATATACGCAACGAGCTTGTTTTGATATATATGCCCGTTTTGAAAAAGGTTGCATTTAAAATATACAAATCCTACAGATGTGTGGAGTCCATTGAGGAACTTGTAAGCGAGGGAATGGTAGCACTTATAACGTCAATTGATAGATTTGATATTGACAGAGATATAAAGTTTGAGACTTTTGTGTCCTACAGAGTCCACGGAGCAATGATAGATTATATAAACAAGCAAAGTGGATACGCGCGAAAGGTTAGAGATATTTCCAAGGAAATATCAACGGCAAAAGAAGAGTTGACAGCTGAAATGGGGAGAGAGCCTGAAAAAGCAGAGCTTGCACAATACCTAGGGCTTAGCATGGAAGAGCTTGACGAAAAGCTAAAGGAAAGTCAACCAATTTCGCTAATTTCGTTAGACCAAATGATAACAGACGAAAATATGGACGATAGAGCAATTGAGATTTCGTCGGGCGAGGATGAAAATCCGGTCAACATTATCATAGAGCAAGAGGGGCTATCCGCAGAACTGTCAAAGTGTATCGAAAAGTTAAATCATGAGCAACAATTAGTGCTATCACTGTTTTATAAAGAGGATTTAACAGTTACAGAAATTGCAGACATATTAAATATAGATTCAAAGCGTGTATCACAGCTACGCTTTCAAGCAATAAAAAGACTAAAGAAAATGATGGAAGATGAAAAGGATTTCTGACACCAGCGAAGAGAGGTAAAATTTTATGGTTAGAGGTTTTTATCAACTGGGAACGGGAATAATGACCCAAAATAAAGCTCTGAGTACAATTGCAAACAATATTTCAAACGCTGAAACAACAGGCTATAAAAAGCAACTAGTTGTTACGGAATCCTTTGAGGATATGATAATTGCAAGAATTAAAGCAAAGCCAAATGACAATAGTAGAGGTGTTTTTGTTGGCGAAAAAACAATGGCACGAACAGTTAGCCAAACGGCATCAATTCACACTCAAGGTGTGCTAAAAGAAACAGGCAGAAACCTCGATGTTGCAATTGTTGGTGAGGGGTTTTTTGCAATACAAACAGCACAGGGAATAATGTATACGCGCAAAGGCGATTTTAATGTTGATGAGCAAGGCTATCTAATTCAGGCAAATGCAGGCAGAGTTATGGGGCAAAACGGACCTATAAGAGTGGGTACTGAGGAAGTTGAGTTTGATAGAAATGGCAATGTCTATGCAAATAGTGAAAATGTAGGGAAAATTGCTATTTATAATTTTGCGGATTATGGCGTGCTAACACCCGTAACAGAAGGATATTACTCGGCAACAGGCGGAGCACAACAGATAGATTCTTTGATAAGAGGCAAAACACTCGAAGGCTCAAATATTGATATGGCAGAAGAAATAACAAACGCCATAGCAGCACAAAGAGAGCTACAAACACAGTCGCAAGTTTTAAAAATGTATGATACTACATTGCAAAAAGCGACAACAGAAATTGGAAAAATTAACTGATAAAAGGGGGCAATTATTATGAATACTGCGTTTTATACCTCGTCAACTGGCACCATTCAAATACAAAAAGGACTCGATGTTATAGCAAATAACATTGCAAATGTTTCAACATATGGATATAAGCCATCTTCGGTTTCCTTTAGCGACCTTATACATACCAAGATGAAAGGTATGGGAGAAAATCTAACTGTTGGACACGGTGCAAAACTACAAAAAACAGATGTGCTGTTTGAACAAGGCGCGTTTGTGCCAACTGGTCGTATGCTTGATTATGCAATAGCGGATAGAAACGGATTTTTTAGAGTCGTTTCAGAAACAGGTGAAGTAGGATATACAAGAGATGGTAATTTTAATTTGCAAGAAATGGCAAACGGCTCTTTTATCCTTGTATCATCGCAGGGTGGATATATTTGTGACCCAGACAATAACCCGATAATAATTGATAATCCAGAAAAGCTGGACGAAATGATACTTAATATTGGCGTGTTTAGTTTTCCTAATGTTGATGGACTTTTAAGGGGTGAAGGTAGCTTTTTTGTTGCAAACGAAGTTTCAGGAGTACCGCAAATATCCAATGTAGAAATTAAAAGAGGCGTTTTAGAGGCTTCGGGGGTAAACTTAGCGTCAGAGGTAACAGATGTAATCCATATTCAAAGAGCGTTTCAAATGAATGCAAGAATGGTCCAAATATCTGACGAGGTGGTTCAAACAATAAACAATTTGAGATGATAATTAGGGAGCGGATTTGTAATGAGGTTATTTAATTGGAAGAAAAAAACAAATATTGATGAGCAACCAAATCAAAAAAATGAAGTAGCTGAAGAGGTTGAGCAAACCGTTATCGACGATGCATCAGATAAAATAGAAGATACTCAAACGAATACGCAAGAAGAGGTACAATCTGCTCAAAAGCAAGACGATGAAAACATTCAGCAGGACACAGAGCAGTTACATAGCGAAGAGGAAAAACCGCAAGAAAATACAGAACAAATTGACGAGAATGCCGACGAAAAAAACGAAGACGGCGAAAAAAACGAAGACGACCAAGAAAGTGAAGAAGAGGCAGAAAGAATTGCAAACTTAAATAAGGAAGAGCCAGTGTTTTTCTTGCGTGTAACAGCTGATAAAATGCAAGCACATTTAAGTGTTAAAAATATTGAAAAATCACGAAAAATAAAAGAAGAAGAGATTTTAGAACTACTTAAAAAGCGTGGAATAATATACGGAGTTAAACAAGAAGAAATTGAAAGGGTTTGCAACTTGCAAAGCTTTTTCTCCGAGGTGCATTGCGCACAAGGAACAGTGCCAATTCCGGGTCAAGATGGTACGCTAACATATCACTTTGATTTAGACCACGTTTTAAAGCCAAAAGAGCGTGCCGATGGTGGCACCGATTTTCACGATATGGGAATAGTTAGAAATGTTCCAAAAGATGAACTGCTTTGTAGCAGAACTCATCCAATCCCCGGTGAAGATGGAAAAGATATTTTTGGAGAAGTAGTGCCGTTCAAACCTGGTGCAGAAATGGTCTTTGGCAATGGTGCAAACACCGTCATTTCTGAAGACACATTAGAGCTTAGAGCTGGTATTGAGGGTAGAATTGTTTTCAAAAACAAAACAGTATCTATTGAGGACACTTTCACAGTAACTAGCAATGTTGATACCGCAACGGGAGATATTATATTTTCTGGCACTGTTATAGTTAAAGGTGATGTTTGCGAGGGCTTTAAAGTTCATGCAGGCAAAGATGTTGTAGTCAATGGTATGGTCGAGGGTGCAACGATTTGGGCAGGCGGAAACGTTTTGATTTCTCAGGGAATGAATGGTATGAACTTTGGCAAAATTTATTCTGGCGGAAGCGTTAAAAGCAAGTATATTCAAAATGCAGAGGTAAGATGTCAAGGCGATATAGTTGCAGACTATTATCTTAACGGTTCTGTAATTGCAGGTGGCTCAATTACCGCAGAGGGTGTAAAAGGACTTCTACTAGGTGGAACATTCAGAGCGGGAACAATGGTTGTTGCAAAAACAATTGGAGCAGATTCATATCTAACGACAGAGGTTGAAATAATCGAGTCCAAAGAAGGATTTTGGGACCCAGAACAGCAAATGACAAAAGAGGATATTGAAAAAGAGCTTGCGTCAATGCCAGAAGAGGAAAGAGAGCAGTGGCTTGCAGAAAATGTTTATGTCACTCCAACTGCCCCAGAGGATGCAAAGGTAATAGCAAAATCAGTTGCATATCCAGGGGTTAGGGTTGCAATTGGTCAAACCTGCCAAAGGCTAGAGCAAGAATATAGTAACTCTAAGTTTTTTGTTGGAGAAGAGGGGATTGAGGCAGGCCCAGCACCTAGAATATAGCGTGCTTTTTAAAAACAGATGAAATATACTATCTGGAATATTATTAATTTTAAACCACCTAAAAATAACGCAATTTATTGTTTGTTTTAAAAAGTGTTGGATTTTGATTTTAAAATAATTTTTAGGTGGTTATTTTAAAAGAATTTTTTGTCAAAAAGATAAAGTATTCGTTGTAAACACTCTTTTTATTCAAAATACTAGACTAGAATTAGGATATATGGTAGAATATTAGCGTAAAAAACTTTTAAATGCTCAAAATATAGTGAGTATAGTTTTTCAAAAAATACTCTTTGTAATATTTTTAGTGTTACAAATCAATTCGGGCAAAGATTAAATGCTTTTACTAGCAAAAAAGCGTTTAGGAATTATTTTATGAGTGTAGAGTATTTGATTTTGGTAAAACTAAAATATAAACATTTTTAAAAATCAACATAACGAGGGTGCATAGTATGGCGAAGGTTATTGCTGTAACAAATCAAAAAGGTGGAGTGGGAAAAACTTCAACAACCGAGGGTTTAGGTGTTTGCCTAAAAACCAAGGGCTATCGCGTTTTGTGCATTGATTTGGATCCACAAGCGAATTTGAGTTTTAGCGTTGATGCTGAAACAGAAGAGTTTCCAACAATTTATGATGTCATAAAGGGCACCACAAAAACACTGCACGCAGTCCAAAGAACACCGTCGTTTGATATTATTGCATCAAATATTTTGCTAAGTGGAGTAGAGCTTGAATTTACTCAAAAAGACCGTGAGTTTATACTCAAAAAGGCGATTGAGCCTGCGCTTCGTAGGTATGATTATATTTTGATTGACACACCGCCGGCACTTAGCATTTTGACTGTTAACGCTTTTACCGCAGCAGATGCAATAATAATACCAATGCTTGCAGATATTTTTAGCCTTCAAGGCGTTGCAGAGCTTCACGAAACCATAATAAGAGTAAAACATAGATACAATCCAGAGCTTAAAATACAAGGAATTCTTTTAAATAAATACAATTCAAGGTCAATTTTAACAAGAGAAGTAATGGCCACAGCAGAGCTTGTTGCAGAGCAGTTAAACACAAAAATTTTTAGCAAAAAGATTCGCCAAGGTTGTGTGATTTCTGAAGCACAGGCAAATCAAGCATCTTTTTTAGAGTACGCTTCCAGTAGCAATGTGGTCAAGGATTATATGAAGTTTGCTGAAGAGGTACTTAAGGAGGATGAGAATAGTGGCGAGCAAGAAGTCGTTTGACCGCGAAAAAATGTACAGGAAAATTATGCCGACTTACTACGACAACACCGAAGTTGAGGCAGAGTATGAGGATAATAAACCTGAGCTTACTGTTCTTCCGTTTAATTCAAAAAATAACGAAAATGCTAACGAGTCGGATTCAACTCTACTTTACAGCAAAGAAATTAACAGGCTAAGAGATAGAGATGAAAAGGTTGTTTTATATAATATTACTGAAAAGCTGGTGCTAGAAAAGCTTGATGTTGTTTTAGACAGTATGACTTGCTGTAAATGCGATAGGTGCAAAATGGATATTGTTGCAATGGCACTGAATAATCTTGAACCACAATATGTTGTTAAAACAAAGGGTATGATTGAGGATAAAGATATTGAGTCAGAGATTAGTCAAGGGATAACCTCAGAAGTGCTTAAAGCTGCTTTAGCCGTTCGTAAAAGACCAAGGCACTAAAGTGCAAGCAGTTTAACCTGTACTTATAAAACGAAAACAGCCGACAAATTCATTTTAATGAAAAGTTCGGCTATTTTTATACCTAAAAATTCTAAAAAATAAATTCTACTGTTGGGGCATTGTAGAATAAAAAGTATGTTTTTAATATATTATTATAGTATAACAGCGTACTTAAATTGCCTTCAAAAGGAAAGGTGATATAAATGGCGGATAATCTTAGAATAACGACGCCCGTTAATCAAAATGACGGTCTAAACAAAATAAAGCCTAACAGGGCATCCGACCCACTCGCAACGATTGACACAACGCGGGTGATAAAAAAAGATGCCCAAGGCTCAGAGGGTGCAAACAAAGGTACCTTAGGATTTGCACTTAATAAAAATTCTGTTTTTGAATCTTTTGTGCAAAGAATGCAACAAACGCCAGCTCTTTCACAAACTTTGCAAAAGCTTCTTGCAGGGACTCTAACACAAGAGCTAGGGCAGATTGCACAGGGAATAAATGAAACGCAAAATTCCGCCGAGGCACTACTCTCAAAGCTTGCAAGTGAAATTCAAATGGATGAAACGCAAATGCTTGAAAACATATTGTTTCAGCAACAAAACAGCACATCTTTTAATTCGGATTTGTTCAAAGTTTTGCGAAACCTGTCAACTGATGAAATGCAGTCACCAGAGATTAAGGATTATCTAGGCAGATTTTTAAAATCGTATGATGGCTATTTTTCAGCACAAGAAACAATGACTGGAATAATTTCAAATTTGGAAGATATAATTAAACATATACCAAAAGTATATAGCGAAGAAGTGCAGTCTCAAATGCAAAACCTGACTAGTGCATCAACGCAAAGTGAAGTAGAGGCAAATCTCGTTATTTTAAAAGAAAACATAATCCCAACTCTCGGTAAATATATTATGATGTCTAATGATATGGGCGAAACAAGGCAGAGAATAACTTTGCTCGTTCACGATGTTTCACGCCTTAATGTTAGTAGTGAGGCAGAGCTTGTTGAGCGGTTTTCTGAGCTAATGGATTACTGCAAATATAGCCTAAATATTTCACAAGAAAATTTAGCGATGCTTAAAAATATGTTTAGTAAAGAAATTCAAAACAAGCAAAAACAGGGTAACCCGTTCATAGACTCACTTATTGATGTTTTGTCAAACAAGTCGGCGGATAAACTCTCAAACACAGGGCAAACAATGCTTCGTGATACAATTACAAATTTGTTGCTAGACCAAAGTGCATATATGCCGTTTACACACATTTTTTTGCCTGTAAATTATAATGGAACATTTATGTTTACAGAAATCTGGGTTGAAAAAGATGGAGCAAATAAATCTAAAAAAGAATTAAATCAAAATTCTCAAAGGATGTACCTATCCTTTGATATTCAAGGTCTTGGAAGCTTTCAATCGGCAATTAGCCTTTTAGATAATACTGTAGAATGTCATATAAAGTACCCAGAGATTATGAAAGGAAAAGAAAACGAAATAAAAGAAAATATTTCGATAATATTTCAAAATAATGGATTTGATGTTAAAAGGGTTGTTACCCTTCCCGAAAGTTTTCAAATAGAAAATGAAATTCTTAGGAAAATCTATGAAGGGGGTAGCTCGATAGATGTCACAATTTGACAATAAAAAAGCGGCAGCATTAAAATATGACGGAACAAATAGGGCACCTGTAGTTGTAGCGGCAGGCTCTGGATATGTTGCACAAAAAATTGTAGAAGTAGCACAGGAAAATGATGTGCCAGTTTATAAGGATAATTCGCTTGCAACTCTGCTAGCTCAGCTTCAAACGGGGGAGGAAATTCCAACAGAGCTGTATCAAGCGATTGTAGATATTTATGTGTATTTTTTAAAGTATGTAACACCAGAATCTCCCAATGGGCAAGGGAATGAAATATCTTCAAATACGCAAAAGGCAGGTGGACAGCAAGGCTCTCTTATGGATATTTCGGTAGACGATTAAAATTTGGGTTTACAGTATTATTATAATTATCATAAGGGTGTTGATGTAAAATGACTTTATCACAGCAAAACTTATATAAAATCTGCAAAATTCTAACCACAGATGGTGATATAATCGCAACGGGGCGTATTTCAAAAATCGAAGAAAATAGTGTTAAAATATCTAACAAAGCTGGAGAAATGCCAGTTTTAGATTCAAATACAATAATCAAATTTTTAGTCCATAAGGATGAGGAAGACGATGAGGTGTTTGTAGCGCTTGTAAATTCCTCAACAGAGCATAGTGTTAGTTTGAAAAACATTGAACTGCTTACAAATATTGAAAAAAGAGAGTGTTTTAGAGTATCGGTTAGCATGGCTACAAAATGCTATCCTGATAACGGTTCGGGTGGGCTTGATGAATCAAAAGCATTCAAAGTAAAGGTTAGAGACTTGAGCCTTAGAGGAACGCTGATAATAACGGGCGAAGATTTGGAAGAAAATGATAAAATCTATATTGTATTGCCTTTATCTAAAACCGAAATATTCAAACTTACTGTAAAGCGAAAAATAACATATTTAGATTCGGTCGGATATGGTTGCGAATTTGATAAGTATGGGTACACTCAAGAGGATGTGCTTTGTCAGTTTGTTTTTGAGGAGCAAAGAAAACTTATCTCTAAAACTAAATCACTTTAAAGTGGTTCTAAAATTAAATTATCACATAAAAAAGGCACCCATTAGGGTGCTTGTTTTTTAACATAATGATTTGATAACAACATCAAAATATAGGTCATCATTAAACAGGTCTATTACATATTCAAACTTACTGTAAAGCGAAAAATAACATATTTAGATTCGGTCGGATATGGTTGCGAATTTGATAAGTATGGGTACACTCAAGAGGATGTGCTTTGTCAGTTTGTTTTTGAGGAGCAAAGAAAACTTATCTCTAAAACTAAATCACTTTAAAGTGGTTCTAAAATTAAATTATCACATAAAAAAGGCACCCTTTAGGGTGCTTGTTTTTTAACACAATGATTTGATAACAACATCAAAATACAGGTCATCATTAAACAGGTCTATTACTTCGGATGGGTTTTCCATTCTAAAAATTTTGGGACGCATTGGGCAATGTGGATTTTGTTCCACAATAACGGCGGTGTCACCACTACTTAGGTTAACACAACTACCAATTGGAAAAGGCGAAATGCATTTTAAAAATGCCTTGACAATGTCTTGGTCAAACTGATGCCCAACTCCGCCCATAATGTATTCAATTGCCTCGGTAGGTGTTGCAGGCGTGCGATAAGGTCGAGTAGATGTAAGAGCGTCATAAACATCGGCACAGGCAACAATACGGCCAAACAGAGGGATTTTTTTGCCCTTTAAACCATAGGGATACCCAGTGCCATCAACTTTTTCGTGGTGTGTAACGATTCCGTCAATAACAACTTTTGGCACAAGCCCTTTTTCTTTTAGAATATCTTGCCCCATTTTAGGGTGTTTTTTTATTTCAAAAAATTCTTCGTTGGTCAGTTTTCCGGGCTTTGATATTATCTCAATTGGAACTTGCATTTTACCAATATCGTGCAAAAGGGCGCAAAGAGCCAGTTGTGACAGCGCCTCTCTTGAAAGACCAATTGTTTTCCCGATGGCTATTGAAATAACAGTGACACCCAGCGAGTGGTTGTAGGTGCAGTCGTCATAAAGACGAAAGCTGTTAATGTCAATATACATATTAGGATTTTCAACGATTGTATCAACGAGTTTGCCCACAACATCGTTTGCATGTGAAATTGAGCCTGCATACAAAGCCTCAGTAGCTTTGTTAGACAAGTCATAAATTTCTTTAATGCTATCTAACACTTCTTTTTTTGTTGAATTATCGACAACTTGACACTCCCTATCAAAGTTGCCATCGCCCGTTATATAGACTCCAGAAAGGTCCATATTAATCATTTTTTCGATAATTGCTTCGCTAAGTTTTTGCCCTTCTCTTAGCAAAATGACTTTTGAAGTGGCAGGGTCAATCCCATAAATATCCCTTGCCAAGACCATTCCGGGTCTTAAATGACCAGCAGAAACAAAATTTAACATTGAATCCATTCTCCTTAAAATTGCTTCTTAATGATTAAAAATGCTACTCATAAAAGACATAATATATTTCCTTTAAAACAAATAAATTGTTGTTTTAAAAAACAGATTTGTTTGTGCTAATTTATGCAAAATTTTACACAAGTAATGATTGTGTTTATAGGATACAACAAATTGGCATAAAAATCAACAAAATATAGGGAAATCTCACACAAAACTTTGAAAGAACTTTTAATATTATATAAAAAGTTAAATTTAAGCACACTTTTTACCGAAATACTATATAGAGGTGTCTAAATTTTGATAAAATATGTTGGGATAGATACCGTATAAAACTCAAGGGGGTCTTTGTATGTCTATAAATATTAACTCATATTCAAGCATACCAGGTCGCAAGGGTGTATCTGGACTTATGTCTGGTCTTAACACTGATGAGCTTGTTGAGCAACTCACACTGGGCACAAGAACTAAAATTTCTAAACAACTCCAAAACAGACAAATTCTTTCTTGGAAACAGCAAGCGTACCAAGGAATAGTTTCGCAAATGAATTCTTTTTATAATAAGTATTTTCAGTTTTCTAGCAGTGCGTCAAGCATACTTAATGAAAAGTTTTTTAATGCATCTACAATTACAAGCTCTTCGCCATACATATCGGCAACGGGCGATACAAAAGCTATTGAAAATGTCGTTGTAAAGGATATTCAAGAGCTTGCAACAAAGGCGGGATTTACATCAAGCCACAAGGTTTCAAATCAAGAGCTTGTATCTGGCACAATTTATGAATCGTGGAATGACAACACAATAGCTGGAGAGTCAATGACAATTAGCTATGGTGGCAAAAATTATGCACTAAGCATTAGCAAAGATTTTTATTTGGATTCTACTGATAGTGATGCTAAGAACATAACAAAAGTTATAGATGAGCTTAATGCGCAGATTGATAAAAAACCAGAGCTTAAAGGCAAGCTTGAGTTTGGTCTTGATGCAAATGGAGCTATAAAGCTTAGCCAAATTGGTGACGAGCCTTCAAACGACTTAAAGGTGGTTTCTGGGGGCAACAATTTGCTAACAAGCCTAGGTCTTTATAAGACTCAGGATGAAAACGGTGTTTCTGAAATTACAGGAGCATACAAACTTGAGGCAAAAAGCTTGTTTGAAACAAATAGATTTGCGGGCAATGCTATACAATTAAATATTGATGGTGCAAAAAATGACTCTAACCTTGCTTTAAAAGCAGATTTTAGATTTTCTGTCGGAGCAATAGAAAAGGATGCAGGTGGCAATTTTACAGCTGGCGCAAAAGCATTGCAAAAGCAAGAGCTTCAAGAGGCTTATGATACCGCTATATCTAGCAATAGTGCATTGAAGGGTAAAATTTCTGTATCAATTAATGATGATTTAGAAATGACAATAACATCACTAGGCGAGAACGGCACAGTTAAAGTAACAGGTGGTAACGAAAAACTGCTTGAGGGAATTGGACTTTCTGTTGCTCCAGAAGGGCAAGAGGCAACCGCTTCTGTTACAGGCGCTATAGATGTTGCAAAAGTGTTTGAGGCAAAAGAAATGCAAATCGGCGAAGTTTTGTCAGGCACGACGCTTACTGTAAACCTAAATGGCGTGACTAAAAAAATTAGCTTTAACGAAAGTGAAAAAGACCAGTTTTCAACCGTTGAAGGCTTAAAAGATTATATGCAAAACCAAATTGATAAACAATATGGTCAAGGTAAGGTTGTTGTATCCCAAACCGATGGAAAACTATCGTTTACAGCAACAGATTCAAGCTATGTTTTCACAGTCCAAAGCTCAAGTGCAGGCAAAATCCTTGGCGAAAACGGTGCGCTAAAGATGATAAGCGGTGAGTCAAACAGGCTTGAATATGTAAAAACTCTAGACCAAATTAAAGATACTCTAGCAACACCGCTAGTCGCTGATGATGACGGCAAATATAGGCTAAGTGTAAACGGTAAAACCTTTGAGTTTACTGGAGATACAATGCTAGGCGATGTTATCTCAAAGATAAATAGAGATACCGAGGTTGGAGTTACAATATCATATTCATCCGTAACAGACCAGTTTAGCGTAATGGCTAAGGAAACTGGTGCGCACGGCAGAGTGGATATTGAAGATGTTGGAAACGGCAATCTTGCACAAGCTCTTTTTGGCACAAAAGGCGACACGAACAATGGCTATGAAATAAAGCAGGGCACTGATTTTACAGCACTTATGAGCTTTGATGGTGGAAATACTTTTACAACAGTTAACAGAAGCTCAAACTCTTTTGAAATTGATGGTGCAACCTTTGATGTAACTGGAAAAGCTGAAGGTCTTGAAGAAGAGAATATAACATTTAAGGCAAACAATAATGTTGATAGTGTTGTTGATAAAATAAAAGAATTTGTAAAAGAATACAACAATATAATTGACCAACTTCAAGGCAAAGTTTCAGAAAAACTGTATGGTCTTGAAAATAATTCTAAAGAAAAATTCTTGCCACTTACAGACGAGCAAAGAGAAAAAATGTCTGACAAAGAGATTGAAAAGTGGGAAGAAAAAGCACAAATCGGCTTGCTTAGAAATGACAGTACACTAAATTCAGTTCTTTCAAGTATGAGAAGTGCAATGGGCGCCGGCACGGATGAGGGCGACTATTTATTCCAAATTGGAATAACAACAGGCGAGTGGAAACAAGGCGGAAAACTTGTAATTGATGAGGAAAAACTTCGTAAAGCAGTATCAGAAGACCCGCAAAAAATAAATCGCTTGTTTACATCTGATAGTGGAGTTGCAACCAAGTTGCAAAATGTCTTTAAAGATGCCGTTGTAGGTAACGAAAAAGGTGTTGGCTCACTTGTTTCGCTTGCAGGTAAGGGTACGGTAGACGGTCAAGGGTCTAGCATGATTTCTAAGAGGATTTCAGAAATTGACAAGGCTGTTACAAATTTAAAAGACAGGCTAAAATCAGAAGAAGCAAGATGGTTTAATAAGTTTAGCGCTCTTGAAACACTACTTGCAAGAATGAATTCACAAAGCGAATATCTTGCATCGCTATATCAACAAGATATGTAAATAACAAAAAAGAGGACGATGGATATGGCATATTCTTCAATACAAAATTATAAAGAGCAAGCAATAAAAACTATGACAAGTGGAGAACTGTTAATTCTTTTAATAGAAGAGGCGCAAAAAAATTTGCGAGCATCAGTTTTAATGCTTGATAATGGTGATATGATTAATTTTTCAAATTGCTTGCATAAGAGCAAAGATATATTTTTCTATCTTGGCAATATTCTCGATATGAATTATGAAGTTTCGCAGGATTTGTATTCGATTTATGAATTTATCGGCAACGAAATTATGAAAGCGGAATATAAAAAAGATAAAAAAACTATCGAAGAAGTTCTTCCGATTGTGGATGATTTGCGTGTAACCTGGATAGAGGCAAACAAAATAACAGCAAAGGGAAACGCATAGCAAAGTATTTGGGCGCATACTAACTGCATAGGCGTGGTTAGTGTGCGCTATTTTAAATTTATGGCGGGGTGATGTTTTATGGATACGACAAAAACAATTGATTTTGTAATAACTTGCCTAGAGCAAAAGAAGATTTTTATAAAAGATATTTTAGACATAACAAAACAAATAGAGGTTCAGTCAAGGCAAGAAGAAATGGAAATGGACGACCTAGTCACACAACGCCAGGTTAGAATAGATAGGCTACAAAAGTGTGACAATCTCATAGATGAAAAGGTGAAAACCCTTGATAAAAAGCAAAGGGAAAAGTGGGAGAAATTAGTTGTTGGAAAAGCGGATGGATTTGATAATGATGATGAGCAAAAAGCGTTTGCGCTTATGCTGTCTACAAAAGAAATGCTAGAGAGAATAAACACTCTTGATAATAAAGCAAAAGAAAATTTACAAGAGCAATATGAAGAGGCAAAAAGGCAACTAGCAGAGCTTAGAAAAAATACATCAAATTCATCTGATATTTTTAATTTCAAATAAATTTTATAGCCTTTTTCTAAAAACGATTTTTAAACAGCTTTATCTTCGTTTTTTGCACACTTTTTAATAATAACAATGTGTATAATATACAAATAAAAATAAAAGTTAAATTTTTGAGTTAAAAAAACAGATATATTAATGAGGGAATCTATTAATTATTAAACGAAAGGGTGGGTGTTTTATATGTCAGCTGATAATATGAAAATTATAGGAAACGCTATGGGCGTTTGGAAAAAGAATGTAGCAACGAATAAGAGCGCTGGTGCAAATAAAACCCCTAATACAAGCCGTGGCAAAACGGCGCGTATGGATACTTTTGAAATTAGCCGTTATGAGGCTTCTGTTTCGCAAGAGCAAACAGCCGTTTCAAAAGCTATCAAGGATGAAAAAGCAAATATCATAAAAGAACTTTCAAATTCTCATATTGATGCAAACAGGTTCTTAGAAATAAAAGCACAGGTAAGAGCGGGTGAATACAACTTAGACTCAAAAGAAATTGCAAAAAGCATCTTGCCATATGTTGATTTTGACTAAGTTTTAATTGTATTTTTAGGAGAGTAACACAATGGATGAAAAACAGGCAATAACATTTTATGAACTAATGCAACAATACCTTGTTTTTTATAAAGAGTTTTTAGAGTTTGAAAAAATAAAGCTTGAGGATGTAACAAATAACAGAATTGACCTTATTGATGAGCATGTTAAAAAAGAAGAGGTCTTTTTGCTAAGGTCTAAGGGTTTTGAGGTCAAGCGTGAAGCTTTTCTCAAAGAGTTGGGGTTTGAGAGCTTGACAATGAGCGAAATAATCGAAAAAACACCAGAAGGCTCTAAAGAAAAATTGTCCTTGCTTTTTTCAGAACTCTCAGAGGTTTTGTTGGATTTAAAAGAGATAAATTCAAGGTGTAATTCTATGATAGAATTGCGACTTCATAGAATTGAAAAAACAATAAATCAACTAGATGAAAATCAGCAAAAACAATATAATGATTCTGCAAAAAAATCAAAGAATAGAAGTGATTTTATTTCTCGCAAAGTTTAGTTTGGAGGTTTAAAAATGAGGTCTACATTTGGCGGTTTTTATGTTGCAAAATCGGGGCTTGATGTTGCCCGTAGCAATATAGAAACGACAGGTAATAATATAACAAATGCAAACTCGATCGGATACACAAGGCAAAGGCTAGACACTTATGCGGTTGGTTCTTATCGTGGAACAATGCGCTATGCAACAGATGCCTCAATGTATATCGGTGAGGGTGCAAAAATAGCAGGAACAAGCCAGATGCGTGACCCGTATCTGGATGTTCGTTATCGCTCTGAAGCGGCAAAACTCGGAGCTACAGGGGCACAAAGTGAAGTGCTAAAAGATTTGGGGTATGTTTTTGACAGCGCAACAGAAACAGAGTTTGACACACAGTTTAGTGACTTTATAAAGCAATTGCAAGCACTAGCAGAGAGCCCGTCGGACCCTGTTACAGAAAACATTGTAAAAACATCGGCAACAACAATTTTGCAACTGTTTCGTCAAAACGCAACAGAGCTTAATACTATAAAAAATCAAACAAAAACAGAGTTTACAAGTGGTGCGGTTAGAACGGCAAACCTTGCACTACAAAGCATCGGAGAGCTTAACCAAGCTATTAGAAGCGCAAACATTTCAGGCAATCCGGCTCTAGAGCTTAAAGACGACAGAAATAAGCTTATTGACCAGCTCTCAGAGTATCTTAATGTAGAAGTTACAACAAAAGAGGTTGATGTGGGTTCCGGCGTTATCGTTGAGGAGTTGTCGATTAATTTTGTAGCTTCAAATGGTGACAAATTCAACCTTGTTAATAACGACAAATTCAGGCAGTTTGAAGTTACAGAATCAATAGACGGCACTTTTGGCTTAGTCCTTACAGAGTCTGATGGTGCGTTGGTTGACAGTAGCGATTTTGGTAGCATAGCACTTGTTGATGGAGATATTACAAGCCAAATAAAATCAGGTGCGTTTTCTGGATATCTTTCAATGCTCAATGATAAGGGCGAGTTTGACACACCTCCTACAACTAAAAGAGGTATAGGATATTATCAAGAAATGCTAGACTCCCTTGCAAATAAATTTGCAGATGTATTAAATGAGGCAAACAGCACGGCAGATAATGTAAAGCCGTTGTTTGAATCAGACCCACCAGGGGCTAGAATTACAGCGTCTAATATTGCAATTTCACAGGATTGGGCAAATTCAGCAGGTGGATACATAACAAATTCAAAAAAACCAATTTCACCAGGCGTTGAAAATGGTGACGATTCATCAAATATTCTCTTTATGATTTCACAATTCAGAGCAGAACTAACATTCGAATCAGCCGATGGCACAGCGATTTTTAAAGGCTCGTTCCAAGAGTGCATTTCAAATATTTCTACAACACTCGGACTTCAAATAAAAGGTAACAAGAGAATTCACGACACAAATATTTCAAATATACAAGAGGTTGACTATCTGCGTCAATCAGTATCAGGAGTAAACTTAGACGAGGAAGGCATAAACCTAATTATGTACAACCAGTCACTTACTGCGGCCTCTCGTTTTATGACTACTTTGGATGAGGCGCTTGAAACTATCGTAATGAGAATGGGGATAGTTGGCAGATAGTTCTTTAGAAAGGCGGGGCTAGTCAAATGAGGATAACTAACGGAATGATTGCGGGGAAATATAGCAGAAACCTAAACTCTGCAATAAGCGCACTCGATTATTATAACAATCGTGCAAC
>CAZEKQ010000014.1:17680-20107 GCA_964512735.1 uncultured Eubacteriales bacterium | reverse complement strand
GCAGAAACCTAAACTCTGCAATAAGCGCACTCGATTATTATAACAATCGTGCAACAACTCTTCGCAGATTTGATAAAGTTTCGGAGGACCCAGTTTCAGCGGCAAAGGCTTTTCGACTTAGAAGGGCATATTTTGAGAACGATAATTTTCATAACAACACATCAAACGCTGAAAATCAAATGCTCACAGCGGAAACATCAATGAGAGCAATTAACACCACTGTACAAGAGGTTGCAACAGGCGATATTATGAAAGCGGTAACTGCAACAAGTGGGCTAGATGAGCGAAATATCATTGCTGCAAAACTTCGTAAAACAATGGAGTCTATAGTTGCGAGTGCCAACACACAGTATGGTGATAAATATATTTTTGGCGGTTCGGATGCAAAAAAACCACCGCTAACAATAGCACAGGACGGCACACTCCTTTATCGTGGCGTTGATGTTAACACCGGCAAGCTTGTAAATGAAGATGGTGCGATAGCAAAGGTTGGCGATTTTAAAATTAGCTTTGGTGAGGATAATGGTCAAAGCTTTAATGGTTATACTATAAATATAGTAAGCGACCCTGCAAACGCTATTCCTCTTGGAGAGGCAGAAATAGAGGTTGCAACAAATACAATAACAGTTAATCTACCGGCGGGAGCCACAGGTCAAGATTTACAAGACGCATTGCAAAGTGCAACAATTGATGGTGCACTACCTGTAGATGTTAATAAAATTACAGTTTCAGGTGACCTTACAAAAGAGGCAAAGCTCGGAACATCAGCAATTAGCGACAGAGTGGATTTAAACGAACTTGCTAAAGAAGCAGTGTTCATAGATTTGGGTCTTGGTCTTTCGGTTAGCGCAGATGGCAATGTTAATGCCCAAAGTGCGTTTAACACATCTATTCCAGCAATTTCTTTTTTAGGATATGGAATGGATGCTAATGGTAACCCTAAAAATATATTTTCATTGCTTGGAGAAATGGCAACTGAGCTTGAAAAAGAAGATTTTTCATATGAAAAACTATCAAATCTTGAAAATTCTCTTAAAAATCAAAGCGTAAATTTACTCTCAAGTGTTACAGAGCTTGGCGTTCGTAGCAACTTTTTGGCAACATCAAAAACAAGGCTTGAGGATGCAACCTATAATATAAAAGTTCAAATAAACGAAACAGAATATCTAGACGCTGCGGAAGCGATGATGGATTTTAAACTTCAAGAATATATTTATAATGCAGCATTATCTATGGGCTCAAAAGTAATCCAACCATCTTTTCTCGACTTTATGAGATAAAATAAAAAACAAAGGGGTTTTGCATAGTTGCAATGTTAGGAGTGATAATATGACACAGCTTTTAGAGATAAAATGCATTCCTATAAAACTTGAGTTTAAAACTCAACCAATGAAGATGGAAATTTCTCGCAAGCAGGAAGCAAGTTTAGAAATAGAGCGGGAAAAAGGTGGGCTTACGATTACAAAAAATAAGCCAAAAACAGATAAAATAGAAATAAGCAAAGGTCCACACGCTGTACCATTACGCACAGCACATAAAGATGTGCAAAATGCTGTGCCAACTTCTTCTGCAAAAAATGATAAAAACCCTAGTAAAATTCCAAAGAGAGAAGCGGGAATTACAGAGCCTATAAAGCTACGCTCTACCACAGCAAAAAAAGACTTCAACAAGGATATTAATGAAGTTGTAATGGAATATAAAATGGATAAAATCAAATTTAACTGTAGCAGAAATGAGTTTGAAGTAAACTTTATCCCTGGCAGTATTGAATATATTGTTAGTCAATACCCTGATGTAGAGATAGAATATATTGGGGATATGATTTATGTTCCACCTAGCGCAAATCCAGATTATGAAGAACCAGAATATGAGCAATCAACTACGGAAGAATAAGGAATGAGGATAAGTATGAAAATTTCAAACGAAAAGCTCAACGATTTACAGATAAATCAAAAAGATGTTATTCATTTTAAAGAAGGAATACCAGGGTTTGAAAAGTTCAAGGATTATGTCCTTTTACAAGAACAGGAGATTCCGTTTGTTATGACTCTTCAGTCAATTGATGACGAGTTTCCATCTTTTGTGGTTATTGACCCGTACGCTTTTATACAGAACTATGACCCAAAGCTGTCAAAAAAAGATTTAGATTTTTTTGATTGTGATTCACAAGATGATTTAAGGGTTTTGCTCATCACTGTTATACCAAAGGATTTAAAAGACACAGTAGTAAATCTTAAAAGTCCAATAATAATAAATGCAAAAACAAATGACGCAAAACAATTTATTTTAGAAAATACAGATTATCCAATAAGATATCGTTTGTTTGACGAGAAAAAATAGGGGGATGAAAAGTGCTTGTAATCACAAGAAGGGCAACTGAATCAATAGTGATTGGAAAAGATATTGAAATAATAGTATCAGAAGTAA
>CAZEKQ010000014.1:0-17580 GCA_964512735.1 uncultured Eubacteriales bacterium | reverse complement strand
AGCGGATATATTAAGGAGGATATATCATGCGTATACAACATAATATTAGTGCTCTTAATGCTCACAGACAACTTAGTAACAATACAAGTGCTCTTTCTAAGAACCTTGAAAAACTATCTTCTGGTTACCGTATAAACCGTGCAGGCGATGACGCTGCTGGTCTTGCGATTTCTGAAAAAATGCGTGCTCAAATCCGTGGACTTGACCAAGCAACAGCAAACGCAAACGACGCTATCTCTCTTGTTCAAACAGCAGAGGGTGGCTTGCAAGAAACTCACTCAATTCTTCAAAGAATGCGTGAACTTGCAGTTCAGTCAGCTAACGGTACATACCAAGATACAGTAGACCGTGAGGCTCTTAACAAAGAAATGTCAGCTCTCAAGAGCGAGATTGACAGAATCTCTACTTCCACAAACTTTAACGGAATCAATCTTCTTGATGGTTCTCTTGGTGGAACAGAGGCAACAGCAGCAGAAGGCGCTATCACAAATGTAGAAGGCGACGGTGCAGCTAAACTTACAATTTCTGGTGGAAATCTTACATCAGGAGATAAAATCACATTAACTGCTAATGGAGGAAACTTGACAGCAGCAGCTCCAGATGGAACAGCAGGTGTTACATTTAGCACAACTGATGGTAAAACTTTTACAGCAGAAGTTGCAGACAATGATGCTACTGTAGCAAATGCTAACAAGTGGAAGGGCGTTATACTCACAGTTGAGAATGCAACAGTTGGTGTAGATGACGAAACATCAGAAGTAACTCCAGGTACAGCATCGGCAAACGCACTAAGGTTCAGAATTGGGCCATCTGGCACAACAGACGGACAAGTTTCTCTTAACATTGAGAATATGAATAGTGACAGCCTTCAAATCACTGATGCATCTATCGCAACACAAGACGATGCAGCTAATGCAATCGAGCTTATCGATGCTGCTATCAACCAAGTATCAATGCAAAGAGCAGACCTTGGTGCTATGCAAAACCGCCTAGAGCACACAGTTAACAACCTTGGAACAACAGCAGAGAACTTGACATCAGCTGAAAGCCGTATTCGTGACGTTGATATGGCAAAAGAGATGATGGCGATGACTAAGAATAACATTCTTAATCAAGCTGCAACAGCAATGCTTGCACAGGCAAACACAATGCCACAAAGCGTTCTTCAACTTCTCCAATAATTCTAGGTTGTATAAAACAGCTTAAATTATTAATAACACAAAGGTGTAGGGCAAATGCTCTGCACCTTTTTTATTACAAAAAATATAGCCATCCATTTAGTTAAAAATGGACGGCTTTTTTGCATCTATTTACTTGCTTTTAGAATCTACAAGATACGCACTCTCAAGCAAAATATTTATTGCAGCCTCAGTTGATTTTGTATCAAGGTTGTCAAGATTATCGTGCTTTGTTCCATAAAATTCAGGAGCCGTTGCACCCAAAGTTGTAATTGTTGCGCAGTTAATTCCAGCTTTAGAAAATACACTAGCATCGCCTTTAAGATACTTTGCCTCGCTTTTTACAGGAGAATGTTTTGCGTTTTCAGTAGCCTCTAAAACAAGCTTTGTACCCTTGCTTGTTCCACTTTTTATACTCAAAGTTTCGATACCCTTTATTGTATCCACACAAACAAATAGCGTGTCGCACTGTTTGTCCTCATTTGCGTGTGCATCAACATAAGCCTTTGCTCCTGCAAAGTTTGCGTTTTTAGCACCAGTTAAAACAACAAAAACATCAGTGTTGTCAAGCCTTAAATCAAATTCTGAAAGATAACGCATAGCACCAACACAAGCAAAGCTACCAGATAAATTGTCTGCAACACCAGGGATTGCAGAACCTGTGTTAACCGCAAAAATGCAAATCAAAGGAAACAGCGAAAACCCAATTAAAAAGTAAGAAATAACAGTCATAACAGGCATATGATTTAAATCAAACAGATTATAATATGCTGAGCCAAGCAAAAAAGTGTCATAACCCAAATGAAGAAATATGCCGATAAAAGTAAGTGTGGTAAATGCTTTTTCCGTTGTTTTGTAAACTCGTCTTTTAAATGGAGCATCGGTATTGGCACAAAAAACTACCTTATGTGTTGCAACGCCCAACGAATTTCTTTTTGCAATTACATTCAGGCTTTTTTTGCTTTTTGCAAATTTATTAAATAACCCTAGCATAGACGCAAATGCCAAAATAGAAAAACCAACACTTGCAAAAAGTATAGCTTCAGATATAAAATTTGATAAAATTATAGCAAAAGCAGATAAAAGTATAAAAATAAAAGTAAAAAGATTTGAAATTTTATTAGTATTAATTTTTGCTGTAAAAGATTCTGCATAAACTTCATCGCAAAAATTTTGCAGTTCAGATTGCAAATGTTTTTGAACATCTAGCTCACCTTGCGAGCAAGCGTGCCTTGAGTGAACTTCCTCATCTTTAAGCAAATTTTTAATCCCGCGCACAGAATAGTTGGTACACTCGCGAACTTTGCCGGTGTAACGGCTATTACTTTCACTAGCTTTCATTTTTGTTTCTCCTTTTCCACTTTAATCTAAATAATCAATAATGCTAATGATTTCGTCACCCTTGGTATAAACTCTGGGAACACGCATACCAATAGCACAAACAAGTTCATAATTTATAGTATCAAGCCTTAACGCAAGGTCATCAACGCTAAGCGTTTGCCCATTGTCAGTTCCAAAAACTGTAACGGTCATCCCGTTTTCAACATTTGCAATACCACTTACATCAAGCACGGTTTGATCCATACAAACTCTGCCAATAATCGGAGCTGCCTCTCCGTTTACAAGCATAAATGCGTTGTTTGAGAGTCGCCTGCAATATCCATCGGCATAGCCAATCGGCACAGTGGCAATTGTCATATCCTTTGGTGACACAAATGTCCCGCCATAGCTTATTGGTGTTTGTGCCGGTATATTTTTGAGCATTGAAACAACAGTTTTAAGCTCCATAACAGGGGATAAATCAAGTGCCGTTTTTGTAAAATCAGATGGTGACAAGCCGTATAAAATAATTCCGGGACGAACCATATCAAGGTGCATTTCCGGAAACATTTCAATTCCTGCGGAGTTACAGCAATGACGATAATCAAAGTGTATACCACGGCTTTCAAGCCTTGATATAGCGTCTAAAAACAGGTCAAACTGAACTCTTGTAAAGACTTCACCCTGCGCAGGCTCATCAGCGCGTGCAAGGTGAGTGAAAACCCCCTCGCTATAAAGACCGCGAGTCCTGCAAAGCGTCTCAATTTCATCAATAGAGGATGAATTTAAAACATTGTCTTGATACGAAAAACCAATTCGCGACATTCCAGTATCAATTTTTATATGAACATTTACCTCAACGCAATTATCGACTGCATTTTTTGCAAGTAGCTCACCATATTCCAAGTTAAAAACGGCTTGAGAAATATCGTTAAGTGCAAGCGTTTTTGCAAATTCGGGGGGAGTGTAGCCTAAAATAAGTATTGGAATTTCTACACCGCCACGGCGTAGCTGTAAAGCCTCGTCCAAATTAGAAACGGCAAACCAGTCCGTCCCTGATTTGATTAGCTCATTTGCAACGGGCAAAGCCCCGTGACCGTAAGCATCCGCCTTAATGACAGACATAATTTTGGCACAGGGGTTTGTTACATTTCGTATTGCACAAAAATTTTTATTTAAAGCATCAAGATTTATAGATGCCCATGTTCTTCTAAGAAAATCCTGCATAAAAAACTCCTTGATTACATTTGCGATAAGTTTTAACACAGGAACATTATAACATTCAATGGTATAAATTTAAACACATATAAAGCAATTAGTCATAAAATTAAGCAAAAGTTTACAAATCATCGGCATCTTGCTCAGGAACTGACGAATCCCTAGGATTTCCGGTATAGCTTCCTAAAATATCGCTTGCGATATCGTCGGTGACTTCTGAACTACTATTTTGCCAAATTTCCGAGATTTTTTTAGTCATTGACTTGATTTTTCTCTCTTTTTTTTCCTTTTTATCCATAAAAATACACCCTCATTCATATTTTGTTAATTTTTATTATTCTGTCCAAAATCCTTTTATTTATAGCAAAAACTTTTTAAAACAACAAGTGACTTTTTTCAAACAGGTCATCAAATTAATAAATAATTAAAAATTATCACAAATTATGAACAAGAAAAGAATACGCTTTTTATAAAAAGCAACAAAAGTGAGAAAAACTTGCCTTTTTTCGTTGACAATAAATACCAGAGGTAGTAATATATATCTAAGCGTAGGGGCTACCCTAAATTTTTACATAAAAGAAAGGATTTGATTCCAATGAGAAAAATTAAAAAATCATTTGCATTAATTCTTGCACTATCAATCGTTTTCATTATGGGTATGAGCACAATGTCAGCTTCAGCACTTCTTTTCAAAAAGCCTGCAAAGGACACAACAACTACAACAGAAGAGGTTGGAGAGGCAAAGAAGAGAGAGCCTATACTTAGTTTTTATGTTAGCTATGATGTTGTAAAAGAGTGGAAATATCACTTTAGATTTGGTAATCCTCCAACAACTACAACAGAGCCAACAACAGAAGAGCCAACTGTAGAAGAGACAACTGTAGAAGAGACAACAGAGCTTGTAGACATTGAAGACCCTTCAGTTCCACTTGCTTCTGCACCAGTAGAGCAAACAGTTGCACCACAAACAGTTGTTGTTAAAGACGCTCCAGTTCCAAAGAGCGATATTCCTTCAACAGGTGAGGCTGGCGTAGCAGGAGTTGTAGCACTTACAGCTATTTCTGCAGCAGCATTTGTAATTGCAAAGAAAAAATAATTTATTTTAAATTATTAAAAGAGCTTATGACTTGAGGTCTAAGCTCTTTTTTGATTTGTTAAACTGTAAAAGTTTTTGTTGTGCGGATGTGTGGTTTTTTGTTGTGCGGATGTGTGGTTTTTTGTTGTGCGGATGTGTGGTTTTTTGCTGTGCGGATGTGTGGGATGTTTGCTGTGACCCAGTGCAAACCGTTGCTTTACAGAGTAGTTTATTGTAAAATTTACTTTTAACAATCACAGGAATAAAAATTTTGTCGTTATGATACTTTATATTGTCACAAAATTTAAACATTCACTACTGTATTTGCCTTGTTATACTTCACTGGGTAAATATTATTTAAGGATATTTGCTTATGTAGCCACGGTGTTAACCGTATTACTTTATGAAACCAACAGTTAAAACAATCCGCCGTTGTATTTGTTTTGTGTGACAAAAATCAAAATTGAGCCTAATAAAAAGAATATCACAAAAGCTATCCATCCGTAAAATGAGCGTGTTATCAAGTCTATAACACCGGTTAATACAATGCCAGAACCTATTATAATACAAGCTTTTCCCATTTTTTCTGTATACGGTTTTATATTCTCCTTAGAAACATTAGAATAATGATAGTCGTGAATTAATGTAATTTGCTCGTTTTTCCATATTCGCCATCCCAAGTAAATTAACAATAACCCAATCAAAATTAAAACTATAAATTCAAGTACCCATACAGTCATAAAACCGCTCCTTTTAAAAATAAATTTTATCTTCTTGTTATATTGTATCATAATTGCAAAGTGATTTTGATACAATTTGTCCATCGCCGTTTAGGCGAGACGTAAAATTGATATAATGACCGTTTACGATTTGATTTTGACATAATTGTCTATCGCCGTTTAGACACAACATAGGCTTATATAATAATTGTTTGAGATTATTATCATAAAGTATTTTTTAAAAATAAAAAGCAGACAAATTAATGCCTGCTAAAATAACTCTATGTAGTTTATCTTTTGATTATGCCATATTGTAAAAGGTCAAGGGTTGTTTGAAAATAATTTTGCATATCTTCCTTGCCTTGCCTAATGTATGATTCAATCACAAGAGATTTGTAGATGTTAAAAATAATTATTGCTGTTTCTTGTGGATTTAGATTTTGAAAAACGCCTTTTGCAATGCCGTCTTTTAAAATGTCACAAATATAATCAATAAAAACATTATTATATTTTTCAGTAGGGTCAATGGTTGGAGATAAGGGGAAAATAGCTGGATCTTTTCTAATGAGATTACAAAGTGCCTCATCTTCAAAAAGATGGTCGGCTGCAACTTTAAACGATAAACGAAGCCTTTTAACAGGGTCGTTTGCAGCTTCTAAATTGTTATTAATAGAATCAAAAACTTTTGTCTGCCATCTTTCAACAGCGTACTCAATACAATCATAATAAAGTGAGCGTTTGCTATCTGCATAAGAATAAATATTGCTGTTGCTCATATTGAGTCCAGTTGCAATGTCCTCAAGGGTCGTTTTTTTGTAGCCGTAGCGTGAAAAAAAACCTAAGGCAGTCTCATAAATTAATTCACTATCTTTTTTTCTTCTCATAAATCATCAAGCCAATCAATTATTAATTTTGAAAGCATTCTTTCAGAATTATAGCATTAAAGAGATTCATTGTCAATTAATATTCCTTTTTTGAAAAATATTCACATCATATGTGCTGTAAAAATCTAAAAAACACGGTCAAGAACATAGGCTCTTGACCGTAATTTATTTAGAACTTATTTGTTTGGATCATAAAGCTCTTGAAGTTTAACAAGATGCTCATATTTTTCTTTTGCATACTCTTCAGACTTATCAAACAAAACTTCTGCTCTTTCTGGGAAAGAACGCTTGAGTGATGAGTAACGAACCTCGCTCAAGATAAAGTCCTTATAGTTCTCTGTTGGAGCTTTACTGTCAAGTGAGAATGGGTTTTTGCCTTCTTCAGCAAGAAGTGGGTTAAAGCGGAAGTTATGCCAGTACCCAGCTTGAACAGCCTTTTTCTCTTCGCTCATTGCAACGCCCATTCCACCCTTGATACCGTGGTTGATACATGGAGAATAAGCGATGATGATTGATGGGCCGTTGTAGCTCTCAGCCTCTCTGAATGCTTTGAGACACTGGTTGTAGTCAGCGCCCATAGCAACTTGAGCAACATAAACATATCCGTAGCTCATAGCAATTTGTGCAAGGTCTTTTTTCTTTACAGTTTTACCGCTTGCAGCAAATTGTGCAACAGCACCTGTAGGAGTAGACTTAGAAGCTTGGCCACCTGTGTTTGAATAAACCTCTGTATCAAATACAAGAATGTTTACATCTTGATTTTGTGCGATAACATGGTCGAGTCCACCAAAACCAATATCGTAAGCCCAGCCGTCTCCACCAAAAATCCAAACGGATTTCTTTGAGAGATAATCTGAATCCTCAAGAAGCTCAGCAATAGCCTTTTTACAACAATCGTTTTGAGGATTTGCTTTTTTAAGCTCTGCTTTGAAAACTTCAGCATTGGTTTTGTTTTTGTCGCCATCTTCAAAAGTTTCAAGCCATGCATTTGCAGCAGCTTTAAGCTCAGCACTTGCAGAATCACACTCGGCAACAATCTTTGCATTTTCAGCAAGACGAGCCCTGATTTGATTGTTTGCAAGCATCATACCATAACCAAATTCTGCGTTATCTTCAAACAAAGAGTTAGACCAAGCAGGACCTTCACCCTTTTGGTTAATTGTGTATGGTGTACTTGGAGCAGAACCACCCCAAATTGAAGAACAACCAGTAGCGTTTGCAATGTACATTCTGTCGCCATAAAGTTGTGTAACAAGCTTTGCATAAGGTGTTTCACCACAGCCTGCACAAGCGCCAGAGAACTCAAGAAGAGGAGTTAGGAATTGTGAACCCTTAACAGTGTTTGAAGAGAATTTCTCAAGAACCTCTTTCTTAGCTGGAAGCTCGTTTGCATACTCAAAAATATCTTGCTCATCAAGCTGAGACTCAAGAGACTTCATAACAAGAGCCTTTGCACCCTTTTTGCCTGGGCAAACTTGAGCACATGAGCCACATCCGGTACAGTCAAGAGTTGAAACAGTAATAGCAAACTCATAACCCTCAACACCGTTTAGCTTAATAGATTTTGTACCCTCTGGTGCGTTTGCTTTTTCGTCAGCTGTCATAGCAACAGGGCGAATAACAGCGTGAGGGCAAACGTAAGCACAGAAGTTACACTGAATACAATTGTCTGCGTTCCATTCAGGAACATCAACAGCAATACCTCTCTTCTCAAATGCTGCAGAACCTTGTGGGAAAGTACCATCAGCAGTTTTGAGGAAAGTAGAAACAGGGAGTTTATCTCCTTGTTGTGCATTTATTGGATGAAGAATATTGTTAACAAATCCTGCAATATCCTTACGCTTAATGTCTTTTACTTCTTTTTTGTCGGTATCAACAGCAGTAGCCCAATCGCTTGGAATTTCAACCTTGTGAGCACCTGAAACACCACGCTCAATAGCAGAGTGGTTCATAGAAACGATTTTTTCGCCCTTTCTACCATATGATTTTGTTGCAGCATCTTTCATAAGGGTAACAGCTCTGTCAGTTGGAATAATCTCAGAAAGGCTAAAGAATGCAGCTTGAAGAATTGTGTTAACTCTTCCGCCGAGTCCAAGCTCTTTTGCAATCTCTGTAGCGTTGATTGTGTAGAAATTGATATTGTTGTTAGCAATATAATTCTTTACAGAAGCTGGAAGCATTTCAGACAACTCTTCGTCAGACCAGTGGCAGTTAAGAAGGAATGTGCCACCCTCTTTGAGGTCTTCAACCATTTTATATTTATCAACATAAGATGGGTTGTGACAAGCTACAAAGTCTGCCTTACTGATAAGGTATGTTGACTTGATTGGTGACTTACCAAAACGAAGGTGAGAAATTGTAACACCACCGGATTTTTTAGAGTCATATGCAAAATAGCCTTGAGCATACATATCAGTATTATCACCGATGATTTTGATTGAGTTTTTGTTTGCACCAACAGTACCGTCAGCACCAAGTCCCCAGAATTTACATGAAGTTGTGCCTTCTGGTGTTGTGTCTGGATTCTCATCGATATCGAGTGAAAGATAAGTTACATCATCCTCAATTCCGATTGTGAAACGCTTTTTAGGCTCGCTCTGTGTCATATTCTTATAAACAGAAATAATAGAGCCAGGGCCTGTATCCTTAGAGCCTAGGCCGTAACGACCAGCATAAACAGGAATGTTTGCAAATTGTGAATCCCTAAGAGCTGCAACAACATCAAGGAACAATGGCTCGCCGATTGAACCAGGCTCTTTTGTACGGTCAAGAACAGAAATTGTCTTAACTGTTGATGGGATAGCATCAAGAAGATGTTTTGCAGAGAAAGGACGATAAAGACGAACTTTTACAAGTCCTACTTTTTGACCATTAGCATTTAGGTAGTCAATGGTTTCTTCGATTGTATCACAAGCGGAGCCCATAGCGATGATAACTCTGTCAGCATCTGGAGCGCCGTAGTAGTTAAAGAATTTGTAGTCTGTGCCAATTCTCTTGTTAACTTCGTTCATGTACTCTTCAGTTACACCTAGAACATCGTCATAATAAGTGTTACAAGCCTCACGAGCTTGGAAGAAGATGTCCGGATTTTGAGCAGAACCTCTTAAAACAGGGCGCTCAGGGTTAAGAGAACGACGGCGATATTCGTTAACTGCGTCTGTGTCAAGCATTTCGCCTAGCTCGTCAAAATCCCAAACCTGAACTTTTTGCTCTTCGTGAGATGTACGGAAACCGTCAAAGAAATGAACAAAAGGAACACGGCTCTTGATTGTTGCAAGGTGAGCCACAGCACCAAGGTCCATAACTTCTTGAACATTACCAGCACAAAGCATAGCATATCCAGTCTGACGGCAAGCATAAATGTCAGAGTGGTCGCCAAAAATGTTAAGCGCATGAGATGCTACACAACGAGCAGAAACATGAATAACATTTGGTAAAAGTTCGCCTGCGATTTTGTACATATTAGGAATCATCAAAAGAAGTCCCTGAGAAGCAGTGTAAGTAGTTGTAAGAGCACCAGCAGCGAGTGAGCCGTGAACAGCACCAGCCGCACCAGCCTCTGACTGCATCTCAGCCACTTTAACGGGTTGCCCGAAAAGATTCTTAACACCGTTTGCAGACATTTTGTCGGTCTCTTCCGCCATTACAGACGATGGAGTAATCGGATAGATTGCTGCAACCTCTGTGAACGCGTAGGACACATGAGCAGCAGCGGTGTTGCCGTCCATGGTCTTAGTTTTTCTTGCCATATTAAATACGCCTCCAAATATGATGAAATGTAGTTTAGTGAGCTTTTAAAAAGTAACACATTTTAAATGATAAAAAATACAAAAATTTAAAAGCATTACAAAATTAAAGAGCATACAATAGATATAATAACACTTTTACTATACTATGTAAATACGAAAAGAGGATAAAAAGTGAATTTTAATACATTTTTTAAATATGCAAATAATGTATTTGACAGTAATAGACTATTTGTATATAATGAAATATTATATACATAAAAATGACTTATTTTGGTGTAAATACCTATTAGATAATTTTTTAACAAACGGAAGGAGACAATCCAATTATGGACGACCCTGGGACTGGGAATATTGTTTTTGACTTGATATTTTTATTGGTGCTTATTTTTATAAACGCATATCTTGCAATGGCAGAAACTGCAATAACTTTGCTAAATGACAGCAAGGTTGAAAAAATGGCGGACGGTGGCAGTAAAAAAGCAAAAAAAGTTTTGCAAATTACAAAAAAGCCAAGTGCGTTTTTGTCGGTAATTCAAATCTGTATCACATTTATTTGTGTGCTACTAGCCATTACAGCAGCTCATAGCTTTGCACCAATTTTATCAAATGCATTTTTAAATATAATGCCAAATATCTCTATTGATTTTATTAATGCACTATCAATTTTTATAATCAGCTTGATTGTATCCTATATATCTTTGGTTTTTGGCGAGTTTGTGCCACGAAAAATTGCAATGCAAAAGCCGGAAAAAATAGCGTTTGCAACTGTATCGCCATTGCTTTTTGTAATAAAGATTACAAAGCCTGTTGCAAAAATGTATTCGCTCACAACAAACCTAATTATAAGGATTTTTGGGTTTGACCCAAACGTAAACGAGGATTCGGTAACAGAGGAAGAAATTCGTATGCTTGTTGATGTTGGCGAGGAAAAAGGCGTTATAGAAAACACTCAAAAAGAAATGATAAATAATATTTTTGAGTTTGATGATGTGCTTGTTGCAGAAATTATGACGCACCGCACAGATATAATTGCAGTTGACGCTGAGGACCCGCTTGCAGATGTTGTAACACTAGCGATTGAACATGGGTATTCAAGAATTCCGGTTTTTGAGGATGAGCTTGACAACATCGTGGGCATAGCCTATATTAAGGATTTACTCAAATATGTTGGCGGTAATTTGCCAAAAACAAAAAAGATGAAGGACATTATGCGGCCTGTCTTTTATGTTCCAAAAACCTTAAAATGCTCAAAGCTTTTTAAAGAGATGAGCGAACGCCATGTTCAAATGGCTGTTGTAGTTGACGAATATGGTGGCACATCGGGGATTGTAACGCTTGAGGATTTGCTGGAATCCATCGTTGGAAATATTCAAGATGAGTATGACAATGAGGATGAAGATATTCAAAAAATTGATGAAAATGTTTTTATAATTGATGGCAAAACAGAGATTGAAGAGGTTGCGCAAATTTTATCTATAGACATTCCACAAGGAGATTATGACACGCTTGGCGGTTTTGTAATCAACTTACTCGGTTTTTTACCACAAGAGGGAGAAAATTGTGAGGTAGACTATGAGAATATTCACTTTTCAATTTTAAATATTGAGGATAGGCGAATTGGCAAGGTTAAACTCGATATTTCAAGGCAAACATTACAAGAAATTGATGAAGAATAATTTCTGATAAAAAATTAACAATATGTATAAAACCTCTATCATCTTATAGGGGTTTTTTATATACCTTTACAATTGCAACAAAAATATGCATATAGTTGTATAAAAGTACTTGAAAACTTCAAGCAGTGATGTATAATAGATATTGTTAATCGGCAAAATATATAAAACTGATTGATAAAAGAACTGGAGGTTTTTATAATGGGAATTAAAATTGGTATTAATGGTTTCGGCCGTATCGGCAGACTCGTATTCCGTGCTGCAGTAGCACAACCAGAAAAGTTTGAATTAGTAGGAATTAACGACCCATTTATCGATCCTGAGTATATGGTTTATATGGCCAAATACGACACAGTACAGGGCAAATTTGATGGCACAATAGAAGCAAAAGACGGTAAGCTTATTGTTAACGGTAAGACTATTACTGTTTTTGCAGAAAAAGACCCATCACAAATCAAATGGGGCGAAGTTGGCGCAGACTATGTTGTTGAAGCTTCAGGCGTTTTCACAACACTAGAAAAAGCACAGTCTCATATTAACGCTGGTGCAAAAAAAGTTGTTATTTCTGCTCCAAGTAAGGACGCTCCAATGTTCGTAATGGGCGTTAATAATAACGAATACAAATCAGACATGAACATTGTTTCAAACGCATCTTGCACAACAAACTGCCTTGCTCCTCTTGCAAAGGTTATTAACGATAAGTTCGGCATTGTTGAAGGTCTTATGACAACTGTTCACGCAACAACAGCAACACAAAAGACTGTTGACGGCCCTTCAAACAAGGACTGGAGAGGTGGCAGAGCTGCTGCTGGCAACATCATCCCATCTTCAACAGGTGCTGCAAAGGCTGTTGGCGCTGTTATTCCAGAGCTTAATGGCAAGCTTACAGGAATGGCTTTCCGTGTTCCAACACTCAACGTTTCAGTTGTTGACCTTACAGTAACTCTCGGAAAAGCTGCAACTTATGACGAGATTTGCGTAGCAATCAAAGAGGCTTCAGAGGGTGAGCTTAAAGGAATTTTAGGCTACACAGAGGATTTGGTTGTTTCTTCAGACTTTATAGGTGATGCTAGAACATCAATCTTTGATGCAAAGGCTGGTATCTCACTTACAGACAAGTTCGTAAAGCTTGTTTCTTGGTATGATAACGAGTGGGGCTATTCAAACAAAGTTCTTATGCTTATCGAGCATATGGCTAAGGTTGACGCATAACCACTGTTTAACCAAATAATGCATAATAAAAGAGCGTGGATAATATCCTCGCTCTTTTTTCTTTTTTATTATATAAAAGAAATAAACTCATCTATTTGATTTTCACTAAAAACTATTATCTCGTTTTTTAAAAGTAAGTTTGCTGTAAATCCCTTGCCATAAATAAGACTACCCGAAAAATTGCCGTTGTAGATTTTGCTACTACCACAAGATGGGCTACGCTCTTTTAAAATTGCATATTTACAGTCAAGTGACTTTGCAATCTCTAAAGTTTGGTTTGCACCATCTATAAATTTCGATGTGAAATCTTTTCCGCTTTTGGTTACAACCCTGTTTTTTAAAATTTCACAAGGTTCTCTAGGTGTTGGTAGTCCCGATAAAACTTCAGGACAAACAGAAATAAAATTGTAGTCATCTTTTAGCCTTAGCAATTTATCGCACACGGCACAAGAGCCGTCATATCTGCATTTTGTGCCAAGCAAACAGGAGCTTACTAAAATGTTCATATAAAAACAATCCCTTGTAAAACTATTTTCTTAAATCTCTGTAATTATCAACAACATAAATTCTTTTTTTCTTCTGCTTTTTTGAATACAGTACAGATACAACAATGTAAAAAATCAAAGCCAAAATAGCAACGGTCGAAACAATTTTGCCTATTGTAGATTTAAAAACATTTTTTATTAAATATCCAATGAAAAGAAAAATATTTCTGTCCACATTTTCGCCAGCGACAAGCTCAATTGTCCTAAGCTCTTTTCCCGCATACATAACCTTTGCTTTGCCTATAACATCGCCTTTTTTTATTGGTGCGTTGATACTCTCGGGTATTGTTTCTTTAATAGGCTCGATTAAAATGCCTGTCGAATCAACTTTGATAGGAATAAGGTCGGCGACCTCTTCTTTTGGAACAAGTCTTACATGGTCAACCTTGCTAGACAAATTTACCTTAGCCTCAGTCACAACATCAGATGGGCTTGCAACAACCTTGAGTTTTAGGTTTTTAAATGCCCACTCATACGCTCTTTTACTATCAATAAAAGCAAGGTTATCCTTCCTTCCATCACCCGTAACATCCTCAGACGGTCCTTGCATTGCAATACAAAGATATGAGTAACCATTTTTTGATGCAGTAGATATCAGACAAGTGCCAGCAAGCTCTGTTGTTCCCGTTTTTATTCCCTTTGAAAACTCATAATAGTATGATGTAGAGGGGGAAATAAGCCAGTTTGTAGAAAAAAATCTGGTCTGTTCTGCTCTTTTGTTATTCGCAGGCAAATAGTATGTGTTAGAGCTTGTAATCTCAACAAACTTTTCATTTTTCAATGCGTGATTTACAATTATGCTCAAATCTCTTGCCGTGGTATAGTGATTGTCCTCGTCAAGCCCGTGTGGGTTTACAAAATTTGTGTTTTTACATCCAAGCTTTTTCATATAATCGTTTACTTTATCCATAAATGCGTCAATGTCACCATCACCAAAGTGATAGGCAAGTATGCTAGATGCTTCGTTTGCACTTTTTATAAGCATTAAATGTAAAAGCTCGTCAACGGTTAATTCTTCTCCCACAACTATTTTTGCGTTTGAACTATTTTTACCGTCAAACGAACGAATAACCTCAGTTGGAGCAGAAATAACTTGCGTTAAATCGTCACAGTTTTCTAAAACATACATTCCAGTAACAATTTTTGTAAGCGATGCTGGGGCAGTTTTTAGGTCTGCGTTTTTGTCAAAAATAACAGTGTCATTATCTAAACTAGACATATAAAGAATGTTTGATTTTACTTCTAATTGGGAATTATAGGTAGCGTTTGAAGTTAAAGAAAAAGAACTAGCTAAAATAACGAACGAAAATAAAAAAAATATTGCTTTTCTCATAGACAATCACCTTTTAAATATAGTATTATTGTGTTATGATTAAACACTAAGTGCTATTTTGTAAATTTGCAAAACAGCAAAATTATTTGTAAAAAGTAGAAAAAACACGCTTTAGAGGTTTTAAATACTTGAATATTTGTGGTATGATATAAATATTATAGAGTATAGTATAACATTAAAAAAATATAAAATAAATAGAATAAATAATAGATTTTTAGTTAATAGGAAGTGGATATATTGGTCTATATTACGGGGGATACCCACGGAGATATAAGCAGATTTCAATCATCGGCTGCAAAATGCCTAAAAAAAGGTGACACGCTAATAATTTGTGGGGATTTTGGTTTTATATGGGATAACTCAAAACAGGAGCAAAAAATCTTAAAACAGCTAGGCAAGAAAAAATATAACATATGCTTTTTGGACGGAACTCACGAGAATTTTGATTTGCTAAACGAGTATGAGGTTAGCGAGTGGAACGGCGGAAAAGTTCGCCATATAGTAGGCAATGTTTATCACCTTATGCGTGGTCAAATCTATGATGTTGAGGGTATGAAAATTTTTACAATGGGCGGGGGAGAGAGTCCCGACATTGATATGAGATTTGATAATGATGCTTGGTCAAGGGACGAAATACCAACGCAGATTGAGCTACTTGATGGTGCTGATAATATTGAAAAAAACGGTTGCAAGGTTGATTTAATAATAACACACGAGCCACCTTCAAAAATCAAGGGTTTTTTGATGCTAAACAGCAACGAGCGAACAAGAGTAACGGCTCTTAATGCATATTTTGAGCAACTAAGTAGTGCTTGCGAGTTTGAAAAATGGTATTTTGGCAGTATGCACATTGATAAGCATATTTCAAGCTCTCACATAGCGGTGTTTAATAACATAATAGAGGCAAAAACGGGGAAAATAATCTATCGATAGATTATAAACAAAAATAAAATAAAAATGCAAAGCGGGTAATTTAATGAGTAATATTAAAGGCTTTGATAAAAATCAAACACCAATAGCAGTTTTTTTAACAGTCGTTGCAATTGTTGCTATTGTTTGTGTTTTAGCCTTTGGTGATAATGATAAAATAAGTGGTGTTGAGGTTACAAAAAGCAATGTAGTTGTAGATAAAACTAAAAAAAACCCATTGAAAAATGAGGAGGAAAAAGAACCAACAACACAACAAAAACCGCCCGATATTTCTATTCCAGCAGATTACACGACATCGCAGTCAATAGTTATTAGCGGAACAACGGCGATGGAGATGTATGGTGTTAGCCAAAACAGCTTGCAAAGGTACGCAAATGCGATAAATAATTTTTCGGTAGCAGTGCCAAATGCACAGGTTTATGTTATGCTTGCACCAACGATTATAGAGTTTTATGGGCCTGAAAAATACAATACGGGAAATCGCTCTCAGGAAAAGGGAATAAAAATTGCATATGACGCTCTAAACCCTAACATAAAAAGTGTTGACGCTCGCTCGGCACTTAGGATGCACACAGATGAGTATCTTTATTTTAGAACAGACCATCACTGGACTGCAAGGGGTGCTTATTATGCGTACACAGCATTTGCCAAGGTGGCAGGGTTTTCTCCGAGCAAGCTTAATTCGTATGAAATGGGTAAAATAGATGGGTTTGTTGGCAGTATGTATAGATACACTCAGTCGCAAGCACTAAAGGATAATCCTGATTATGTTGAAACATTTAAACCCTCAACATCTGCCACAGGTGTTATTTTCAACGATACGACAATGTCGCAAAGCAGACCGCTTACAATTGTTGCAGATGATATATCGGCGTCAAACAAATATTTGGCATTTATACAGGGTGATAATCCAATTATAAAAATTACAACAGAAAAGAAAAATGGTAAAAAAATAATTCTAATAAAAGAATCTTATGGCAATGCTTTTGCACCATTTTTGATTGATAATTTTGAAGAGGTTTATGTAACAGACCCTAGAAGAGTTGAAATGAACCTTGCAGAATTTGTAAACGCAAACGGTATAAATAATGTAATGTTTTTAAACTACACATTTGCGCCGTCAAACCCAGTTTATATGAAAGCGTTTTTAAAAATGTTAGGGCAGGGCTGATAGAAATAAAAAAAGACATCGCTTTTAATCAAAGTGGTGTCTTTGTTTTTGTTTGCAAATCGCATAGAGTAGTGCTTGGGCAGGTAAATAGGTTTTGCCTTTCGGTTTTGTTCGAATAAATATATAAAAGCTAAAAATCAACCCACGCACGCAATACTTGTGCTTAAAACTAAAGTTTAAATGCTACTAAATATAGAACTACGCATTAAACATCCGTGCCTAAAATTAAATTAAAAAGCTACTAACTATAACACACATTAACTACAATAACCCAAACTTAACCATATCCAACAAATCTACCACGCCGTAGCGGATGGGGGTCACGGGGGAAAACCGATTGAAAGGATAACAGAGGGTTTCCCCCGTGTCGCCTTTCTTTGATTCGTTTCTTTGGCGAGCAAAGAAATGAATGAGAACAAGGTAAAGAAATATATCAATTTAAAATGCAAACCGCACATTAAATACTTGTGCCTAAAACTAAAATTTAAATGCTACTAAATATAGAATCTCAAACTTACTACCCGTGCCTAAAACTAAACTTTAAATATCATCAACTCTAAACCCGTACATTTG
>CAZEKQ010000013.1:0-39563 GCA_964512735.1 uncultured Eubacteriales bacterium | reverse complement strand
AGCGATGAGGATAAAGACTTTATCGCGAATTTTTATACATTTGCAATTATGGGTATGCTGGGTGACTGGATTTCTAACGGGATGAAAGAGCCACAGATTTTTGTTTCAAAAATTTCTTTTTTGTTTGATGGTGCTATTAAAAATGCACTAGAAAAAAGCGTTCAAAAAAACTTTTAAAATTCAGACAAAAAAGCTAAAGTGTCTAATTTTCATACACATTTATAAATATGCCTAAAAATCATACAAAAACAGTGATGTGCTTAAAAACTAAGCATATCGCTGTTTTTGTCTATTGAGAGCAAAATAAAAGATATTTATAATATTAGTCAATATGGGCGGGCTTATAATCCCATAAACTAAGAAAGGTTTGATTTATTAATGAAAGTAACAAACAAAATTAAAAAAATTGGTGTCAAGCAAGCACTAAGGTACCTTGACAAAGACCCTGACAAAAACATTCCAAAGCTTATGGACTGGGTTGATACTTTTGTAAAAGACGATGTTTTTGCCTCTCAGCGTAAGGGCATAAGAGAAATTATAAACGAACCTGATGGAAATTGGTATAAGTACATTAAAAGTATGTGGAGCGATATTGATGATGATGTTCGCAGACATCTTTTTGAATCTTTTTTTCTAAATGCTTGTCTTGAAGGTTGGCGCACACAGGATGCTTGCAGAGAAAAGTATCAATGTGGTATTCCTTGGGCAATTCTCCTAGACCCTACCTCTGCTTGCAACCTTAAATGCATTGGATGCTGGGCTGCCGATTATGGAAATAGCTTAAATATGGATTTAAAAACTCTTGATAGCATAATCACGCAGGGTAAAGAGCTTGGTACATATTTTTATATCTATTCTGGTGGCGAACCACTAGTTAGAAAAAAAGACATCATAACCCTTTGCGAAAAGCACCCTGACTGCACTTTCTTATCTTTTACTAACGGAACTCTAATCGATGAAGAGTTTGCAGACGAGATGTTGCGTGTAAAAAACTTTGTGCCTGCAATTAGCGTTGAGGGCTTTGAAGAAGAAACGGACTTTAGGCGTGGCGAGGGTACATTTAAAGCAGTAAAAAATGCAATGGATATATTAAAAAGTAAAAAGTTGCCATTTGGAATTTCTTGTTGTTACACAAGCAAGAATGTCGATGTTATTGGTAGCGAGGAGTATTTTGACCAAATGATTGAGTGGGGTGCAAAATTCGCTTGGTTCTTTACATATATGCCTGTTGGTGTTGATGCTGTAACCGACCTTATTGCAACCGATGAACAACGAGAATTTATGTATCACCGAATCCGAGATTTTAGAAAAACAAAACCACTGTTTACGCTTGATTTTTGGAATGACGGAGAATATGTTGGTGGTTGTATTGCTGGTGGCAGAAGATACCTACACATCAACGCAAATGGCGATGTTGAGCCTTGTGCTTTCATACATTATTCTGATTCAAATATAAAAGAAAAAACTCTAATAGAGGCATTGCAAGGTCCTTTGTTTATGCAATATCATAACAATCAACCATTTAACGACAATCACTTGCGTCCTTGTCCACTGCTTGATAACCCCGGTGTTCTTAGCAAAATGGTTGACGACTGCGGTGCAAAATCAACAGATATGATGCATCCTGAAGATGTTCATACATTGTCCGATAAGTGCGTACCAGCAGCAAAAAAATGGGCTGTAACAGCTGATAAACTTTGGCAAAATTCAAACGGCTGTGCAAACTGTAAAAACAAATGCACAACCACTGTAAAATAATAAATATAATCTAAATTTTAAACCACACTTTTGAGGAGGATTTCATGAAAACCTTTTTCACTTCCGAATCGGTTACTTGTGGACATCCCGATAAGGTTTGTGACCAAATTGCTGACCGAATTCTTGATAGCATACTAGAACAAGACAGTGATGCTCACGTTGCTTGTGAAGTGACAGTAGTAGCCAGTAAGGTGCATTTAATGGGAGAAATTACTACAACCGCCAATGTCGATTATGAAAAAATCGCAAGAGATACAATAAGTGATATTGGATATGTTCATAAAAGTTCTGGTTTCGATGCAAATTCTTGTCAAATCGAAATTGATATACACGAGCAATCTCCTGATATTGCTATTGGAATTAACCGCACAGAGGTTCTTGATAGTGGCGCAGGCGACCAAGGAATGATGTTTGGCTTTGCCTGCGATGAAACTGATTGTTTAATGCCATTACCGATAATGCTTGCACACCGTCTTTCTAGACGACTTGAATATGTACGCAAAAAAAAGATACTCCCCTATCTTTTACCAGACGGTAAATCGCAAGTTACTGTGGAATATGATGATGGTATACCTACAAGAATTTCTACCGTCATCATATCTTCACAGCATAAAGAAGAAGTCGCAATTGATGACCTTCGAAGCGACATTGTAAGAGATGTTATTTTAAGTACACTGCCTAAAAATATGATTGACGATGATTCCGCTTTTTTTATAAACCCTACAGGCAGGTTTGTCATCGGTGGCCCTGCAGGTGACAGCGGACTTACAGGAAGAAAAATCATAGTCGATACCTATGGCGGTTATGCTCGGCACGGTGGCGGTGCTTTTTCGGGTAAGGATGCAACAAAAGTAGATAGAAGTGGTGCGTATATGGCAAGATATATTGCAAAAAATATAGTATCTGCCGGACTTGCAAAAAAGTGTGAGATGCAACTAAGCTATGCAATTGGGCTTGCTGACCCTATATCTATTTCAGTCAACACTTTTAACACTCAAACAATACCTTGCCAAGATATTATAAATTTGGTAGAAAGCAGTGTCGACCTTCGACCCGCTGCAATAATCAAAAAATTCGATTTAAAAAAGCCCATATATTCAAGTGTTGCATCTTACGGACATTTTGGAGAAAACGCAAGCGACAAGCCGTGGGAACAAACAGATTTGGCAATGCAGTGGGCAAAAAGAATATAATAAAACTGTGTAGCACGCATTGATGCATAAAAATGCAAACCTGTGTGCTACCCTATTTTTACACAGGCTGTTTAATAATTTTAAAACGGGGAATTTTATGAAAAATAAGAGTAACACAAAAAAAGTTTTAATAGGATTTTCTCGCACGATACCATTTATAGTCATAATAATTATTACCATTTTTCTTTTGACTTCAAAAGAAGATATAACAATTGAAAAACTACTAAACTACACGCCGAAAATCATACCACTGGCAATTTTATTTTTATTATTAATGTACGCTTTTAAGAGCTTATCTTTTGTTTTTCCTATTTCACTATTAATGATAACTAGCGGTACAATTTTTAGCACTCCAATGGCTATAATTGTAAACACCATAGGCACTGCTATAGCTCTTAGTGTGCCATATTGGATTGGTAGGTTTTCTGGGCGAGAATTTGCTGACAATTTAATTGCAAAATATGAGAAACTCAAAACTCTTGATACATTGCAAAAAGATAACGACTTCTTTTTTTCTTACATTGCAAGAGTGATTGGAATGTTGCCTTGTGATGCTGTGAGTATGTATATGGGGTCAATTTGTATTAGTTACCCTAAGTATATTTTGGGTGGTGTCCTTGGATTTATGTCTAGAATTATTGCAACTACCTTCATCGGCTCTAACATTACAGACCCAACTTCCCTCGCTTTTATAATATCCTGTGTTGCAAATATTGTACTTGCCATTTTTTCTATTTTTATTTACAAAAGAGTGCTTAAAAAAACTAAAAAACAAAACAATCTTAATATGATAAAAAAAGACAGTTCAATTTAAAATGAACCGTCTTTTTCTTTATGTTTTTATGTATTTTCTGTCTTTCTTCTTAGCGTATCTGCCCTCTTCTTTTGCTCGGTTTGTATCCTCTATTGCCATTTCAAACATTTCCTCAGCTTTTAGTACACATTCTTCAAGCTTATACTTTTGTGCCGATTCGCTATATTTATATTCCATTTCTTTACGCTCTTGCTCGTGCTCAATCCAGTAATCAATCTTTTTTGCCAAATCGTCAGAATTGCCAGTTTCAAACAAGCTACGCTCATCAAGTGCAAATTGCGGAGTTGCAGACTTCTTACTGTCTGCAATTATCGGAACAAGACCACCTGCAAAAGCTTCCATACAAGACATCGCTTCTATTTCCACCTGTGCTGGATGTGCATACAAATCACTCATAGCTATAACATCAAGCAGTTCCTCGTGGGTATAAAAATTGACAATAGCAGGATTTTTAAGGCTTTTAGCCTGCTTTAAAATCTGCTCTTTTCGTGGACCTTGACCTGCAATTATTAGCTGAATTTGGTCACTGTACTTTGATTTGTTAATAGCATCAATCAAAACATCTTGACGCTTTTCTACTGATAATCTACCAATAGTTAAAATCAAAAATTTGTTCTCAAACTCTGGGGATTTTTCAATTTTGTGATATTTAAAGTCAGGGTCAATTCCGTTTGAAATAACGTGGAGCTTGCCATAGTAATTATTTTTGCGAAGCTCTCTTTCTATAAAATGGCTTGGACAGTGAATGTGAGTGCAATACTTGTAAATAGAAAACTTAAACCATTTGTAAATAAATTTGTTAACAAATTCCCATCTATAAAGATGAATTGAGGATGTAATATTTTCTGGTTGCACATGAAAAGCTGCTGTGTAGGGCACTCCCATTTCTCTTGCCATTTTTATACCGTTGTGAGTTAAAGAAAAAGGTGATAGAAAATGAACAATGTCTGCCCACTCTAGCGCTTGCCTATAAATTTTTTTATCAGTAACAGCAAAAGCCATTCCCTGTGATGTTATAAGCTTGTCAAAAATCGGAACACGCCTTTTTTTCATCAAATACGGGCTATCTCCCGGTCTGCCCGTGCTCACAACTCTAACTTCGTGTCCGTGCGACTCCAAAACCTTTGCAAAACGGCGTGCAGAAATAGTCATTCCGTTATTTGCTAAAAAGTACTGGTCGTTCACTAACAGTATTTTCATAACAACAAAATCCTTTTCAATAATTTTACTTAAATTAAGCTACATATGTTGTAAACATAAGAAAGTATATGCAGTAATTTTTAAGTATATAATACAATTAATATATAATTTAATAACTGTGATATTATATCATAGTTTCATTATAAATACCATTATTTTCTATAATTGAATTTAAGTGGTATATATTCGCTTATTTTAAATAGTTATATCTGTTAGTTGTTTAACAATCTAAAAATAAGAAAATCGGATCAAGTTTTATAGTCATAGTGCATAGGTAACTTACATATTTTTCATTTAAAAAGTCTATTTTAGTTGTTCGTACAAGCTTTGTATTGACATCGAATTGTGGGGAGTGTATCATTTTATTAGCGAGAGCGATATTGGGTTTTAACAAAAAACGGGATTTTGAAACTTATTTTATATGCATATTATTTTTTAATTAAAAATTTTATATAACAATGGCTAATTTAAATATAATTTTGTTTTATTTTGCGTATGTTTTAATGAAGATGTGCGCTTAAATATTTGTGTGTGGCAGTATGGCAAAAATAAGAGAGGGAGTGTTTTTAAATGTCCATACCACTCGTGTTAACATTCGATATTGGCACTCAAAGTGCACGGGCAATCCTTGTTAACCCTTCTGGCGACATTGTTTTAAAAGCCCAGAAAAGATTTAATCCACCATATTTTTCAAAAAATCCAAATTGGGCAGAGCAAAGACCGGATTTTTATTGGGATGCAATTTGTGAGGTTAGCCTAGCTTTAAAAGATAGGGCAGGCGATTTGTGGAATGATATTATCGCTGTAACAAGTACAACAATTCGTGATAGTAGTATCTGCGTTGACAAAAATGGCAAGCCACTTCGTGATATGATTCTTTGGCTGGATAAGCGTGAAACAAGTGGAAAAATCCCATTGCCAAAATCAAGGGAGGCAGCCTTTAGAGCTGTTGGAATGAGAGAAGCTGTTGAGATTCAAAGAAAGGTTGCTACGTGCAACTGGATTATGGAATATGAGCCTGAAATTTGGGCAAAAACTCATAAATTCATTTTTCTTTCAGGATACATAACCTTTAAACTTTCTGGAAAATTAGTTGACTCAACTGCGAATATGATAGGTCATATTCCATTTGATTGTAAAATGCAAACTTGGCAAGAACCAAGCAACATTGCTCGTTGTTTGTTTGATATTGAGCCTGAAAAGCTCATAGACCTTGTAGACCCAGGTGATTTAATTGGCGGAATTTCTGAAGAAGCCGCTTTGCGCACTGGCATTCCTGCTGGACTACCTATTTATGCCACTGGTTCTGACAAAGGGTGCGAGACACTTGGTTTGTCCGTAACCACTCCTGGAAAGGCCGCAATAAGTTTTGGCACAACTGCAACTATTCAAATTGCAACCGAAGATTATGTTGAGCCTCTTAAATTTATGCCTGCCTACCCTGCTGTTATAAAAGGAATTTATAACCCAGAAATTCAGATTTATCGTGGTTACTGGCTAATCTCTTGGTTTAAAAATGAGTTTGCCCATAAAGAAGTAGAGCAAGCTGCAAAGCTTGGCGTTGCCCCTGAAGAGCTGTTAAACGCAAGACTTCGTGAGGTGCCTGCAGGCTGCGAAGGGCTTATGCTACAACCTTATTTCACCCCTGGCGTTGCAATGCCTAAGGCTAAAGGCTCTGTAATCGGCTTTTCTGATGTCCATACAAGAATTCACATTTATCGTGCAATAATTGAAGGGCTAAACTACGCTCTTATGGACGGAATCTATAACCTAGAAAAAAGAAGTAAAACAAAAATTGATACAATATATCTCGGTGGTGGCGGTTCTCAAAGTGATGAAATTTGCCAAATAACCGCTAATATGTTTGGACTACCCGTTTATCGTATTCAAACATATGAAGCTTGTGGACTTGGTAGCTCTATAGTTGCTTTTGTTTCACACGGAGTTTTTAAAGATTATGATGAAGCTCTTGAATCTATGGTGCATATCAAAGATGTTTTTAGCCCCGATATGAAAGAGCACGAAATTTATGACGACCTTTATTCTGACATTTTCAGAAAAGTGTATAAAAAGTTAGAACCTCTCTATAAAAAGTATAAGAAATAAACAGTTTTAAGCAAAGAACAGGCTACCTTAATTGGTAACCTGTTCTTTGTGTTTTAAATCTATTTTTATGTAATTTATTTTATTCGTTATTGCTATTTTCTATTATGTTTTTTAGTTTTTGCCTAAACATTTCGTTTTGCGACTGCGTTCTTTTTGACGGTCCTTTAAGCCTGCCTCCTGCGTTGCGGATTTTCTTTGCATTGTGTCTTGCAAGCAACAAAGCGTCAATATTATCATTATTATAAACCATGCCGTCCTGACTTATTGGTATCGCCTCTCTTGCAAGGCACATAGCCGCCAAACCGTAATCCTGCGTTATTACAACATCTCCCTGCTTTAGCATATTCACCAAAGCAAAATCAACGCTATCTGCCCCTTTTGAAACAGTTATAGTCTTTGCGCCCTGTTTTGAAAAAGTGTGCGAAGTATCGCAAATAATTATGCATTGCGTGCTTGTATCCCTTGCAATTTCACAAGCTATATCAACCACAGGACAACCATCGGCATCTATCAATATTCTCATTTAAATCACCTATTATTTCAATTAAACTGCCCCTATTATACCCTTATCCCCTTGCTTTTACAATCCAAAAATCTCTGTTAGGCTGTCGTTTAACCAATTAAAGTTGTTAACAACAGGAGAAAATATAGGCTCAAAAATCATTGCAAACCTTTTTGTTTTGTCTAAAAAATCTTTTGACACTTCAATGCTTTTATCTCCGGCACAAACACCTATCCTCTCGCTGTTTGTGTTGTAAATTTGCACAGCCTCATATTCCTCACCAAAGCTTAGCTTTCTTGTATTATTCTTAGCCATTATTATGCCGGTACATAGCATTACAGTGCATAGAGCTACTGTGGTTAAAAGTGAATATACTCGCAATATTTTTTTCATTTAATCATCCTTATTTTGATACATAATCGTTCATAAGTGAGGCAAGAGATGCCCCTATCAATTCCCCCGAATACGCCGCTTCTTCCAGTGTGTTTGCGTCGCTGCCTACTTCTAACAATATTCCACAATGAGATGTGTCCATATTATATTTTCTGGGTGCAAAAAATATGGGACGCATAAGCCCTGGGTATAAATCCTCTGCTCGTTTTTGTAACTGAACTGCAAAGGTCAAATTTTGTTCCCAGTCGGGAAAATCTATCACCTTGCCATCTTGGCAACCTGTAATTATCATTATTTGGGCTGCCTTCCTGTTGTTAATGCTCACAACAGGTTTTATTTTCGTACCATCTGATTGCTGAATTCCATCACGATGAACATCAATAATAACTTTAAGACTAGGGTACTGGCTTTTATACTTCTCTATTGCCTCCCGTGAGCGTGCATAAGAGCCGTTATACGATAAGTCATATATTTGCGTATCGTGTAAAACTACAAAGCCTGCCATCTCAAGCTTTTCTACAATAGCATCCCCAACTCTTACCATATTTTTTTTAGGGTCTTTGCTCCTTGTAGGAAAATCATTAGAATACCAACCTCTGTCTAGCATTTCATATGACTCTGTAGTGTGGGTATGAAAGATTAAAACAGTTGGCTTTGATTTGTCATCAATTTTTAAATCTGCTTGTTTTTCAAGTGATTTTTGAATATTTACTGTTTTTGTATCTGTTACATTTCTAATAGATATATTTTTATAGGTGCTGGTTGAATTCTGTTTACCATATGTCTTTTCAATTATATTTCCTGATTTTTGGGCAGCTGCTTGGCTGTTTTTTGCTTGCTCGATTATCTCTAAAATATCATTTGGGGTTGCTTTTGATATTTGTGCCGACATTGCATTTTTATTTTCAATATCTTTTGTCATTTTCTTTTTTTCTGTAACTTTGTTTTTACTATTACCTGACTGATTAATAACAGATTCGATTTGCATTTCTGACTCGCCAGAAACCTCAGACTTTATCATATTTATTGAACCCTCGGGAATAGATGCACCTGCAAGGGCAAGTGCTACGCCACCTAGCTTTTTTGAAATTGGTTTTGCAAAAACGCTAGCGAGTATTATAATGCATATTGGAAGTGCGATTGAGGCTTTATATCTTAATTTATAATTGGATTGTTTTGTTTTTTTCAAAGCATTAATCCCCCGAGGTTTATTTAATAAGATTAGTTTTTATTTTTTTACTTATTAAAGGGTATGCTTCAAATTTTAAATTTATGAGGTCATAGCCATTATATCTTCAACAGTTAAAGTAGGTTGCAAAGCACTGTTTATTGCAAGAGCTAAAAGCTTTGCCGCTCTATCTATCATCAAATCTATCTCTCTTGGGGTTACAATCATATCAGCACCTTGACCGTCTAGTTTAGAAAACAAGTCCTTGTCCTCTTCGTTATCCCCCAGCAAATCATTTGCAAGTGTTGCAGCATCAACAACGGTTGGAACTCCAACGGCAATTACAGGAACGCCCAGAGTTTGCTCGTTTATTTGTGCCCTTGCATTGCCCACTCCCGAGCCAGGTGTAACACCGGTATCTGCTATTTGAACAGTGCAACCAAGCCTTGAGAGCCTTCTAGACGCTAGTGCATCTACGGTTATTACGGCTGATGGTTTAACGCTTTTTGAAACACCCATAATTATTTCACCCGTTTCTATTCCCGTTTGCCCCAAAACTCCAGGAGCTAAAGCAGAAACCATTCTTAACCCCTCAAGTCCTACAGATTTTGCAAGCTCTGCACTTATATGTCTTGTAGCTATTATTTTGTCTATTGTGCGAGGCCCTAAAGCGTCCGGCGTTATATTATCATTACCAAGCCCCACAACAAGAATAACCCCATCGTTTGGAATGAGCCTTGCAAGTTCTTCTTTAATCGCTGTTAGTCTGTCGTCTAATATTTCACCGTCGCTAGAAAAGTTTGGAACCTCAACGGTAATATAATTTCCCACAGGTTTTCCAATTGCAAGCTCACCTTTTTTATTTAGCACTTCTATTATTGTTGTTTTTGATGTTTCATTGTATTTTTCGGTGTATTTTACACCCTCAATTTCGCTTTCGCCGTACTCTTCCTTGCACTCAATTGCAAGGTCTGTTCTAAAGTTCATTTTAATCCTCCATAGTATATAATTACTGTTATTTTTTCTAAGTTAAAAATAAAAATTAAAGCATAAAAAATATATTGCAATTTGTAGGGATTGGTGTTATTATATATTCCTGTACAGTCACTAAAGGAGGTGTAACAATGCCTAACATTAAATCATCTAAAAAACGCGTTGATGTTAACCTTGCAAAGGCACAGCGCAACAAATCAAGGAACTCTGCTCTTAAAACAGCTATTAAAAAGGCTAACGCCGCCATTGATACCGGTGCAGAAAACAGAGACGAGCTTGTAAAAATCGCTATTAAGAAGATTGACCAAGCTGCAGCTAAAGGACTTCTTCATAAGAATAACGCTGCTCACAAAAAATCAGCTCTTGTTTCAAAATGCAACTAATCTATTTTAGATTTAACAAGATAATGAAGCGACGCAAAAGCGTCGTTTTTTTATTTCTTTTTCAATGTATATATTGACATTTTATCTTTATACGATATAATGTTTATATGGTATTATTTCGTTAATTTTATTCATTTATATTAAGGAGTGTTTGTTCTATGGATTTCAAAAAGATTATGAAAATTGTTACTATTATTTTATCAATTGCAGCTGCTGCGGGTGTTGTTTATGTTTTTGTTCAAAGATACCTCAACAACAGAAGTATTGAAATTGACAACAAACTTCAATACACATCGTTCGGTAGCGAAGATGATGAGTTTATCTCTGAAGAAATAGCATAGGTTTTTCAGCATCACTTTAATAGACTTTAATTTGACCTTTTTAAAAATAAAGCACCACGCTTTTTGCGAAGTGCTTTATTTTGCGTGGGGCTTTGATATAAGCGATGCAACAAGTCCACTTATAAGAGCTGCAGTTATTCCAGCTGAACCCGCACTTAAAGGTCCAGTTAGGACACCTAGCAATCCATCTTTTTGGATTGCTTTTTTTGTTCCAATCGCCAAAGCATAACCAAATCCGGACAAGGGAACTGTAGCTCCTGCACCTGCCCATTTAACAAGCGGGTCATATACTCCTATCGCCCCTAAAATCACGCCTATAGTCACAAAACCTACAAGTATTTTTGCCGGTGTTAGCGTTGTGTAGTCAATAAATAGTTGACCTATAACACAAATCAGTCCGCCAACTACAAATGCTTTTAAAAACATTAAATACTCCATATCTTGCCTCATTTTAAGCTTTGCTTAACTTTTCTTTTATTGTAAATTCAAAAATTTGAGTGGCAAAAATTATAAAAACCACTACAAGCACTATTGTTCTAATAATAGTGAGTGTGTTTATTATTTTCCCCGCATATGATGCGATTTTAAAATTTTTAACCAAAGTTTCTCCCATAATTTATTGCCCTCCCGAAGTTAAAAGAACTGCGTGTGAAATCGATGGTACGCTTTCACCTTGTAGCGATGTTACAGGTGACATCAACGCACCAGTGCCAACAAAAAGAACTCTATTTAGCTTTTTTTGTGCTAACCTATTTATAATATAAGAGCAAACAACAGCACCACTGCACCCACACCCCGAGCCACCCGAGTTTACATCCTGTGTTTCAAAATCAAATATCATATTGCCACAATCAGAATGAACACGGCTTATATCTATGCCTTTTTCCAGCTCTAAAAGTTCTAGCAAAAGAGTTGAGCCAACTTTTCCAAGGTCGCCCGTCAAAATCATATCGTAATCTTGAGGTGTGTCCCCCATATCCTCTAAAAACGATGCTATTGTTTCGCACGCAGCCGGCGCCATTGCCGCTCCCATATTGTTTGCATCCTTTATTCCTTTATCCTGAATTCTTCCAATATGAACTGCCTCAATCTCTACACCTTTTCCACCCTTTTCAACTATAGCTGCACCCGCAGCTGTTGCCGTCCACTGAGCACTTGGCGGCTTTTGTCCACCATACTCCAACGGTTGTCTAAACTGCTTTTCCGCAGAGCAAAAGTGAGATGATGTTGCCGCTATTGCTGTGTCAATAATTCCACCATCTGTCATAAGTCCTGCAAGTGCAAGAGATAACGCCATTGTCGAACAAGCGCCATACAACCCCGCAAAGGGTATGTTAAGCTCTCTAATGCTAAATGTTGTTCCTACACACTGGTTAAGCAAATCGCCAGAAAAAATCATATCAACCTGAGATGGCGTTTTTTCTGCCTTTGCAAGCGCCCTTGTAACAGCCTCTCTATGAAGTGCACTTTCTGCTTTTTCCCACGAATCTTCCCCCAGTGTTACATCATCAAAAATATAATCAAACTCTGCCCCTAGAGGCCCTTGCCCCTCTTTGCTTCCAACTACTGCTGCACTGCCAACTATTGCGGGTCTTGTTGGCAACACAAAGGTATAGCTTCCTTGCTTTATCGCCACTAAAATCTCCCCTTTAATACAACTTAAAAATCCAAATTATAAATCCGTATAAAACAGCCGTGCTACATCCATACACAATTACAGGCCCTGCAATTTTAAACATATTTGCGCCTGTTCCTAAAATTCGTCCCTCGCTTTGAAACTCCATTGCGGGCGAAACTACCGAGTTTGCAAAACCAGTAATCGGCACCAGTGTTCCAGCACCGGCATATCTTGCAATTTTGTCAAACAATCCAGTAGCTGTGAGTATCGCAGTTATAACAATTAAAGTGACTGAAACTCCTGCTTTTACCCCGTCTTTTGTAAAACCAAGAGAAGTATAATAGACTCGCAAAGCCTCTCCTATTGTACAAATTAGACCACCAATTAAAAAAGCATTTATACAATTTTTAAGCTTTGGTGATGGTGGCGATGCCTTTTTTGACATTTTATCATATTCATTATTCGTAACTTGCATTGCATTTTTCACTTCCAATGTGTACATTTTATCCATTTTGCATTTTCTTATTCTATCTTTGCTTATTATTTTGTACACTTATATTTTTAACAATAATACCTATGTTTATGCTACAAAAAATATAAAAGCATCTAAAATTATAACTAAATCAGTAGCATTTTTTTGTTTTTATTTGTGAATATTATAAGTTTTTTATTGTAAAAACAGCAACTTTATATTATAATAAAGATATAACATAGTTTGGAGGCGTTTGCCAATGAAGTCTAAAAAGTTGATAATTCCTATTATTATAACTGTCCTAATTGTTGCTGTTTTAGCATTTTACGCATTTATTTATATCTCAGCTCCAATACCTAATGCACTTAAAGTTATTATTTCAATTTTTTTACTTTTTTTGCTTAGCATTGCAATCTATGTTTTGGTTGAACGAATTAAAGAAGTAAGGAGTGGAGAGTACGATGATATTAGTAAATACTGATTATATTTCTGGCAAGGAGCTGGAAACATTGTCGCTTGTTAAAGGTAGCACAATTCAAACAAAAAATGCTTTGCGCGATATTTCACAAGGATTTAAAACCCTTGTTGGTGGAGAGCTTGTTGCATACAATGAAATGATGAACGACGCACGAGCACTTGCAACAAAGCGTATGGTGGAAGAGGCTGAGGAACTTGGCGCTGACGCTGTTGTAAACATTCATTACGCATCTTCTGCAATTATGCAGGCAGCAGCCGAGGTTATAGCATATGGCACTGCTGTTAAATTTAAATAAAATTATATTAAAAAGACCGACATAGATTTGCTCTATGCCGGTCTTTTTTGTATGCAAACTTAAATATTAAACCTGTGTTGATGTTCTTCTTTGAACAAACTTTACAATCTCTACTATTGGTATTACGCTTACTGCAATAGCAAGTGCTACAAGATATTCTGAAGCGCTTATAGGTTGGAATCCAAAAGCATCTGAAATTCCAGGAACATAAAGAACCGCCGTTGTAAGTGCAAGGCTTGCGCCCATAGCTATCCACAAATAAATATTCTGGCTCCTTAATTTGAACACGCTTCCACGCTGACTACGCATATTAAAACTATGAAAAATTTCTGCCATACTCATTGTTAAAAACGCCATTGTCATTCCATCAGCACTGTTTGCAATCTCCCAAACACCACTTTCCATAAAATGCCCAATAAAATATGCACTAAGAGTCAGTACCGTTACTAAAACACCTTGATATGCAATGTCAAAACCTACACCACCAGCAAAAATTCCATCTCTGGACTTTCTTGGTTTTCTATGCATTAGGTCTGGCTCACCTTTTTCCATTCCCAGTGCAAGTGCAGGAAAGCAGTCTGTAACAAGATTTATCCACAAAAGATGAACAGGCTCGAAGAGTGTAAACCCTAAAAGTGTTGCTATAAAAATTCCTAGCACTTCACTCATATTTGAGGCAAGCAAAAACTGAATGGATTTGCGAATGTTGTCATAAATGCGTCTACCTTCTTCAACTGCATTGACTATTGTTGCAAAGTTATCATCAGCCAAAACCATATCAGCAACATTTTTTGTAACATCTGTTCCCGTTATTCCCATGCCAATTCCAATGTCTGCATTTTTTATGCTTGGTGCATCGTTTACACCGTCACCTGTCATTGCCGTTACATAGCCTTTTTTACGCCATGTGTTTACTATTCTAACCTTATGCTCTGGTTGAACCCTTGCGTAAACACTATATTTTTCAATATCTCTTATAAACTCATCATCATTAATGTCATTGAGTTGTGAGCCTGTAATCGCTTGGGATGGGTCTGTGATTATGCCTAGTTTTGTTGCAATTGCAACCGCTGTATCACGATGGTCACCAGTAATCATAATCGGCTTTATTCCCGCCTCTTTGCAATGCTTTATAGCATCAAAAACCTCCGGTCTGACTGGGTCAATCATTCCGACAAGACCTATAAAAATCAAATCTTTTTCTAATGACTGTGTTGTAAAATTAGTTGGGGCTTCGTTATATTCTCTGTATGCAACGCTAAGCACCCGAAGTGCTTTATCTGCAAACTTTTTATTCTCAGACATAATTCTAGCACGAGTAGTATCGGTGAGTGTCATAACCTCACCATTTTCAATATACTTAGTGCAGTTTTTTAAAATTTCATCGGGTGCGCCCTTTGTGTATTGAATGCAAGCTCCCGATTTATTGTTTTTATTAATGCTATGAACTGTACTCATCATTTTTCGTGAGCTATCAAAAGGAATTTCACCTACACGAGGATTTATTTTCATAAGCTCATTTTTGTTTTGACCACTTTCATAAGCGTAGTTTACAAGTGCTATTTCTGTAGGCTCGCCCTGTGTTTCATTATTTTCACTCACCACTACATCGTTGCAAAGCGCCATTGCTTTTGCAAGCAGTTTTTCGTCACCCATATGCTCTACAACTGTCATTTTGTTTTGTGTGAGGGTGCCTGTTTTGTCCGAGCATATTACTTGTGCACATCCTAAAGTTTCGACAGCAGTTAAACGGCGAATAACTGCGTTTCGCTTTGACATATTGGTAACTCCAATACTTAAAACAACTGTAACAACAGTTGCAAGACCTTCAGGAATTGCCGCAACTGCAAGGCTTACCGCAATCATAAATGTTGATAAAACTACATCAAGCTCTACACTGCCTGCCTTGAGAAGACTAAAAGAAAAAATAAAAACACAAATGGTAAGAACAAGCCAGCTTAGAATTTTGCCAAGCTGGGTTAGCTTGATTTGTAGTGGAGTTTGCCCTTCCTGTGTGTTTGAAAGTGCGCTTGCTATTCTGCCCATTTCGGTATCCATACCTGTTTTGCATATCACTGCACGGCCACGACCGTAAACCACTGTGCTTCCCATATAAATCATATTTTTACGGTCACCTAGCGGAACATCTGCATTTTCAAAAACACCTAAGCTTTCCATTATTTTATTTACGGGAACACTCTCCCCCGTTAGTGCTGCCTCTTCAATTTTTAGGCTTGCACTTTCAAGAATTCTACCGTCTGCCGGAACGGCGTCGCCCGCTTCAAGCATTACTATATCACCTGGCACAAGCTGTGATGCCTCAATTACTACTTGTTTGCCATCACGCATTACTTTACAAGTAGCTGCCGTCATTTGTTGCAAAGCCTCTATTGCTTTTTCTGCTTTGCTTTCTTGATACACGCCCAAAACAGCATTAACAAAAACAACGATAAGAATAATTATTACATCTGCAAAACTTTCATTGCTATAATAAGCAGTGACTCCGCTAACTATTGCTGCAATAATTAATATGACTGTCATCGGCTCTTTTAGCTGTTCAAAAAGACGCTGTAAAAGGGTTATTTTCTCCCCCTCTTTAAGCTTATTTTCGCCATATTGACTTGCTCGTTTTTTTGCCTCCTGTGTTGTTATGCCATCAAAGCCACTTGATAGCTCACGCAAGACAGAATCTGAATCCTGGTTGTAAAATTTCATAATTACAACATCCTTTCATTTATGCACTTATGAGTATTTAAAAAATAAAAAAACTCATGTGCAGTTTAAAATACTACACATGAGTCTGGTTATTTCATTTAAGCCAGGTCACCTAAAAGGTGGCCACGATGTTGACTTAAAACACACAATTGTGTGCCAACTACTCCCTCATGGAATATTTCCATTATATACTATGCCGATAGTTTTTGCAATATTAAAACAAAAAACTTTTATATTTTTTATTAAAAATCACAGTGCCATAGCTTTTATACCATAGCACTGCAAACTTTATACTTTATCTATATGCCAAATATCCTGCGCATATTGCAAAATTGTTCTATCAGATGAAAATTTTCCTGCGTTGCACATATTAAGCCACTGTTTTTTTGCAAATTCTTTTTTGTTTTTATAGTCCTCATTAAGTTTTAAAAAAGTTTGCAAGTAGTCATCAAAATCAAGCAACAAATAATATTGGTCTGGAGAGTGCCACGAAGCACCTTTTAAAATTGACGAGCGTAACTCTTTGAACACCTTTGTACCGCCATCGTCCAAAGTACCATCAATTAAAGCATCCAAAACTCGCCTTACCTTGTAGTTGCTTTCATAAATTGCTTTGGGGTCATAATCATCTTTTATTTTTTCTATTTCTTCAACAGTTGCACCAAAAATATAATTATTTTCTACTCCCGCTTCCTGAACAATTTCAACAGTTGCACCATCGTATGTTCCAAGGGTTACAGCGCCATTGAGCATAAGTTTCATATTTCCTGTCCCGCTCGCCTCTGTTCCGGCTGTTGATATCTGCTCTGACACATCAGCAGCTGCTACGAGCTTTTCGGCATATGAAACATTATAATTCTGAACAAAAACAACCTTTAAATATTTAGATGCTTCCTCATCTTCCTCTATAAGTTTTGCAACTTCATTAATTAGTTTTATAATTCCTTTTGCTCTAACATATCCAGGAGCGCTCTTTGCCCCAAAGATAAATGTAGTTGGGACCAGGTCTTTTACCTTGCCCTCTTTTATTTCAAAATAGAGTTCTAAAATGCAAAGAATTTTAAGCAACTGGCGTTTGTACTCGTGCAACCTTTTAATTTGAATATCATATATTGTGTCTTCATCAATTTCAGTATTTTCATAAATCTTTATATGATTTGCAAGTTGCTTTTTCTTTTGATGCTTTATACTTATAAATTCATCTATTACGCCATCATCATCTGCGTATTTTTCAAGTTGATTTAGTTTGTCAAGGTCCACTATCCAATCATCACTACCTAAAAGCCTGGTGATAAGTTGTGATAATTCAGGATTGCACAAAGCAAGCCAGCGCCTTTGAGTTATGCCATTTGTTTTGTTTTGAAACTTATTCTCATAATATTTGTACCAATCTGACAAAACAGTTTGCTTTAAAATATCCGTATGAAGTTGTGCAACACCATTGATGTATGAGCAAACAAATGTTGCAAGATACGCCATATGAACTTCTTTATCCTTGTTTTGAATAATTAGCATTTTGCTTTGAACATTTTGTGGCACGCCTAACTTTTTGAGCTCATTTTTTAAGCTGTTGTTTAGCTTTATAATTATTTGTGCAATGTCTGGTGTTACTGATTTTATAAGCTTCATATCCCATTTTTCAAGTGCCTCTTGCATAATAGTATGATTTGTATAATTAAACACTTTTTTTGAAAGGCTTAAAGCTTTTTCATACTCCATATTTTCATTTTGCATCATAAGTCTTATAAATTCAGGAATAGCAATTACAGGGTGCGTGTCATTTAACTGAATTGTAACAAAGCTTGCAAAATCATCAAAATTATTGCTGTGATTTTTCTTGTATTTTTTTATAATATCTTGCAATGAAGCACTGGTAAAAAAATACTGTTGCCTAAACCTTAACACTTTTCCACTATATGCACTGTCATTTGGATAAAGCACTCTTGAGATATTTTCTGCAACATTTTTATCTTTAAGTGATTTTGTGTATTGTTGATTGTTAAATCTCTCAAAATCAAAAGCCTCAATCGGCTCGCACTGCCAAAGCCTTAGTGTTCCTATATTATTAGTATTATATCCAATTATTGGCATATCATACGGAACAGCTTTTACGCTAAGACCTTTGAAGTCGACCGTTACACAATCATCATCACACCTAATAGACCAAGGGTCACCATATTTTGACCAATCATCTACTAACTCTTTTTGAAATCCGTTTTCAATCTCTTGCTTGAACAAGCCATATTTATACCTTATTCCATATCCATTTAAGGGCAAATTCATTGTTGCTGCACTCTCTAAAAAACAGGCTGCAAGTCTGCCAAGCCCCCCATTTCCAAGTGCTGCATCCTCAACATCTTCAAGCATACTAAGCGATAATCCTAATTCGCTCAGCTGTTTTTCAACCTCCTGCGTCAAACCAAGGGACAACAAATTGTTATATATTGCACGCCCCATTAAAAATTCAGCTGAAAAATAATAAGCACATTTTGAGCTTTGGTGCTTTGTTTTACTATCATTCCAATCATCTGAAATCTTTGCCATCACAGACTTTGAAATAGCATTATGAAGCTCGTTGCCATTTAGCTCTTCTATGTCTTTGCCGTATTCACTTTTTGAAAAGATTCCTGCTTGCTCTATGATATTCACTTTACATCATCCTTTCAAACTCTTTTATAAATCTTCATACACTTGTTTATTTTTTTTGCAAGCGTGTTGCTTATACTTCCTTTTGCAGCACGCCACTTCCAGTTGTCACCTACTGTTGAGGGTATGTTCATTCTAGCTTTGCTGTCTAGACCTTGCAAGTCCTGCATTGTAACTATAACGGTATCCGCAACACTTGCCCAAGCGCCTTTCATCATTCCCCAGTTATATCCTTCTTCTTGATTTAACCTCAGGTAATCTATTGCAAATTTAACATCCTGTTTCTTTGCTGTTTTCATCCATCCCATTATAGTGTCATTGTCATGCGTCCCTGTATAAACAACGGTGTTTTTAGGATAATTATGTGGTAAATAATCGCTATCCTCTCTAGAATCAAACGCAAACTGCAACACCTTCATACCGGGGAAACCAGTTCTTTTAAGTAGCCTATGAACAGATGGAGTTAAAAAACCCAAATCCTCAGCAATAATGTTTAAGCTGCCAAGCTCTTTTTTTACGCTGTTAAAAAACTCAATTCCAGGCCCCTTAACCCAATCGCCTTTTCTTGCAGTTTTGGCATTTGCGTCAATAGTATAATATGAATCAAAGCCTCTGAAATGGTCAATACGAGTTATGTCATAAATTTCGCTTACATATTTTAGCCGTTTTATCCACCAAGCATAGTCGTCTTCTTTCATTTTGTTCCAGTCATATATAGGATTTCCCCAAAGTTGACCGTCTTTTGAAAACGAATCTGGTGGACAACCAGAAACATATGTTGGCTCGTTATCCTCGTTTAGCAAAAACAGCTCAGGATTTACCCAAACATCTACGCTATCACTTGCAACATAAATAGGTATATCCCCAATAATTTGTATTCCATTTTTATTTGCATATTCTTTTAGCTTGTGCCACTGTGAGAAAAAAAGATATTGAATTACTTTATAAAACATTACATCATCAACGTTTTTGCTCTCAAAATCTTTAATAGCTTTTTCGTCCCTAAATTTTAACCCGTTATCCCACTTGCTCCATATTTCACCCGTTTGATTTTTTATAGCCATAAACAAAGCATAATCACAAAGCCAGTAACTCTCACATTTGCAAAACTCTTCAAAATCCTCTGGCACGGATTTTAAAAAACGCTTGTATGCCTTTTTTAATACATCGAACCTGTTGTCATACATTCGTTTATAATCTACCGACGTGCTATAATTGCTCCATTTTATGCTACTGCACTCTTCTTTTTTTAGCAGTCCTTCATCAATTAAAAAATCCAAATCAATAAAATATGGATTTCCTGCATAGCTTGAAAAAGTCTGATAAGGAGAATCTCCAAATCCTGTAGGACAAATGGGGAGAATTTGCCAATACGTTTGTCCCGACTTTTTCAAAAAGTCCACAAAATTATATGCCTCTTGTCCTAATGTTCCTATTCCATAATTTGATGGCAATGAAGATATGTGCATTAAAATTCCACTAGCTCTCATATGTCAAAACCCCTTAGTCACATATAACATTTTGCGTGTCTTTATCAAAAATATGAATTTTTTCAGTATTTATTGCAAGTGACACATTAGAATTTATCTTTATATCAGGATTTGCCGGAACTTTTGCCACAATTTTATTGCCATTTAATTCACCATAAATATTAACTTCTGAACCCATCATTTCTACAATGTTTGTAAAAATCTCAATCTTGTTACTTTCATCTTCTTTAAAATAAAAATTCTCTGAATGAAAATTTTCAGGACGAATTCCAACAACAACATCTTTGTTAATATACTCTTTGAGCGAGTCGCACATTCTTTCTAAAAGTGGTATTTTGTAATCTGAAAATTGTGCATAAAGCTTACCATCTTCTTCGACAATTTTTGAATCTATAAAGTTCATTTGTGGCGAGCCTATAAACCCTGCAACAAACATATTACAAGGGTGATTGTATAAATTTTGTGGTGTATCAATTTGATTTACAATTCCATCTTTTAACACAACTATTCTGTCCGCCATTGTCATTGCTTCTGTTTGGTCGTGTGTAACATAAATAAATGTAGCCTGCAAATCGTTATGAAGCTGTGTGATTTGACTCCTCATTTCCGTTCGCAGTTTTGCGTCCAAATTTGACAACGGCTCATCTAGCAAAAACACAGACGGCTCACGCACCATAGCACGACCAAGGGCAACTCTTTGACGCTGACCACCTGATAACGCTTTTGGCTTTCTTTTAAGATATTTTTCAATATCCAAAATTTTTGCAACTTGTGTTACTTTTCGGTCGATATCTTCTTTAGGCATTTTACGAAGAGAAAGACCAAAAGCCATATTTTTATAAACCGTCATATGTGGATACAATGCATAGCTTTGAAACACCATAGCGATATCTCTATCCTTTGGTGCAACATCATTTACACGCTTATCAGCTATAAACAAATCGCCACTTGTAACCTCTTCTAGTCCCGCTATCATTCGCAATATTGTTGATTTACCGCAGCCCGATGGACCTACAAGTATTATAAATTCTCTGTCCTCTATTTCTAAATCAAGTCCTGGTATAACATTGTTTACACCGTCATAAGATTTTACAACATTTTTAAAAGTAATAGTTGCCATAATATAGCTCCTTTTTCACTTTATTTATATAACAATTATCCTTTAACTGCTCCCGCTACAACACCTTTGATAATATGTTTTTGACAAGTTATGTAAAATACAACAATCGGAATTATTGCAATCACAAGCATAGCCATAAATCCGCCCCAATTAATTGAGCCGTATGCACCCTGCATAGTTAACTGAATTGCAACGGGCATTGTTTTGTCCGCGCCAAGCACCAAATATGGTAGCAAAAAGTCATTCCAAATCCACATTGTGTTTAAAATTGCAACTGTAATCGCCGTGGGCTTTAGTATTGGAAAAACAACAAGAAAAAACGACTGCAACGGACTGCAACCATCTATCATTGCCGCTTCTTCAACCTCTATTGGAACACTTTTAATAAAACCGCTAAGCATAAAAACAGATAACCCTGAACCAAATCCTAGGTACACCAAAATTATTCCAATGGGGTTGTTTAAATGTAGTTGAAAAACAGTGTATGTCATTGTATACATAACCATTTGAAAAGGAACAATCATACTAAATATAAAAAGAGTATAAAGCAGTTTTGTGCCCTTTGTTTTTACCCTAGTTACATACCACGCCGTCATAGAACAGCATACAACAATAACAACTACTGATGATACTGTAATAAAAAGCGACAAGCCAAATGCTTTTAAAAGTCCCGCCGTTTTTATTCCATAAATATAGTTTTCAAACCCTACAAAAGTCTCTTGCGTTGGTAGTTCAAACGGGCTACCAACTATGCTAAATTTTGTTTTAAAAGAGTTTAAAAATACGACAAAAATAGGCACTAAAAAAGCTATCGCAAGTGTTGATAAAAACAAAAATATAAAGCTATTAATAATCTTTTTTCTTGCAGTCATCAGTGTTCAACCTCCTTGCGTCTTGTAATCCATAGTTGCACAAAAGCAATAACTGCAACTATTATAAAAAACACTACTGCCTTTGCCTGTCCTATTCCTTGCCAACCAATTCTACCATAGAAATTATTATATATATCAAGTGCTACCATTGCCGTTTGCTTGCCTGGAGCACCCTTTGTCAATGCTAAGTTTTGGTCAAAAAGCTTAAAACTGTTTGTTATAGTTAAAAACATACAAATCGTTATAGATGGCATAACCATTGGAATTGTTATATGGCGAAGAATTTGAAAATTATTTGCACCATCAATTGAGGCTGCCTCATTTAAATCTGTTGGTATGTTTTGCAAGCCTGCAATATAAATTATCATCATATATCCAATCATTTGCCAGTTCATTAAAATTACAAGTCCCCAAAAACCGTATTTTGCTGCAAAAGTTATGTCTACACCGTACTTGTTTAAAACACCGTTTATCAGCAAGTTCCAAATATATCCCAAAACTATTCCGCCAATCAAATTGGGCATAAAAAAGATTGAGCGAAATAAATTTGTTCCTTTAATCGCCTTTGTCAAAAGCATTGCAAGAAAAAACGCAAAAATGTTAATTGTAAGCACTGATACAACTGTGAATTTTGTTGTAAACCATAAAGCATTTAAAAAATCCTTATCTGAAAAAGCCTGTATATAATTATCAAATCCTACGAATTTTGCATTTTCAACTGTTGTGAATTTTGTAAAAGACAAATAAATCCCCATTGCAAAAGGATATAAAAACGCAACTACAAATGCTATAAGGGTAGGTAATGCAAAAACAGGAAAATACTTTCTTATATTTTTTTGCATTCTTTTTCTCCCCTTTCTTTTTCATATTTGAAATTTTTATTGCAAAAATGCCACCCTGCTCAAATGAGCAGAGTGGCAAAGTCCAAGCTAGTTCTTAATCGCTATTTTTGAGCTGCCCACTCAGATGCCCACTCATCTATTACAAGTTTATTAACTTCTGACCATTGCTTTGTACCCTGTGCATATTGAAGTAATGCTGCACCAAAATCATTTTTGAAGTTTTGGCTTGGGAACAATGTAAAGTTCCATGGAACTGTTTTTATGTCATCTTTTTCCATCCATTTAATAATTTCTTGTGCGAGTGGATCCTTTGGTTTTTCATTGTCCTTAAAGGTGTCAAAAGGTGCGATAAATCCAAGTGAATTTGTTACATAATCCTTACCCTTATCGCTTGAGAACAACCAGTACAAGAAGTCCGCTGCAGCTTTTTGCTCTTCCTGTGATGCCTTAGAGTTTATACAGAAAAAGTTTTCTGTTCCTATGCAAAGACCTTGATTTTCCTCGCCGTCCATGCCTGTATAAATTGGAAGATATTTAATGTCTGTAGCTTTTACTATATTCCCATCAACATCGCTAATTTGACCCCAAGCCCAGTTACCATTTTGAACCATTGCACATTGACCAAGGGCAAATTCTGCCATTGATTCATCAACAATTTTTGTTCCAAGCAATTTTGGTTCTACAGTTGAGTTATTTATATAAAGGTCAAATATATTTTTATAGTTGTCGCCATATTTAAAGTCAATTTTCTTAACTGCATCACTTGTTAAATCAACCTTATTATTATTAAATTCATAATAAATAGGAACGTTAGCAAGGTGAGTTTGCCATCTCCAATCATCACCTGATTTTAGTGATGTTGCTGCAAATGTACCCTTTATTCCAAGTGCATCTTTATTTTTTTGCATATCCTCTGCGACAGCTTTTAGTGTTGCAAAATTATTTATTTGCTCCATTGAAGTAACTTCTGTGCCTTTGTTTTCAAGCTTAAAGTACTTTTGCATAATGGCATCATTATAAATAATTCCATATCCTTCTACAACATAAGGAATTCCCCAAACACCGTCACTTGTCGATACTGCAAGCGATTTGTCTGTTAAATGGCTATATAGCTCTGTTTCGCTCAAATCTGCACAATAATCTTTCCAGCTTGTATAACCAACAGGACCATTGATTTGGAATATTGTTGGTGCTTCATTTGTCGACATTTTAGCAGCAAGTTGGGACTCATATGTTCCCTCGGCAGCTGTTTCAATAACTATTTTTATACCTGTTTCTTTTTCATATTCTTTTGCTATTTCACTGTATTTTGAAGCAATTTCTGGTTTAAAGTTTAAAAAACGAACTGTTGTCTGTGTCTTTTTATTACACCCTGCAAATAAACCAAGAATAATCGAAAATGAAATCAGTATTGCTGACAGCCTTTTTATAGTCTTCATAATAAATTCTTCCTTCCTTTTTAAAGCAGAGATTTTAATATATAAAACCCCTGATTTATTTTCTGGTTTAGTTTAATCTGTTGTGTTTTGTTTTTTTTACTATTCACTATATCAATAAAAATTAAACACGGGAAAACACCTTCCTATCCTTTAAAAATTATAATCTAATATAAAATCTAAAAATTCACGGTGTAAATTTTAAAACACTCAAAAAAACAAATCACAAATTGACTATTTCGCTTTACAGTAAACAATATTAATTTGCAAATAATAATTAATATACAAAGCTTAACTGTTAAACTTTATTCCAACCCTCCTTTTCCAAAACACACTTACAATTGTAATTATATCACAATGTAAACATAAAATAAAGCTTTAGTTGAGTTTTTTTGTGTTTTTTCGTCTATTGTTTTGTTTTATGCATTGACAAAAGCTTTAAAAAACCTTAAAATATATCTATCTAATAAAGGTAGGAGTGTTTGAGCGAATATGTCTGTTAACAATATTAATTCAATTAATAATACCAAATCAAATATTTCTAAAAATACTCCTGTGTCAAACTCCGCGGGAAATGACTTTTCACAAAAGCTTAACCAAGCAATGCAAAGCACTACGCTTGACGGCATTTTTCAAGAAGCATCAAGCAAGTATGGCATATCTCTAAATTTGTTAAAAGCTGTTGCAAAGGCGGAATCAAACTTTAATGCTAATGCTCAGTCACACGCTGGTGCGCAAGGCATTATGCAACTTATGCCATCAACATCTAAAAGCTTAGGCGTTACAGACCCTTTTGATGCTTATCAAAATATTATGGGTGGTGCAAAGCTACTTAGCCAGTTTATTAATAAGTATGACGGAAACACTAGCCTTGCACTTGCAGCTTACAACGCAGGACCTGGTAATGTTGCAAAATACAGTGGGATTCCACCTTTTAAGGAAACTCAAAATTATGTAAAAAAAGTTCTAAGCTATTGCGACAACGCCATTTCAATAGACTCTAGTAAAAATACTTATGCCTCAAACCCTGCGACGAATTATAATAAAACAAGTAACTATAACTATTATAATAAAAATATAGGTCAAATCAGTGGTATTTCTAGCACAAATCCGTTGGATAGTATGATGCAACTTATAAATAGCTCTATATCTTCAAATCTTACAGACCCTACACAATTAGAGCTTGATAAAATTTTGATAATGAATTTTTTACAAAGTCAATTCCAAAATAGACCAACTTTTACACCTTATTCCGATGATGAATAAGATTACAGCCTTGAGATGTGAAAATCTTGAGGCTGTTTTTGTTATTTAATAAATATATAAAAATAAAATGCAATCTGCACATTTAATGCCCGTGACTAAAACTAAAACTGTAATGCCACAAACCATAAAATATCATATCTATTACCCATATCTAATTTCAAAATGCTATTAACTCTAATCCCGCACACTAACCACCAACATCACAAACAAAAAGCAACAACAAAACCCATCATGCCGTAGCGGATGGGGGTCAAGGTGAAAAACCGAGCAAAATAACGGCGGAAAGTCCCCCATGTCGCGTTTCTTTGGCGAGCAAAGGAACGAATGTAAATAAAATAATACTATCAATGTGAACCCCTAGAAGTGGCTTAAACGCTGAACTTGTATGGGTTTGATTTTATTTATGTATTGTTCTTTAATACTCAATTTTCACCCCTGTTTATTGGGGTTTCGTAATACTAACTGTAGTAAATGAAGTACCTCCTAAAAACCGGAAAATAAAGAAAACTACAGCTTTAAAACCTTATAGTACTCCGTACTCTTATTAATGACACCACTATATAATATGTATAATACTATAATAGTTTATATGTTATATAAGTCCTATAAAGTAATATAAAAACTAACATAAAGAAAACTGACCTCGTTAAAATAACGAAATCAGTTTGCAACAAAATTTTAAATGCGTTTTATAGAGCATTACTTATACATTATAAAAATAATTTGTGTCAATTAATAATGTATGATGATTTTTGCTTTATCTTCTACCTTTATCAAAGCTTGGGTTAAATGCATAAAAATTCTTTTCATTAAGTTTATCTGTTGCAAGTCTTAATCCCTCACCAAATCTCTGATAATGAACTATTTCTCGCTCTCTTAAAAACTTAATCGGGTCCCTAATATCGGGGTCATCTACAAGCCTTAATATATTGTCATAAACTACTCTTGCCTTTTGCTCTGCCGCCAAATCCTCGTGCAAATCAGCTATAACATCGCCCTTTGATTGAAAATAGGTTGCCGTAAATACAGGACTACTCGACGCAATAGGATAAACAGCTGTCGTATGGTCTACAAAATAATTTTCAAATCCGCTTTTCTTAATCTCATCAATGCTCAAATCCCTAGTCAGCTGATAAACCATCGCACTAACCATCTCCATATGCGCTAGTTCCTCAGTACCCAGAGAAGCATCGGAAATGTTCCAATGTATCAAATACGAAGACAAGCGTGAGGTATTTGGCTTAAAAATACATAGCTTTTCGACGCTCGACAGAATTAAAAAGTACGACGGCTCTGGCAACGAGGAAAATGCCGAAAAGCCTTATTCTATCGAGGTTGGAGAGATAGAACGGACTATAAATCTATACGCTATCGCTTCAACAAAATTTCAAGTTGCTGTCTAATTCAATATCAGCCCCGTATGCTTCAATTGTGGACAAGCCATCCACCTTATCAATAGCGAACTACCCACTCGAAAACAAACAAGTGGGCAGTTCGCTATTGACTTTCTATATGAAAATAGTATATAATAATATAGTAAAGTACCCGACCGATTAACGAATTTGAGGCAATTAAGTAGAGGTGTGCGAATGCTGCGTGAAAATGATATTAAAGTGGTGAAAAAGATTTTTGAGCAACATCATTATGTGATGTCCACTGCCGAAATTCTTAAATCCAAGCTATATTATGCCGACATTAAACAGCTTTTGGACGAAGGCTATATTGAAAGAATAAGACGTGGTTATTATCATTGGATTGAAAGCTGTGAAACCAGAGAAATAGTTATCATCAACACATTGTTTCCAGATGCTGTTCTTTGCATGGAAACAGCGCTGTTTTATTACAAGTATAGTGATAGAAACCCTGCTGAATGGAGTTTTGCAATAGATAGGAATGTTTCAAAATTGCGAACGAACATAGAGTATCCATTTATTAAAGCATATCGCATTGAGCCAGAGTTGGTTACGCTTGGCGAAACAACCGGCAAAATCGATTTTACAAAAGTCCGAATTTATGACCGTGACAGGACGATATGTGACGTTCTAAAAAATATGAGTAAAATGGATAAGGAAATTTTCAATAAAGCAATACAGGGATATGTCAATGACCCGAAAAAGAATATACCCAATCTTATGATGTATGCTAAGAAGCTGCGTGTGCAGAAAAAGGTAAAAGAACTGATAGGAGTGTGGTTGTAATGGCAGATAAAGCAGCTTCCGTTTTGGCAAAGCTCAGAAATAAGGCAAAAGCTTCAGGCATCAGTTATCAGCAATGCCTACAGCTTTTTGTTCAAGAAGAATTTCTGAGAAAGTTATCGAAATCGGGGTATGGAGATACGCTGATACTCAAAGGCGGACTGTTCATTTATACCCTAACCAATTTTGAAAGCAGAGCTACTATTGATGTCGATTTTCTGCTCCGTGGATACCCTAATTCTATAGAAGATATAAAAGATTTGATTGGTAAAATTATTAACACGCCAACAGGCAACAATTATATAGAAATGCGAGCAAAAGGATTTGAGGAAATTTCCCCGCAAAGGAAATACCACGGTATCAGTACACAAATTATTGCTCAAATAAAGAATGTGCGTGTGCCATTCAACATTGACATTGGTGTGGGTGATATTATATTCCCCAGTGCTGAAGAACGCACAATCAATACGCAACTGCCAGACTTTGAGGCGCCGATAATCAAAACTTATTCACTTGAAAGTACCATTGCCGAAAAGATTGATGCTATTTTGCAGCGCTTTGAGCTGACAGGAAGAATGAAAGATTTTTACGATATTTATTATCTTTCAAGGACATTCAATTTTGACGGAGAGAGATTGCAATCCGCTATCTTTAGCACTCTGCAGCGGCGTGGCACTCCCTACGATAGAGACAGCTTTAAGCGGATTGTGTCACTTGCCGATGACGAGGATATGCAAAAGCGTTGGAAATACTTTTTGAAAACAATAAAAGACGATACGCTTGAATTTCCGTTTGTTATTGCTGAAATCCAGACTTTCCTTGAGCCTGTATTTGATGCGATTGTCAATGAGAGTGAATGGCAAAAACATTGGATAGTAAATATGGGGTGGTTTATATGAAATTTGAAAGAATTGAAATTAAAAATTTCAGAAATTTTGAAGATGTCAAAATTGATTTGGCAAACAAGAATGTCTTTTTCGGTCTAAACGATGTTGGAAAAACCAATTTTCTATATGCACTCAGATATGTGTTTGATAAAGATGTTCGTAAGCTAAATATTTTAGATTCAGATTTCCATAACAAGCAACTTGATAAACCAATTGAGATTGTTGTAACCATAGACATTAGTGATACGGCTGATAGCGATTGTGAAAAGCTTCGTGCAATGCTGAAAGGTGCATTACTAAGCCAACATAGAAAGGTATATATAAAACTCCTTGCAGAATATAACAAAACAGAAATGATAGCCCTGCCAATATTATCGTGGGGCGGCGATATTAACCACCTTCATGAGATGAAGCAGAGAGGATATTTTTATGAGATAGATTATGTATTTAATGTCATATATATTGATTCTTATGTTGATTTGTATTCGCTGTTTAAGAAGAATGTCAATCAGCTTATTAAAAATGAAAAAGATGAAGACAGGGATATATTGGCAGAAATTCAAAACTCGGTTAATGAATTGAATAATCATATTGCTTCTCTATCAGGAATTAAAGAGTTTGAGGATAAGATAACGCCTGAGTATCAAAAGTTTCGTGACGAGGGAATATCTGTTTCTATAAAATCTGAAATTGCGGTAAAAGGATTATATTCAAACATCATACCATATATCAAACAAGATAATGATAATAATCTGTATCCGACAGCTGGTGAAGGACGAAAAAAGCTGTTGGCATATTCAATATATGACATAATATCCGATGAAACTGCAGAAAAGAAAATCAATCTCTTCCTGATTGAAGAGCCTGAAAATCATTTGCACAAATCTATGCAGATAGCTTTATCACAAATTCTCTTTACAGATGATAAGTACGCATATCTGTTTGTTACAACACATTCACCGTTTATTCTTTACGAAATGGACGATGTTAATTTGGTGCGGATATATAGCGACAGAAAAATCAATGGAATTAGCACCTTTTATAAAGTCCCTGAGAGTTATGAGAAGACAAGGAAAATGCTAAACCGCTGTTTATCTGAAGCAATTTTTGCAAACAAAGTTCTGTTAGTTGAAGGTCCATCAGAATATCTGCTGTTTAGCAAAGTCTTGTCAGTAGTACACCCATTCTACGAGGCGGACGGAATTTATATTTTGCCTGTTGATGGGGTTGGATTTGGCATGTATTCTTCCATTTTAGATGAACTTGAAATATTCAATGTTATTAAAACAGACAATGATTTAAGAGCAGTAAAGGGAAAAGGCACATATAGTGTATTAGGTTTTTCCCGTTGCAATAAATATATTGGGGAAGAATTGTTGCCTACAACACAACTGCAGGAAAACTCCATCTCTGCCAAAAGGGCTCTTTACCAAGAAAATGAAGATAGGTTAAATGAAATACGAAGTGAATATCGTATTTTTTTGTCAAAAGTAGATTTGGAAAATGATTTAGATGAGGCTTTGCATGACAGGTTAATAGATTTACTAAAAGAAACTTCACCTGTTGATTATTTGCAGGATGCCAAGCACTACCATATGGTAAAGCTGGTTGAAAAGCTAACAGACGAAGATTGTAGCGCTATATATAATCATTATAATTTTGCGTGCTTAAAGGAGGTTGCCGAATGAATCTATCTCCAATTCAAGAGGAAATCGTAAATACTGCAGGCAATTTGATTGTTAGAGCCAGTGCGGGCACTGGTAAGACTCATACAATGGTCAGCAAGATTGCAAAAGAAATAAATGAAAACAGGACTCACAAGGTGGTCGCAGCCATCACATTTACGATTAAGGCAGCGCAAGAAATCAAAGATAGACTGTCGGTGGATGTTACCAGACATTTCATTGGCACAAATAATAGTTTTGTGATTGAAGAAATTATAAAGCCTTTTATGAAGGATGTATACGGTTCGGATTATGATTTGGATATGAGCACGGATTATTCAAAAGAAGCAAAGGTTGATACTTTTTCAGAAGCTATAGAGAAAATCAAAACAGAAGGTATACTTTGCTCATATACCGACAATAAGAAGAATTTTATCTTTGAGTTGGCACAAGAAATTGTGGAGAAATCTACTGCATGTAGATTATTCTTACAAGCAAAATACTTCAAAATATATATTGATGAATATCAAGATTGCAATGAATCAATGCACAAGTTATTTATGTATCTATGTGACACACTTAAGATTGAAACATTTGTAGTTGGTGACGAAAAGCAATCGATTTATATTTGGCGTGGAGCACATCCAGACGCATTTGTGAGCATTTGGGGGAAAAGTAACTTCACAAGCAAATTTATGGGAGACAATTTCCGCTCATGTAAGCAGATACAAAATTATTCGAATTTGCTTTATGATGAAACTCGCAACCTATATTCACCAACACCAGAACTGAATAATATAATGTGGTTATCTACTACATCAACAGCATGGGCATCGGAGGCTTTGAAGTATATAGACCCCAATAAAAAATCTGCACTTTTACGATTTAGTAATGATAATGCAAGATTGGGCGCAGGCGAGTTGTCAGCAAATGGTGTAGACTATACATATATTCCGCAAACACCTATTGCAGAAATTACGACAGATGCGGCATGGCTGTATTCTGCGATAGCCAAATATTTAATAATCGAAAAATACTCCGCCTATGACTTAATTTCTGAAATTCCTGTTGAAGGAAATGAAACACACAAAATAGTTTCTACTATCAAGAAAATGCTTAAAAAGGTTGAACAATCTGTAGATGATGAAAACAATTTCTATTTAGCTGCAAATGATTTGGCAACATATTTGGGATATACGACAAAGAATGAGCACTTGAAGAAGCTATTTGAAACTGTGACAGATAAAAAATATCATGTCGCTTTTGAACCAGATAAATACCAGCATGTTGCTATTACATTTCACTCCTCTAAGGGATTGGAATTTGAACAAGTGATTGTCTTTGCTGAAGATTATCGCTTGTCAGATGTATCGAGTCTATGTAATCATTATGTTGCTGTTACACGGGCAAAAAGTAAATTGATTATTGTGAAACAAAACAGCTATAACGCTAATTGTTTTCAAGTTAATTTGGAGAAATTGTTTGCCAAAAGCGGAGTAAAAATAAATGATGTGCTTGTTCAAATATAGATATACTGGCGGAGAATATGAAATGTACCATTTTCAAAAATTTCGACCCAGAGAAGCATCGGAAATGTTCCACTTCGCAAATTCAGCTCAAAATCCTGCGTTTCGTGGACTTTGGGTACATAGCTTAAAGACCTCGGACAAGGTGTTGAAGTACGGTGAAAATAACAAAGTGGACTTCTCCGAGCATCCGACGGTAGTTAAGCGTGGCAGCGTGAGAACAATCAACATTTATGCTGCTGTTCCCGATGTAGCGTAGGACAAGCCTATCGCACATTGGAACTTAACACCGACCTACGGTACAATATAAACGCAAGGAGGTCGAGCGTATGAAAGACAAACCCACTCATCTATATGTAGACGGTCACGAAAGAACGCTGATATTACATAGCCTCGTGGAGCTGAAAAACGCTCTTATACGGCAAGGCAGATATACGGACTGCGTTGACGAACTCATTTTCAAGGTAGCCAATGCGCCCGCCAAGAGAATGAAAATCAAATATGTCTAAGGCAATTCAAGAGTGAGCCGCTTATTCTTTTCCATAAGAGTAAGCGGCTTTTTGCGTTCTCTGTACGATTTACATAGCCGCCTTGACAAAGCGGCTAAATCTATGCGAAAGAAGGACGCAGCTATGTCAAATTGCAAAGTGATTGCTCTGACCAACCAGAAAGGCGGTGTTGGCAAGACCACAACGGCGGTCAATCTGGGTGTGGGTTTGGCGAAGCAAGGAAAAAGAGTGCTGTTGATTGATGACGATGCACAGGCAAATCTCACAATGGCTCTGGGGTACAGCCGACCAGACGATTTACCCATTACGCTCTCCACAATCATGCAGAACATCATAGACGATAAATCTTTTGATGTTTCGCAAGGAATTTTATCCCACAGCGAGGGCGTTGACCTGCTCCCGTCAAACATTGAGTTATCGGGCTTTGAAGTAAGGCTAATCAATGCGATGAGCCGTGAGCGTGTTTTGAAAACCTATGTGAATGAGGTTAAGAAAAACTACGATTATGTGCTTATCGACTGTATGCCGAGTTTGGGTATGATAACCATTAACGCATTGGCGGCGGCTGACAGCGTGATTATCCCGACACAGCCCCACTATCTTTCTGCAAAAGGCTTGGAGCTGTTGCTTCGCTCCGTGTCAATGGTCAAGCGGCAAATCAATCCCAAACTCAGAATTGACGGTATCTTAATGACAATGGTTATGCCCCGTACCAACATTTCAAAAGAAATCACGGCGACGGTCAAGAGTGCCTACGGTCAGAAAATCAAGGTGTTTGACACCGAGATACCTCATTCTATCCGTGCGGTGGAAGCAACCACAGAGGGTAAAAGCATTTTCGCCTATGACAAAGGCGGCAAGGTTGCCGCAGCGTATGAACAGTTCTCAAAGGAGGTGGCAGAGCTTGGCGAGAAACAGAGAAACCAAAATCGAGCTGACCGCCTACGATTATTAACGCCTCTGTAATTGAAGTTGCAAACCAAGCAAAAGAAAACTCAAAGCAAGTAAGAAGCACCACAGACGATCTTAGCAAGGCAGGCGAACGACTAAACGAAGGCAACGCTCAGATGGCCGAGCTTATAAAGGCTATGGATGAAATAAACACATCCTCAAATCATATTGCAGATATCACAAGAACAATAGAAGATATTGCATTCCAAACTAACATTTTAGCACTTAATGCTGCAATTGAGGCTGCCCGTGCCGGAGCTGCCGGAAAAGGATTTGCCGTTGTTGCTGACGAAGTTAGAAACCTTGCTGCAAAGTCATCAGAAGCTGCAAAAGAAACGGCTGATTTAATTGAAAACTCCGTTGTTACTGTAGAAAATGGATCAAAAATTACAAATCAAACAGCACAAATAATTCACGATGCAGTAAACGATATATCAGCTGTTATCAAAAATATTGGAAATGTTGAGCAAGCCTCCGACCAGCAAACCGATGCAATTAACCAAATTCAAGAAGGTCTTTCTCAGATTTCAAGCGTTGTTCAAACCAATGCGGCAACTTCAGAAGAAAACTCTGCCGCCAGTGAAGAAATGTCATCACAAGCTATTGCACTGCGTGATGAGGTTGCAAAATTTAGACTCAAGAGAGATTCACAACATAATATGTATATAAACCTTGATGACGAAACACACGAGTACAGTAACGAAAAAGAAAGCGATAATTTTGACATTTCTATGTTCTAATTTCTATAAAAATTCAATTTAAAATTCTAAACTAAAAAGCACAAAGGGCAACCGCTCTTCGTGCTTTTGTTTATTTATCACTATATGTTTTATCCAATAACAAAACTACATCATCTTTATAAAATCCATTTAGCATTATTTCTATCTGCCTATTTTCATAAACAATTATCTTATCAATGATGTTTCTATAAAAAATATCGTCCCACCTTTCACCATTTAACAGACATTTAACGATATCTTCAATTTCATTAAACAGCAGTTTTTCGTTATTATTCTCTACATTTTCTTTAGCTTTATAATGTTCTCTTTTGAGATTTGATATTTCTGCATCATATTTTTCAAGCAGAACTTGCATATCAAGTTTTGTGATTTCTTTATTTAGATATAATTCTATAACCTGTTGCCTTTTTTGACTTACATAAAAAATTTTGTTTTCTAGTTGTTTTAAAGCATTATCACTATTATTGTCTATCATTGACTTTTTAATTAAACTGCACAAATCATCAATCGTTTTTTCCTTATCTACTACTATGTTTTTAATTACAAGTTTAAGTGCATTTTTTATATCATTTTCGTTTACTGATTTGTTATCGCAACCTACTATGTTGCCTTGTGCGTCTATGCGTTTTCTTCCATTTTTAGTATTTTCAAAACATCTCCAGTATTTATAAACTATTTCTCCATCCTTTTTCTTTGTTCTTGCAACATAAGAACTTTTGCAGTTTGCACATTTTATTTTTCCTGAAAAGCAATATCTATTCGAGTATTTTGACTTATCAACGCTCGACGGTGAACGCCTTTTTAACTCTTGTTGAGTTTTTTCAAACATTTCTCTGCTTATAATAGGCTCGTGATGATTACGAATAATTATAAAATCTTCTTCACCATTATTATACTTTTTCTCGTGATTTAAATAGCTAGGTGTATATGTCTTTTTTTGTACCAAATCGCCACAATATTTTTCATTTTTCAAAACACGCAAAATAACAGTGTTTGACCACTGTTTCATATATGTTGAGGTTTTTACCCCCTCTTCTCTAAGCTCTCTTGCTATCGTATGCGTGCCCTTTCCCTCGTTTGTGTATTTATGAAAAATCAATCTAACAGTTTTTGCGCCATCTTCATTTATAATAAGATTACCATTTTTCACATCATACCCTAGCATATCTCTGCCAAAAACTACCCCCTGTTCCATACTACGCTTTTGTCCCCATTTTACACGCTGAGAAATCTTTCGGCTTTCTTCTTGCGCTATAGATGACATTATTGTAAGCCTAAGCTCTGCATCACAATCAAGAGTATTGATATTATCATTTACAAAAACAACACCAATGCCTAAGTCCTTTAACATTCTAGTGTAAAAAATACTGTCAAGTGTGTTTCTGGCAAAACGACTTATTTCCTTTGTTATTATCATATCAAATTTATTATTTCCAGCATCATCTATCATTCTGTTAAAGTCTTTTCTTTTTTTGGTAGATGTCCCCGTTATCCCTTCATCAACATAAATTTCTACAAGTTCCCAGTTGTTGTTTGATTTTATGTAGTCTGAAAAATATCTTTTTTGATTTTCAAGAGAATTGTTTTGATTTTCATTATCCGTTGAAACCCTGCAATAAGCAACTACCCGTTTCAACTTTATCGTGCCTCCTTGCCATCTTTAGAAAATGCACAATTTATAGCATTTGTGCAAAAGTCAAACTGCTCTTTCGTTATTTTTTCACTATCTAAAAGTGAAAGCAAAATCGCATTTTTAACCACTTTTTCAAAATCATTATGCTCACTTATTTTTATTTTATTTAAGTCAATATTCATAATCACACCCCTATATTAAATCTTATAAACTTTTTAGTATGATTATGATTTAAACACTTTATATTTTAATCATCCTGATTTTTTAAAAAATAAATCCCGTAACCAATATTGATTACGGGGATGACTATCATATGTTAACTATAAAATTTTAATCTCCTTGTGTTTCTGGCTCTTGTGTTGGTTTCACAGGTTTTGTAGACTCGGTTACTTTAGTTGTTGATGAATCTTGTGTTTTGCCTGTGGATTCCGTGCTTTCACCAGTTGTTGTAGTCGTAGTGCTTTTAACTGTCGTTGGTACTGTTGTGGTTGTAGACCACACACTTGTGTTATGAGTTACGCTTGTTGAATCTCTTGTCGTGGTGGGTTTTTGTGTTATCCTTGAGGTTGCTGTAGTTGTAGTTGGAGCAACTGTTGTTGCTATTTCGCCATAAATAAATCTATGAATCTCATTAGATGCAAGACCTAAATCATATCTCCACACCCAAGCGCCGTTATACATTCCACCTATTGCTTTTGTCTTTTCTCCTGGTATCACAAGTGTTTCTATTGTAATTGGTTTTGAGAGCATAGGGGTAAATGATAGTATTTCTGTTGTGGACAATGATGTTTCACAAAACTTCATTGCCTCTTTTATAAAATTATCATATTTTGTAAGCCCCATACTTTTTACATTATCAACAAGGCAAGTTATTACTTTTCTTTGCCTTTCTGCTCTTGCTATATCAGAATCAGAACCTCTTATTCTTGAATATGTTACTGCCTGTATTCCGTTTAAATGCACCCTGCCAGATGATTGTACTTTTGCATATTTTCTACCATCATCAGAACCCACCTTATTCATTTCACGGCGCTCTGCCTCAGTTATTTCTATATCTATTCCACCGGTAAGGTCAATGAGTCCTGCAAGCTTTGCGAAGTTAAAAGAAACATAATCTTCAATATTCATATTGTAGTTTTGGTTAAGTGTTTTTACCGCAAGCTTTGCCCCGCCCAATGCATATGCGTGGGTAATTTTTTGATTTGGATATCCGTCAATTGCAACATAAGAATCCCTAAGTATTGATGTTAATTTAATTTTTCCGTTCTTTTTGTTAACACTTGCAATTATTATTGAATCCGAGCGTCCGCTAAAAGATTCACTAGACCTAGTATCCAGACCAAAAACAGCAATGTTTACATAATCACTGTTTTTATAGGCACTGCCATCAGAAATACCTAGGTCCTTTTTGTTCAGTTTTTCGCCTTTAAATCCACTAAGAATTCCAAAAATTGCAGAGTAAGCTATTCCGAGAATTAAAAAAATAATCGCAACAACAATAATCGTTGTACGCTTCCATTTCTCCAGTGATTTCCATTTTTTATAAACCCCCGATTGCTTAAACTTGTTAGGTTTTTTACCCGAGCGCATTGAAGAATCACTAAAAATATCCTTCATCTCTGAATTGTTTTTAGCTCTAGGCAACTTGTTTTCAGACGGATTATGCTCCTCGATATATTTACTATATTTTTCAAGCCCTATTGTATTTTCATTCGCTTTGTTAGCTTTTTGGCTAGTGTTTGCACTCGCTCTTTGCTTTGTACTTTTCGAGGTGTTTTTCGCCTGATTATTTATGTTTTTGTTACCAACATTTTTTCCAGCCGTTTTTTTAGAGGTTGGATTGCCCTTTGATTTTTTAGCTTTATTTTTGCTTGGCGATTGATTCGAGCCTTTGCTATTCTTTTTATTTTCCATAGTTTCCCCTTGCCCTCAGTACTATTTTTAACTATAGTCTTTATTTAATAATAGACATTTTACATCTATTATCTATTTATGTCAATTCTAAGCAAGCATAAAAATAGCTACCTATGTACCCTGCTCCGCCGGTAAGTAAAATCGACATATCATCTATTCCCATCCAATATATTTTTATCAAACTAAATGCTATTCAAAGCAAATAAATATCATACAATTAAAATATACATAAACTCTCAAAATACCTATGATATTTTATCATTTTTAAAGCATATTTTCAACTTAACTACATAAATTTATAAAATATTAACAAATTGTTTATTTAAAGTTTGTTGTAATATCGAAAAATGTGGGTTATTATATTTTAATAGCATTTTTCTAAATTATCCTTAAAGGAGATATTTATAATGGAAATCACTGTTATAGGTTGTGGAAGATGGGGTTCTTTTATCGCTTGGTATCTTGATGAAATAGGAAACAATGTCACCCTTTATGGCCGTGAGAGTTCAAAAAAAATGCAACAATTCAAACAAACTCGTCAGAGCGATTTGATAAAACTACCTGAGTCAATTGTTTTATCAAGCAAGCTTGACTCTATGGCAAACTCTGAAATAATTGTTATTTCAATTAATTCGCAAAATCTCTCAGCTCTTATGAAACAAATTGCCCGATTAAACATTCGTAACAAAACTATTGTTTTGTGTATGAAAGGAATAGAAATATCTAGCGGAAAAAGGCTATCTGAGATTGTAAAAGAAAGTGTCGACAAATCAAATAGTGTTTGCGTGTGGTTGGGACCCGGACATGTTCAAGAATTTTATAGTGGGACTCCAAATTGTATGGTTATTGACAGTGACGATACATATGCAAAAGAAATGCTCGTAAATCAATTTTCTAGCGACCTTATTCGATTTTATTATGGCAATGATGTAATTGGTAGCGAAATTGGTGGTGCTGCAAAAAATGTTATTGGAATTGCTGCAGGAATCCTTGATGGGCTAAACCTGACAACGTTAAAGGGAGCTTTGATGTCCCGTGGTACAAAGGAGGTTTCAAAGCTTGTTGTTGCAATGGGTGGTAACGAGCTTTCTGCCTATGGTCTTTGTCATTTGGGCGACTATGAGGCTACTGTTTTTTCGCAGTTTAGTAATAATCGGAAATTTGGGGAAGCGTATGTAAAAGGAGAAAGCTTTGAAAAGCTTGCAGAAGGCTATTATACCGCACAAGCTCTAATGACTTTAAAAGAAAGATACAAAGTCGATATGCCTATATGCACTTCAGTTTATAACGTATTGTATAACAATTGTGAGCCGCAAGACGAAATTCAAAGTCTTTTTTATAGAAGTTTAAAAAACGAACTATCATAATATAAAAAGCACCTGCATTAACTTTTAGACCGCACCCCAGTTAAAAGACAGTAATAAAAAAGGACTATCGTAGAAT
>CAZEKQ010000012.1:0-41627 GCA_964512735.1 uncultured Eubacteriales bacterium | reverse complement strand
AGCCACAGTCTTGTTTCTCCAACGGTTGTGTTCATCTTTGTTTTTCAGTGACATAATTATTTACCCCTTTCCATATCTAATTTTTCCGCCATTTCAGTCTGCTTTGAGGGGAACAAGTGTGCATAGTTATAAGTAATATCTATGCTTTCGTGTCCCACTCGGTCTGCAATAGCTGTTGCAGAAAATCCCATATCAATCAGCAAACTGACGTGACTGTGACGAATATCGTGAATACGAATTCTTTTAATACCGGCTTGTTTAGAACCTCGTTCCATTTCTCTGTATAAATAACTTTTTGTAACAGGGAACATTCTGTCTTCTAAGCCTACATCATAGAGCATTTTCAAATAGTCCAGTATTTCATCGCAAAGAAAGTTCGGCAGTTTGATTGTCCTGTTGCTCTTTTCTGTTTTCGGCGAAGTTATAATATCTCTGCCATTCAAGTGCTGAAAAGACTTGTTAATTGTGACAGTCTGCTTTTCAAAATCGAAATCCGCAGGCGTTAACGCCAACAACTCGCCCTCACGAATACCCGTCCAATAGAGCATTTCAAAAGCGTAATAGGATAAAGGCTTATCCATCATCACATCGGCAAATTTAAGATATTCGTCTTTTGTCCAAAAGAGCATTTCACGATTTTTCTTTTTGCCCATACTTCCTGCTTTTTGGCAAGGATTTTCTTTCAAATTATAGTACCTAACTGCGTGGTTAAAGATTGCAGACAACTGATTGTGAATTGTTTTCAAATACACCGGCGAATAAGGCTTGCCTTTATCGTCCCTGTAATTGATAAGTTCATTTTGCCAAGTGATAATTTGCTGTGCCGTTATGTTGCACATTTTCAGCTTACCGAAATATGGAACAAGCTTTTTATCAATAATATGTTTCTTGGTTTCCCAGGTATTTTCTTTAAGTCGAGTCTGCATATCTTCAGAGTAATGTTCAACAAAACTCTTGAAATTCATATCCAAATCTCCACCAAGCTTATTAAGCTGTTCTCTTTCCCACGCCTGAGCCTCACGTTTTGTTTTGAATCCACGTTTTTGTGATTGCTTTCGTTCGCCATTCCAATCGGTATAGCGATAGAGAACTCGCCAAGTATTTGTTTTTTCTTCTTTATATACTGCCATAAATTTACCTCTCTTTCTTGTCGGCACCGTAACAGGTGCGTTCCATAAAATATTGTTTGTTTACTCTTCCAGAAATCACCATATAGCCTTTTTCGGCTAACTCGGCATTGAGCTTTTGGACGATTTTGTAAGCATAGGATTTGGAAACACCCAATTCCTGCGCCACCTCATCTACTTTCATAAAGCTTGCACTTTCCATTTCATCACCCCTTTCTGTTTTAGATATAATTTTCTTATTTATTGTCGGATACTTTCTGACCGCATTCCGATTTGCCCGAGCGGATACACCATTACCGTGATGTATGACGGATATTCAGTTTTTACAAATAGACTTAACGCTATTTGTTTAATGATTATACTAAACATATTCCGTTATGTCAAGTGGTTTTCACGAAAATATTAAACTTTTTTGTTTTATGTTGCTTGACATCGCTTAACTTGTTATGCTATGATATTTAATAGTAAAGTGAGAGGAGCTATAGTATGGCTATCGGCGAGAGAATTCGTTTTTTCAGAAATTTAAGAGGTATGACTCAAAAATATCTCGGTATGCAGGTGGGCTTTCCGGAGAAAACCGCTGACATTCGTATGGCACAGTATGAATCCGGAAGTAGAACGCCTAAGGCTGATTTAACAAACAACCTTGCAAATATATTCGGTGTTTCTACAAGTGCTTTGACTGTGCCGGATATTGACAGCTACAACGGATTAATGCACACTCTGTTTACTCTTGAGGATTTATACGGTTTCCGTATTGGTAAACTTGATGATGAGCTTTGCATACGCCTTGATAAAGGTATGGGAACAAACTATCTTACAATGTTTGATATGTTTTCAGCTTGGCAAGAGCAAGCTGAAAAACTGAAGAATGGCGAAATTACAAAAGAGGAATATGACCAATGGCGTTATAACTATCCAAAAGCTCTTGTAGATGAAACAACTGCTAGGCTTGAGGCTCATCGTAGGGGTGAAAAGATGGAAGATGTAACTTCTTCCTCCTTGTGGGTAAAAATGCCTCCTAATTTAGATTTTAGTGAGGAGGAATGAGTTATGAGCAAAGATAATAAACATCCTTTGATTTCTCAAGAAGATATAATGAAAATGTTAGATTCTTGTTATTTAAAAGCTGTAGATGGTATACCTTTAGTAAGCCAATCAGTGGAAGAATTAGCTAATGAGTATATGGAAAAATATCCTACAAAAGAAAAAGCAATTAAAGCTATGCTCAAAAATCAAATCCTTAAATGTACTACATCAGGATTTATTACTGGTTTTGGTGGATTTATAACAATGCCAGTAACTATCCCTGCAAATCTTAGCAGTATTATTTATGTTCAAATGCGTATGATAGCGTGTTGTGCATATATCTCAGGACATGAATTACATAGTGATCAAACACAAACCTTTGTATATGCTTGTTTAGCTGGTGTATCTGTCAATGCTATTTTGAAACAAGGTGGCATAAAATTTGGTATGAAATTCGCCCAAGGTTTAGTAAATAAAATACCGGGGAAAGTACTAACCAAAATCAATCAAAAAGTAGGATTTAGATTTATCACTAAAGCTGGCTCAAAAGGCATCATTAATTTAGGAAAAGCAATTCCTGCTGTTGGTTCAGTAGTAGGTGGTACTTTAGATTTCGCAGAAACTAAAATAATTGCTGATAGGGCTTATAAATGGTTTGTTGAAGGAGATGTTTCCGTTAAAGGAGATGAAGAAATTATTGATATAGATTTTAGTGAGAATGAGTAATTTCTGCCTAACCTACTCAAGCCTTTAACGATTACAACTCTATAAAACGCAAAAAACAGGTAACCGATTTTCAAAAAATCAGTTACCTGTTTATCTTTTTATAATTTATGTTGCCATTTTGTTGCCAAAAGGGGTGGTTAAACCCCGAAAACCCGCATGATTACAGGCTTTTTTGACTTCAAAATATTATTCCCACTCTATCGTTGCGGGGGGTTTTGATGTTATATCGTACACGACTCTATTTATATGCTCTACTTCACTTGTGATGCGGGTTGATGTTTTTGCTAGTATTTCGTATGGGATTTGAGCCCACTGCGCAGTCATAAAGTCTGATGTTATTACTGCACGCAGTGCTACTGTATAGTCATAAGTTCTTGCATCATTTTTTACGCCGACGCTTTTTATGTCTGTTAGCACTGCAAAATACTGACCTATTTCTTTTTCAAGCCCTGCATTTGCAACTTCTTCTCTAAAAATCGCATCTGCCTCACGAAGAATATCAAGCCTATCCTTTGTTATTCCTCCCATAACTCTAACTGCAAGTCCGGGTCCTGGGAACGGCTGGCGCCAAACAAGATTTTCAGGAATTCCAAGCTCTATTCCCGCTTTTCTTACCTCATCTTTGAACAAATCTCTAAGTGGTTCAACAATGCCTTTAAAATCAATGTCTTCTGGAAGCCCTCCAACATTGTGGTGACTTTTGATTACTGCATTGTCGCCCACACCGCTCTCGATAATATCCGGATAAATTGTGCCTTGCACCAAATAATCCATTTTGCCAAGCTTTGACGACTCTTCTTCAAAGACTCTTATAAATTCTTCTCCAATGATTTTACGCTTTTTCTCGGGGTCGGTTACACCTGCAAGCTTGCCTAAAAATCTATCCTGAGCATTTACTCTGATTAGATTCATATCAAACTGCTGTTTGAACACCTGCTCTACGGTGTCGCCCTCATCTTTACGCAAAAGTCCATGGTCTACAAAAATACAGGTCAAATTCTTGCCAATTGCCTTATGCAGCATAACTGCAGCAACTGAACTATCAACACCACCAGACAAGGCACAAAGCACCTTACTGTCTGACAACTCACTTTTATATTTCTCTATAGAATCATTGACAAAATCCGCCATAACCCAGTCGCCAGAGCATCCACAAATTTCAAAAAGGAAGTTTTTGAGAATCTGATCGCCGTATTCTGTTCCTGTTACCTCTGGATGAAACTGAATAGCAAAAACATTTTTTTGCTCACTTTCCATCGCTACACAAGGACAAGCCTTTGTTGTTGCCGTTACTTTATAGCCATTTGGAGCATTAACTGTGTGCTCGCTATAATTTACATAACAGCTAATTTGTGATGGAACATCTTTAAAAAGCTTGCTTTTTTGTATGCTTACATCGACATTTCCACATTCATTGCTAACGCTTTGTATTTCACCATGCTCTAAACTAGCAATTAATTGTGCGCCATAGCCAATGCCAAGCACTGGGATACCTAGGTTTAAAATTTCGGCTACATATCGTGGAGAGTTTTCATCACGAACGCTCCTTTGACCGCCTGTAAAAATTATACCCTTGTATCCTTTTTCTTTTATTTTTTCTATAGGTGTTGTGAATGGTAAAACCTGTGCTAAAACATTTTGCTCTCTGACTTTGCGGGCAACAAGTTGATTGTATTGCCCTCCAAAATCAAGTACCAATATTGACTCATGCATAAACAGAAAACCCCTTGTTATCTAAGTATTATTTCTTCTCTTTTTGGTCCATTGGTAACCATCTTAATTGGAACTTCTATTTCTTTTTCAATAAACTTAATGTACTCTTGTGTTTCTACTGGAAGCTTATCGAACTCTCTAATTCCCCTGATATCCGTTTTCCAACCTTTAAAGGTTTTTAGCACTGGTTTTGCCTTTTCAAGCTTTGGAGTAACTGGGAAATCTCTTGTTACCTCTCCGTCAATTTCATAGCCTACGCATACCTTAATTTCGTCAAGATATGACAGACAATCAAGAGCTGTAAGCACTGCTTGTGTTGCTCCTTGGCACGCACAGCCATAACGAGTTGCAACGCAATCGAACCAGCCCATACGGCGAGGTCTGCCTGTTGTTGCACCATATTCACCGGCGTCGCCACCGTTTTCACGCATTAGGTGTGCTTCTTCGCCAAAAATTTCGCTTACAAATGCACCTGTACCAACACAGCTTGAATATGATTTTGTAACTGCGATAATCTCATTTATTTCATAAGGAGGGATTCCCGCTCCAACAGTGCCATATCCTGCGAGTGTTGATGATGATGTTGTCATTGGATAAATTCCTGCATCTGGGTCACGAAGTGAGCCTAGCTGACCCTCAAGCAACACTTTTTTGCCGTCTTTTATTGCTTGCCTTACATATGCTGTAGTGTCGGCAACATATGGTCTAATCAATTCTCTATACTCTACTAATGTGTTAAAAAGTTCGTCGGTATCAATTGGTGGTTTGTTATAAATATGCTCAAGCATAAGATTTTTTACTTCGCATACATTTTCAATCTTTTCTTTGAGATATTCATCATCATAAAGCTCACAAACCTGAAAACCTATTTTTGCATATTTATCTGAATAAAATGGAGCGATGCCTGATTTTGTTGAGCCAAATTTTTTGTCGCCCAAGCGCTCTTCTTCATATTCGTCAAACAAAACATGATATGGCATTACAATTTGTGCACGCTCAGACACCATAACTTGTGGGTCTGGAACGCCTTTTTCTTTAATTGAATTTAACTCGTCTACAAACTTGTTAATATCCAGCGCCACGCCGTTTCCGATAATATTTACAGTATTTGGGCTGCAAATTCCAGAAGGCATAAGGTGAAGTGAAAGCTTGCCATATTCATTTATAATGGTGTGGCCTGCGTTTGCACCGCCCTGAAAGCGAATGATAACATCGGACGAAGTTGCAAGTAAATCAGTGATTTTACCCTTACCCTCGTCTCCCCAGTTTGCTCCTACAATTGCTCTAACCAACTAAAGCACCTCCGAATATTTTTACAAAAAGATGTATTTTTTGATTAAACATTTATTTCAATATCTATTCCAAGCAAGTGGTCATACTTTTCTAAAATTGGCTTTATCTGCTCTTCTACAAACTCTAGAGTTTGCATTGGCGCTCTGCCAACAAAGTTTGATGGTTTCATAACTGCTTTTAGTTCGTTTATTGTCATTCCAAAGGAGTCGTCTGCCGCTATTCTTTCTAGCAAGTCGTTTTCCCCACCTTGCTCTTTAACGACCTTGCCTGCTTCCATTGAATGAACACGGATTTTTTCGTGTAGCTCTTGCCTGTCCCCACCTTTTTTTACGGCTGTCATCATAATATTTTCGGTCGCCATAAAAGGTAGCTCAGACATCAAGCGCTTTTCAATAATTTTTGGATAAACTACAAGCCCTGTTACTACATTTATATAAAGCTCTAGCACTGCATCAATAGCAAGGAATGACTCTGCTACACTAATTCTCTTGTTTGCTGAGTCATCAAGAGTTCTCTCAAACCACTGTGTAGATGCTGTCATTGCTGGGTTTTGAGCATTTGCAATAACATATCTTGAAAGAGATGTTATTCTCTCGCTTCTCATTGGATTGCGTTTATATGCCATTGCAGATGAACCAATTTGATTTTTTTCAAAAGGCTCTTCAACTTCTTTTAAGTGTTGCAAAAGACGCAAATCGTTCGAGAATTTTGAAGCCGACTGTGCAATTCCGCTAAGCGTTGCAAGAACTTGGTAATCCAACTTTCTTGGATATGTTTGGCCAGAGACTGCAAAGCAATCTGTAAATCCCATTTTGTTGGCAATTTTTTTATCAAGTTGTTTTATCTTTTCCTCGTCGCCATCAAAAAGCTCTACAAAGCTTGCTTGTGTTCCTGTTGTGCCCTTTGAGCCTAGAAGTTTCATACAGCTTAGCTGATATTCAACCGCAGAAAAATCAAGCAACAAATCTTGCAACCAAAGGCTTGCCCTTTTGCCAACTGTTGTAGGCTGTGCCGGCTGAAAATGTGTAAATCCAAGGCAAGGCAAATCTTTGTATTCTACTGCAAATTCGGAAAGTCTGTCTAAAAGATTTACGAGTTTCTTTTGTACAAGGGTGAGTCCTTGTGTCATTGTTATTATATCTGTATTGTCGCCAACATAGCAAGATGTTGCACCCAAATGGATAATTGGCTTTGCCTTTGGGCACTGCTCGCCATATGCGTGAACGTGTGCCATAACATCGTGGCGAACAAGTTTTTCGTGCTTTGCAGCAACCTCGTAATTTATATCATCCTTGTACTCTTTAAGCTCCTCAATCTGCTCATCAGTAATGTTAAGGCCTAGCTCTTGCTCTGATTCTGCTAGAGCTATCCAAAGCTTTCGCCATGTTCTAAATTTAAAATCGGGCGAAAATATGTATTTCATCTCAGCACTTGAATAGCGTGAATTAAGGGGACTCTCATAAATATCTTTAGCCATCTTTTGTAGTTCCTCTCCCTATCTCTATTGGATAATCTCCTGTAAAACAGGCATCACAATATGTCTTTTTATCTGTATCTATAAGCTTGCCTAAGCAATCTTTGCTTAAAAAACTTAAACTATCTGCCCCGATTAGCTTGCACAATTGCTCAACTGAGTTATGATTTGATGTAAGCTCTTCACGGGTTGGAATATCTGTTCCAAAATAGCACGGATAATGAAGTGTTGGCGAGCTAATTCTAACGTGAACTTGGGTTGCACCCGCATTTTTAAGCGCCTTTATAATGTTTGCACTAGTAGAGCCTCTAACTATTGAATCATCCACCATTATTATTCGCTTGCCTTCAACTACTTGTTTTAAAACATTTAGTTTAATTCCTATGCTTGTCATTCGCTCACTTTGATTGGGCTTTATAAATGTTCTGCCCACATAGTTGTTGCGTGTAAACCCTATACCATAAGGAATTCCGCTCTCATTTGCATAGCCTATTGCAGCATCAAGTCCTGAATCGGGCACACCAATTACAAGGTCTGCATCAACGGGGTCTTGTTGTGCTAATAATTGCCCTGCCTTGAGCCTTGCCTCGTGAACAGGTATTGAGTCAATTATGCTATCAGGTCTTGCAAAATAAATATACTCAAACATACAAATATTGCGTTTGCCACTGCAATTTTCTTTAAGGCTCTTTATCCCTTTAGAATTAATTGCTATAACTTCACCTGGCTCAATATCACGAACAAAGTCTGCACCAACAGAGTCAAGCGCACAAGTCTCAGACGCTACTACATACGAGTTGCCCTTTTTGCCCAAAGTCAAAGGACGAAAACCGTTAGGGTCCCTTGCGGCTATAAGCTTTGTTGGACTAATTACAACAAATGAGTATGCTCCTTTTAGCCTTTTTGTTGCTCTTTGCACTGCAACCTCAATGCTCGGTGAATTTATTCGCTCCTGTGCTATTACCTGTGCAATAACTTCTGAATCAACGGTTGTGTGAAACATTGCCCCGTGCTGAGATAACTCTTGTCTTATATCATCGGCGTTTGTAAGGCTACCGTTGTGCGCTATTGCAATTCTGCCATTTCTATGGCCTATTAAAAGTGGTTGTGCATTTTGGGATACATTTTCTCCTGACACTGGGTATCTAACATGGCCTATCGCAATTTGCCCTTTAAGAGAATCTAGAATATCGTCGTTAAAGACCTCTCCCACTAGCCCTTTGCCTTTTTGGCTTGTTATTACTCCCATATCACTAACTGCTATTCCACAGCTCCCTTGACCCCTGTGCTGTAACGCATAAAGTCCAAGGTAAGTTGCCATTGCAGGTTTTATCAAATCGTCACCGTATATTCCAAAAACTCCGCACTCTTCGTGCAATGTATCAAACGGAACATCCGTATATAGCACAGTACCACCCCAGAAAAATATAAAGTATTATTAGTTTTTATTTAAGACCGAGCCTTTTTGCCATTTCTTCGTATGCTTCTTCAACACTGCCCATATCCCTACGGAAACGGTCTTTGTCAAGCTTTTCTTTTGTATCCATATCCCAAAAACGGCAAGTATCCGGTGAAATTTCGTCGGCTAAAATTACTCTGTCTTTATAGCGACCAAACTCAACCTTAAAGTCGATTAGCTCAACATTTTTTGTAGCTAAGTACTCTTTCATTATTTCATTAATTTTAACTGCCATATTTTTAACTGCATCTATTTCTTCCTTGGTTGCAAAACCACAAGCAAGAGCATGAGAGTCGTTTATCATTGGGTCGCCCAACGAATCGTCTTTGTATGAAAATTCAACAACAGGGCAAAGTAGCTCTTGACCCTCTTTAAGACCAAGTCTTTTTGCCATTGAGCCTGCAGCTCTATTGCGGACAATAACTTCAAGCGGAATAATCTCTACTTTTTTTACTGCTGTTTCTCTATCGCTAAGTTCTTCTACAAGATGTGTTTCAATACCGTGCTCTTCAATCATTTTGCACATAAAGTTAGACATCTTATTGTTGATTACGCCTTTGCCATAGATTGTGCCTTTTTTAAGGCCGTTAAATGCTGTTGCATCGTCCTTATAGTCTACAATCAACACATCTTCTACATCGGTTAGATAAACTTTTTTTGCTTTTCCTTCATACAACATCTCAAGCTTTTGCATAAATTAATCCTCCAAAATACATTTACAAAATTAAAATTTTGCGTTTTTTATTCTTTCAACGGCTTCGAGCGTCTTTTCCGCACTGCCGAAGCCCGTTAGTCTAAAAAATCCCTCGCCAGCAGGGCCAAAGCCTGAGCCTGGTGTTCCTACTACTTGTGTTTTTTCAAGCAAAACATCAAAAAAGTCCCACGATGTCATACCATCTGGCACTTTAAACCACGCATAAGGTGAGTTTACAGCTCCCCAAACAGTAAATCCGGCATCTTTTAATCCATCACTAATTACCTTTGCATTATTTCTATAATACTCTATATTTTGCTTTACTTGCGCCATTCCCTCATCACTATATATTGCTTCTGCTGCACGCTGAGTGATGTAAGAAACGCCGTTGAACTTTGTAGCTTGCCTGCGTGCCCAAAGGTTGTTTATCGAAACGTCTCCACACATAAGCTCTTTTGGAATAACTGTATAAGCACAACGAACACCTGTAAATCCGGCAGTTTTTGAAAAGCTGCGAAACTCAATAGCACAGGTCTTTGCACCTTCAATTTCAAAGATACTGCGTGGCAAATCATCTTGAGAAATAAAAGCCTCATAAGCTGCGTCATAAAGGATTACGCTGCCATTTTTATTTGCATAATCAACCCATTTTTTAAGCTCTTGCTTGCTTGCTGCCATTCCTGTTGGGTTGTTTGGGAAGCAAAGATAAATCAAGTCTACTTTTTCTGTTGGAAGTTCTGGAAGAAAGTCATTTTCAGCTGTGCAATTAAGGTACACAAACTTGCTCCATCTACCGTTTGGCAAAACATCGCCCGCTCTTCCAGCCATAACATTTGTGTCAACATAAACCGGATAAATAGGGTCACAAACTGCAACAACATTATCAACGCTAAAAATGTCGCCAATGTTGCCAGTATCGCTCTTTGCACCATCACTTAAAAAGATTTCATCAACGCCTATATCAATACCTCTTGATGTAAAATCATATTCTCTTATTTTTTCTAAAATAAAGTCCATACCGTGCTCTGGTGGATAACCACGAAAAGTACTCTCGTTGCCCATTTCATCCACTGCTTTGTGCATAGCGTCAATTGATGCTTGTGGTAATGGTCTTGTAACATCACCAATACCAAGCCTTATAATTTGTGCGTTTGGGTTTGAGTCGCTATACTCTTTCACCTTTTTTGCAATTGTTGAAAAAAGGTAGCTACTTTGAAGTTTTAAGAAGTTTTCATTAATCTTCAATTTTTCCCACTCCTTATAAAATATTATATATCAATTTCTCCTGTAAAGACTGTTGTGGCAGGCCCCGTCATAAACACATTGTTTGACTCACTGTCCCACCTAATTATAAGCTCTCCACCAAGGAGAATCACTTTTATATCCATATCTTTTTTGCAATGCCCACAAAGAATGCTTGCAACAACACTAGCACAAGCTCCTGTTCCGCAGGCAAGAGTTTCTCCCGAGCCTCTTTCCCACACTCGCATTTTAATTGTATTATCATCAATAAGCTCTACAAATTCGGTGTTTATCCTGTCAGGAAAAGCCTCAAAATTTTCAAAATCTGGGCCGATATTTTCAAGATTTAAATCGTCAACATTTGGAACAAAGGTAACACAATGCGGGTTACCCATAGAAACGCAGGTTACAAAAACATCAACACCGGCTACATTTATGTTTTTATTTACAACCATTTCACCGTCAAAGGTTGTTGGAATATCCTTTGCGTTAAGAATTGGTTGCCCCATATTAACAGTTGCACCCGTTACCTTATCACTTTGCGTTTTTACCTTTATATATTTAATACCACTCAAAGTTTCAATCGCAATCTCTTTTTTATCTGTCATTTTATTATCATAAACATATTTTGCAACACATCTAATTGCGTTGCCACACATTTTGCCCTGAGAGCCGTCTGCGTTATACATATCCATCTTAAAATCTGCAACCTGCGACGGAAGGATAAGCACCAAACCGTCTGAGCCTATTCCAAAATGGCGGTCACTGATTTGCTTTGCCTTTTGCCCTATATTATCAAGCTTTTGCTCAAAGCAATTTACATACACATAGTCATTACCTGCACCATGCATTTTTGTAAAAATCATATCTGTCCCCCTCCATACACAACACTTTAAAAACACTTTTACCTTTGCAGAAAAGGCGAAACAATTATACCATTATGGCACTTAATAAATCAAGAGCAATAATATCACTATATATCTTTTTTTGAACTATATTATGTTTATTTTGACTAACATTATCGTTGCAACTGTTATTTTGACAGTTGATACAATGTTTTGCACCACAATAATTGTAACTTTTGCTATTATTCATTTTTATATAAAATCCGTGTTGAAATTAGAAGAATGTTGTGTTAAACTTTATTTTTAGTAGCGAGGGATTTTATAGTTTTGTAGGATTTTTCAATACTTGTATTTATATACATTATAATAAATGGTTAGTTTTAGTCTAATTTTTGGAAAGGCATGGTGAAGCTTTAGTGTCTGCGTTTTTAGTATTTGAAGACGGCACAATGTATGAGGGCACAGCAAGAGGCGCTTTTAAAGAAACAGTTTGTGAGATTGTTTTTAACACCTCTATGACTGGCTATTTAGAAATTTTAACAGATCCGTCATATGCGGGGCAGGGTATTGTGATGACTTACCCTATGATTGGTAATTATGGTGTTACCCCTGAAGATTTTGAATCTATTCGTTTTCAACCGTGTGCTTTTATTGTTCACGAAATTTGTGATAATCCTTCTAATTTTCGTTGCGACATGACCCTTGAAGAGGCTCTTGTTGAATTTGGCATTCCTTGCCTTGCGGGTATTGATACCCGTTCAATTGTAAAAAAACTCCGTGGTAGCGGAACAATGCGTGGCATTTTAACCGATGATGTTTCGGATATGCCACGCCTTTTTGAAAAAATAAGCTCTTTTAGTCCATCAAATCTTGTAGAATCCGTTAGCGCTAACAACAAAAACATTGTAGGTGCTGACAATAACGGGTATAAAATTGCCCTTATGGATTTTGGAGCAAAGCGAAATATTGCAAATTCTCTTGCAAAAAAAGATTGCATTGTTACTGAGTATCCACACTCCACTAGTGCAAAAGAAATTTTAGAAAGTAAGCCAGATGGAATTGTTCTAAGCGGTGGTCCTGGAAACCCTGCAAACTGTGATGATATCGTAAAAGAGATTGGCGAGATTGCAAACGCGGGAATTCCTATTTTTGCAATTGGGCTAGGTCATCAACTGCTTGCATTGTCACAAGGTGGCAAAATTGAAAATATGAGACACGGCCACAGGGGCAACAGTTATCCTGTTAAGTTTCTTGACAAAGATAGAACTTATCTTTCATCGCAAAATCACGGGTTTGCAGTATCTTCAAAAGATTTGCCAAACGGTGCTAGGGCAAACTGTATTAATGTAAATGACCTGTCTGTTGAGGGGCTAGTTTACGAGGATAAACCAATCCTTAGCGTTCAGTTTTATCCTGACGCTTCTCCTGGCCCTCATGATACTTCCTTCTTGTTTGATGAATTTTTACAAATTGTTGAAAAGGGGTGTGCACAATGATTGATAAAAGCATAAAAAAAGTTATGGTCATTGGCTCTGGCCCTATTATTATCGGTCAAGCTGCCGAGTTTGACTACGCCGGCACACAAGCTTGCCGTTCACTGCGTGAAGAGGGCGTTGAGGTTGTTCTTGTAAACTCAAACCCTGCCACAATTATGACGGACAAGGACATTGCCGACAAAGTTTATATCGAGCCTCTTACAATTCCAACTGTTACAAAAATTATTGAAATAGAAAAACCAGACTCAATTCTTCCAACACTTGGCGGTCAAACAGGACTCAACCTTGCAATGGAGCTTGAGGAACTTGGTATTCTTGAAAAAAATAATGTAACCCTTATCGGTATTTCTTCAAAAACCATTAAAATGGCGGAGGACAGGCAAGAGTTTAAGGACACTATGGAGCGTATCGGTGAGCCTTGCATAGATTCTCTTGTTGTTGAAACGGTAAAGGACGCTGTTGATTTTTCTGCAAAAATTGGCTACCCCATTATCGTAAGGCCTGCTTACACGCTTGGTGGAACAGGTGGCGGTATTGCCTATGATGAAGAGCAATTGCGTGAGATTGCCGCAAACGGAATAAGGCTATCAAGGGTAAATCAAATCCTTGTTGAAAAGTGTATTTCTGGCTGGAAAGAGATTGAATACGAAGTTATTCGTGACTCAAAAGGCAACTGCATTACCGTTTGTAATATGGAAAACTTTGACCCTGTTGGAGTACATACAGGCGACTCAATCGTTGTTGCTCCGTCACAAACTCTAACAGACAAAGACCACCAAATGCTGCGTTCTTCTGCTTTTAACATTATAAACGAGCTTGGAATAAAAGGTGGCTGTAATGTTCAGTTTGCTTTAAATCCCAACTCTTTTCAGTACGCCGTAATTGAAGTAAACCCTAGGGTTTCACGCTCTTCTGCTCTTGCATCAAAAGCTACTGGATACCCAATTGCTAGAGTTGCTGCAAAAATTGCTCTAGGTTTGGGGCTTGATGAAATAATAAATGCGGTCACTGGGAAAACTTACGCAAGCTTTGAGCCGGCGCTTGATTACTGCGTTGTTAAAATTCCAAAGTTTCCGTTTGATAAATTTATCACTGCAAAAAAGACTCTTGGTACACAAATGAAAGCAACCGGCGAAGTTATGGCTATTTCCCGCTCGTTCGAGGCGGGGCTTCACAAGGCTCTTCATTCGCTTGAAGAAAATCGCCAAAGTTTGCTTATTGATGAGCTTACAAGTCTTGATAAGGACGAGCTTTTAGAGCTACTTCATAATGTTGACAGTTCAAGGCTTTATGTTTTGGCTGCTGCAATATTTAATAATGTGGAACTTGAACAAATTCACGATATTACCAAAATTGATATGTGGTTTTTAAACCGTGTTAAAAATATTGTTGATATGGAAAAAACACTTGCAAGTGGTGTTTGCAACAAGGAAACAATGCTAAAGGCAAAGCAGATGGGCTTTACTGACACTGTTATTGCTAAGAATATTGGTATAACCCCTAGCGCTGTTAAAAATATGCGTGACAGGTGGGATATTAGGGCTTCTTTTTCTATCGTTGATACTTGTGCGGCTGAATTTGAGTCGCAAACACCGTATTACTACTCTGATTATGGTGTTGAAAATGAGGTCGAAACAAAAACAAATCGCAAAAAAATCCTTGTTCTAGGCTCTGGTCCTATTCGTATAGGTCAAGGAATTGAGTTTGACTATTGCTCTGTTCACAGCGTTTGGGCACTTGAAAAAGCAGGCTGTGAAACAATAATAGTCAACAACAACCCCGAAACAGTTTCTACCGACTTTGATATTGCAGACAAGCTATATTTTGAGCCACTTATTCCTGAATATGTTGAAAACATTGTAGAACTTGAAAAGCCAGACGGTGCAATTGTTCAGTTTGGTGGTCAAACTGCAATTAAACTTACAAAAACATTGCACTCGCTCGGCGTTAAAATCCTTGGCACAGATGCAGACCATGTTGACGCTGCAGAGGATAGAGAAAGGTTTGACGCAATTCTTGAAGCTTGTAATATTGACAGACCTAAGGGTCAAACCGTGTTTACCGAAGAGGAAGCACTCGTTGCGGCTCAAGCTCTAGGCTACCCTGTTCTTGTTCGTCCAAGTTATGTTCTTGGCGGTCAAGGTATGCAAATCGCAGTTTGTGACGAAGACATTGTCGAGTTTATGGAAATTATAACTCGAACAATCCCCGACCTTAAAGACCACCCCGTGCTTGTTGATAAATATCTGATGGGTCAAGAGGTTGAGGTTGATGCGATTTGTGACGGGCACGATATTTTAATACCGGGAATAATGGAGCATATTGACCGCGCCGGAATTCACTCGGGTGACTCGATTTCTGTTTATCCTACACTTACAATTTCTCAAAAGGTTCAAGACACAATCGTTGATTACACACGAAGACTTGCGTCTGCACTTCACATAATCGGAATGATGAATATTCAGTTTATTGTTCTTGATGAAACAGTTTATATAATTGAGGTTAACCCTCGTTCTTCTAGAACTGTGCCTTATATTAGCAAGGTTACCGGAATTCCCGCAATATCTCTTGCAACCCGTGCAATGCTGGGGGAGAGAATTTGCGATATGGGGTATGGAACTGGGCTTTATAGAAGTAGCGGTTACTATGCAATAAAACTACCGGTTTTCTCTTTTGAAAAAATTCTTGGTGCCGACACTAGCCTTGGCCCTGAAATGAAATCGACTGGTGAAGTTTTAGGAATTTCAAAGGATGTTAACGAAGCACTGCTCAAAGCTTTTGACGGTGGCGGTGTAAGTCTTCCAAAGGACGGCAAAATTATTGTTACAGTGTGCGATAAAGATAAACCAGAAATTTGCAACATTCTAAACAATTTAAAGAACGCAAATTTTGATATCTATGCAACACCGGGGACGCAAAAAGCACTTCTTGACGCAGGAATAGACGCAAAACCTGTCAACAAAATTACAGGCTCATCTCCAAATATTCTTGATATGTTACACGAGGGTGGCGTTTCGCTAATCATAAACACACCAACCCACGGCAGAATTGAAAATCGTGACGGATTCAAAATGCGCCGAATTGCAGTCGAGGCGGGAACGGCCTGCCTAACCTCTCTTGATGCTGCAAAATCATTGATGGAAAGTGTGCATATCATTCCGTCGGATACAATAAATGTAACCGATATCGCTCAAATTTAGTAAAGCGAAACATTCATAAACCTGTGATGTTTTGTGCCTGTGACAGAGTAAAAATCACTTATTTAGCGAAACAAAAAACATCTTTGCTTTTCACAAAATAGCTTTAATTTGTTAATGACTGACATCGTTTTTACACGGTGTCAGTTTTATTTTTAGTTTATAACTGCATAAAAAATATAATAGGTCATCTGCTTTTTAACTCTTCAATTATCTCTACTAAACTATGCACGCCTCACGATTTACTTGTGCTTTTTCTGCTTTTTAACTAATATTTTTTGCCCATCATTTAAAATCCCCCTGCTGTAGATTTTTCGCTCTACAGTAGGGGATGTTTTTATTTTTAACTCTTGTTTTTATAGTGCAATTTGGCGACAAACACTTTACAATCTTTTGGTTTATTATCTTCTTCCAACTTCTTTTTCTATTTGTTTTGCCAATGCTTTTACATAGCTTTTTTGCTCATTTAGAATTATATCCAAATCTTTATCAACAATAATGTATCCCATTTCTAGCAAATAACTTTCAATTCCTACATTAGAATCATAATAATTATTTTTACCGTATTTAGGGTTACGCCCATCCATATACGCATTTGTTGCAATTCCGCCAAGTTCTCTTATTATAAAATAATAATTAGTATCCTGCGTAATGTTATATGGCTCAAACTTTGTAGATACGCTCGAACTTGCTATTTCACTTTTAGAAAAATTACGGCAATACACTCCGTCTGCAACCTTGCTTGCAATCATAGGCGAATACTCCATACCCGTAGATTTTACAATTTCTTTTGCCATATTTTCTGCAAAACTTGTATCCATATTTGCGTTACAATAAATTTGCAATCCACCTTTTTCAAGTTTTTGCTGTGCACTATTTAGATGGATAGAAAAACAATATTTCGCCCTCGATTCGCACGATTTATTCACCCTACCATCTGAACTAAAAGCCGAAAATACAGTTGAGTTTTTATCCTCATCACCTTGTCTTGTCATCTTAACTTTAAGGCCTTGTTTTTCAAGTGCCGTTTTGAGCTCTTTTGCATATTTTATTGTTATATCGGCCTCGCAATACTTTCCATACGATGCACCTGTGTCTGTTCCACCGTGACCTGCGTCAATTACGATGTCATATACATCGTCTGGCAACTTGCTTTTTTTAACACTTAGCATAAAATAAGGTGTGTTTTTTTCTTTATAATTGCCTGAAAAAATCTCGATTTTTCTGTTTGATTTATTTTTTGTTACTGTATAATATTGTGTATTTTTGTATTTGGTATTATTTTTAAAGGAAAAATATTGAGAGCTATTATCGTCATATAAAAGCTTTAAAATCAAATAATAATCGCCTTTTCCTATCTCGTCTAAATAAATGCCCCTATTTATTTTATCAGATACTTTAAAATCAAGCTTTTGCCCATAAATTTTATAGTCTATTTCATATTCTTGCTCTTTTCCATCGTCTTTTCTCAAAACAAGGCTCGCATTTTTCACCCTATAATTGTTAGGAATATCTAAAGAGCCTTCAACATTAAGATATGTACCATAAATAAAATACTTCTCTATTTTTACACTAGAGCCTTTGATATCATCAAGGCATTTTAAGGACTGTAAATTTGCCGTTTGCTGTGAATAATTATTGTTTGCAAGACTTGATTTTCGATTTTCTTTAACATCATTTGCAACCGCTTTTACAATTGCAAACAGTAAAAATATTATCAGAAGAAACAACATATTTCTTTTAAATTCTTTTTTAAGTCGCCACTTTTTCTTTACTGGTGGCCTGTTATTTGGTCGCCTCATTGGCTCTTTTGCTATATTTTGTTGCCCCATTTTTCCACATCCTGTTCAGTTGCCTTTTTGTATTACAATTATACGCGTGTTTTTTAATCTTTAATTCTACTATAATTTGCTTTAGCGATAAGCGACATCGCAAGATAGTGCAAACTAACCATCCAGTGTTCTCCAACATAATCAAAACCTTTGATTATACTATGTTTTATTAGATTATTATACCTTGATGAAAAGTAATTTTGATATAATTTGTCCGTCGCCGTTTAGGCAGGACATAAGTTGATATAATGACCATTTACGGTTGTTATTATATCATAATAAAAAGTACATTTTATTAATATTATAATAATTTTTTAAAATAAAAATCGTGTAAATACAAATAAAAAAAGCTACAAACCTTTAATCTATAAGGCTTGTAGCTTTTATGGTGGAGATGGCGGTAATCGAAACCGCGTCCGAAAGCTCATCCACACAACTTTCTACGAGTGTAGTTGTTCATTTAAGATTCCCCTCAAAAACCGTTGAGCAACAAACTGTTTTTTACGGTAGCCTTTTAGTCATGATACGGCGCAAGGCAAAGCCATATTCACGGTTACTGCTAATCGACGCTCCATCCAAGGCCGCAGTACTCCTTGGCAGAACGGCTGCTTAATTAAGCAGCGAGTAAAACTTTTTCGTTGTCGTTTATTTCTAAACTACGGCGTTTAAAGCGGGTCCGCACCGCTACTCGCTTATCGTGATTCAAAACCCCCGTCGAAATCCTTTCATCCCCATATTTATCAATACTGACGCTCTTTTAAAGCGCGTTGAACATCTCGCTGGGCTGTTTTTTGTGCTATAGATTCTCGCTTGTCATAGCTTTTTTTACCTTTGCAAAGGCCTACTTGAATTTTCACTTTACCTTTTTTAAAATAAGCAGACAGCGGAATTAGGGTGTATCCTTGTTGTTTAGTCTGCCCAAAAAGACGGTTAATTTCACTCTTGTGCATTAAAAGTTTGCGAACACGAATTGGGTCTTTATTAAAAATATTACCGTGTTCATACGGGCTTATATGCATTCCGTGAACAAAAATTTCGCCATTATCAATACCACACCAAGCATCTTTAAGGTTTATTTTGCCCTGTCGAATCGACTTAACCTCTGTTCCAAAAAGCTCTATCCCTGCCTCATAGCTTTCAATAACGAAATAGTCGTGGAACGCTTTTTTATTTTGTGCAACTGTTTTTAACTCATCTTTTCCCACCACTATCACATCCTTTCAAGCTATTTGGGATATAAATTATAACATAAAAAATCAAGTTGTCAAAGGGAAAAACAAGGAAATATCTCGCATTTTTAAAAATAAATATAAAGCAAAATTTGTTTTGTATCCATTTACATTTTATGCTAAATTACCCGTCTTCCTTCCATTGCTCTTGATAGGGTTACCTCGTCGGCATACTCTAAATCTGCCCCTACAGGAACGCCATAGGCAAGTCTTGTTGTTACAATCCCCATAGGTTTTAGCAGTTTTGAAATATACATTGCAGTTGCCTCGCCCTCAACCGTTGGGTTTGTCGCCATTATTACTTCTTTAACTTCATCAGTGTTGATTCTGGCAAGCAACTGCTTAATTGAAATTTGGTCTGGTCCAATGCCATTTAGGGGTGAAATAACTCCGTGCAAAACGTGATATGTTCCATCAAATTCGTGCGTGCGCTCAATCGCCATTACATCACGAGGATCTTCAACAACGCAAATAACGCTATTGTCCCTTGCTTTGTTTTGACAAATAGTGCAAACATCATCTTGTGTTAAATTGCAGCAAATTTTACACTGATGAATTTTTTCATGTGCATCAATTATTGCATTTGCAAAGACTTTTGCCTCGTCCTTTGACATATTAAGCACATAAAATGCCATTCTTTGTGCGCTCTTTCTACCTATGCTGGGCATTCTTTCAAACTGCTCAATAAGCTTTGAGAGTGCTGCAATATTATAACTCATTTATACCTCCGAAAAACTTCTCTATTAAAACAAGCCCGGCATACCTGGAAGGTTCATCCCGCCTGTGATTTTGCCCATTTCTCTATCCATCGTTTCAGTCGCCTTACGCATAGCCTCATTAATTGATGCCATTAGCAAATCCTCAAGCATTTCAACGTCTTCTGGGTCTACTACTTCTTCTTTTATTTTAATGCTTTTTACTTCGTGAGAGCCATTAACACTTACCTCAACTGCGCCACCGCCGGCACTTGCTGTGTACTCTGCCTCTTCAACCTCCGCTTGTACTCTTGCCATTTCTTCTTGCATTTTTTGAACTTGCTTCATCATATTTGCGCCACCGCCGGACTTTGGTACTCTTGCTTTCATTCTTATAACTCCTCTATTTTAAAATTAAAATCAAGATTTTTTGCGTGATTTACAAGGTCTTCAAGTGGGTCTTGTCGCTCTTTTTTTTCCTGCTTTTGTCTAAGCTCTTCACCATCGCTTACCACTACTTTAAAATCTTGACCAAAGACAATTTTAACTGCTTTTTTTACTGCATTAATATGGTATTCTTGCTCCATAAGTTTTTTAAACAAAATGTTGTTTGATTTTATCTGTATCATTTCGCCTTTTTTGTAAGCTGTTGAATTATTAATTGCACCGATAAGTCCCTTATCCTCATTTATCGTTTGCCTTATAACTGCAAGCCACTTTTGCGGGTCAACCTCACCATCTTTTATAGGTGTGGGATTTTGCTCTTCTGGCATTACATTTTGAACAGGTGTGGGATTTACCGAACTTTCTTGCCTTGCTTCTTCTGCTACTGTTTTTATCGTATCTTCTCTTATGTCATCAACATCGAAAGGAGATGGATTTTCTCTTGCACTGTCATCGGCATCGAAAGGAAGTGGATTTTCTCTTGCACTGTCATAAACATCGAAAGGAAGTGAGTTTACATCAACTTCTGGCACTGTTGCCTGACTGCTTGTGCTTTGAGTTTTTTGCATTTCCTCCACTTTTGGCTGTGCTGCACTCGCTTGACTTGCCATCGGTTTTGGCACTGGAGGCGTTACAACTGCAGGTATTTCTGACACATTTGGTGCTTTAAAATTCTTGCCGGATATTGCATTTTCAAGATTTTTAATCCTTTGTGCCAAACTCGCATTGTCCGTGCCTTGTGATGAGCACAGCTTTATCATCGCCATTTCCATTTCAACACGACGGTTAAGTCCCATTCTAAGATTTGATAGTGTGTTTCCTAAAATATCTATGGTATGCAAAACACTGTCCATATCAAAAAACTGAGCCATTTGCCTAAGAGAATGCAATTCTTCATCTGTACATACAATAATATTTTGTGGATTTTCAACTGTTTTTACAATCATCAAATTTCTAAAATGATTTATAAGCTCATTACACAATCTTTCCATATCGCAAGAATGGTTGTGCAAATAATCTATAGTTTCAAGTGCTTTTGCACTGTCTTTTTCATTTACAGCTTTAGACAATGAAAACAAATAGTCACTACCTGCAAGCCCTACAACCTCGTTTACAATATCTAGTGTAATATTTTTGCCCTTAACAATGCACTGGTCAAGTATCGACAGTGCATCTCTTAGCGCTCCGTCTGCAAGCCTTGAAATCAGCACTGCCGCATCTGGTGCAAGCTCTAACCCTTCTTGCGTTGCAATAAAGCTTAGCCTACTCGCAATATCCTTTGATGAAATTCTATGAAAGTCGAATCGCTGACAGCGTGACATTATCGTTGCTGGAATTTTGTGAACCTCTGTTGTTGCAAGCACAAATTTAGCGTGTTGCGGTGGTTCTTCAAGCGTTTTTAAAAGTGCGTTAAAAGCGCCTATGGACAGCATATGAACCTCGTCAATTATATACACTCTGTATTTTGTATTGACAGGTGTAAAATTTACCTCTTCCCTTAAATCACGAATATTATCAACGCCGTTATTACTAGCAGCGTCAATTTCAATAACATCCATAATAGAGCCATTGTCAATACCTTTGCATATTTCACACTCGTTGCACGGGTCACCATTTTGAGGGTTTAAACAGTTAACAGCTTTTGCAAAAATTTTTGCACAGGTGGTTTTGCCCGTACCCCTAGAGCCTGTAAATAAATAGGCATGAGAATGTATGTTTCTATCAACTTCATTCATAAGCGTTGTTGTGATGTGTGGTTGCCCAACAACATCAGAAAACACTTGCGGACGCCATTTGCGGTACAAAGCTTGGTACATATCTAGTCCCCTTAAAAAAATAAAAAATAAAAACAGAGGTTGTTTTCACTTGGTCACACAGCGAGCAGGCGGACTGTGGCGCGCAGTGCATAACGCTTAATGCTGCTCGGTTCCCCGCCTGACATGATTCACGGTGCTCCGCCGCACAGGACCCACTCGCCGTATGACCAAATAAAAACTTGCTCTGTTTAAAAGCTGTTTTGTACAGACATTATAATATATTATCGCTATAAACGCAAGTAGTTATTACTTGCAAATATAATTTACATTTTGTACTACTTTTTGGAGCTTAAATATGATATAATATCCGTTGCGGTTATTATATACCTTATATGTAAACTAAAAACATTATGGGTTTTATACCGCATTTATTAAAAGCTAAAAATATTTTTATTTTGCATTAATATGTTTATTGTGCAAAATATACCAATAGTTTTATTGTGATTATATTTTTATCGCTATCTCTTTTGGTAGTTTTTTTAAAATCTAAGATTTATTCCATTATAAAGGAGTTACTATTGCAATGAGTCTTTTTACAAAAATTTTTGGTGATTATTCATCTAAAGAGATTAAAAAAATCAATCCAATCAAGGATTCTGTTTTAGTTCTTGAAGACAAGTTTAAGGCTATGTCTGACGAAGAGCTTAAAGCTATGACCCCAAAGCTTAAAGCACGGCTAAACGATGGTGAGAGTCTAGACGATATCTTGCCGGAGGCTTTTGCAACTTGTATTGAAGCATCTGACAGAGTTCTTAATATGCGCCACTACCCTGTTCAAGTTGTTGGTGGTATTGTTTTACACAATTGTGGTATATCTGAAATGAAAACGGGTGAGGGTAAAACTCTTGTTGCAACCTTGCCTGCTTACTTAAACGCTCTCTCTGGAAGGGGCGTTCACATTGTTACAGTCAATGACTATCTTGCTCGCCGTGACTCTGAATGGATGGGCAAGGTTTTTCGCTTTCTTGGTCTTTCTGTTGGCCTTGTTGTTAACGGTATGGAAACGCAGGAAAGACGAGAGGCGTATATTGCCGACATAACTTATGGTACTAACAACGAATTTGGTTTTGATTATCTTCGTGATAATATGGTGCAGTATGAGAGCGAAAAGGTACAGCGTCCTCACTTCTATGCCATCGTTGACGAGGTTGACTCTATTCTTATTGACGAGGCTAGGACGCCACTTATTATCTCTGGTATGGGAACGCAGTCTACCGAGCTTTATAAAATTGCAAACAACTTTGTAAAAACCCTTACTATGATTAAGGTTGCCGAGCTAAACCAAAAAGAAGAGTATGAGGACACTGGCGACGGCGACTTTATTGTTGATGAAAAGGCGAAGACTGCAACGCTTACACAATCTGGTGTTGCAAAAGCTGAAAAATTCTTTAATGTAGAAAATCTTATGGACGCTGAAAACTCTGAAATATATCATCACATCAACCAAGCTATTAAATCTCACGGTGTTATGACTCGTGACATTGACTATGTTGTAAAAGATGGCGAAGTTTTGATTGTTGATGAGTTTACTGGCCGTATTATGATTGGCAGAAGATATAACGAGGGGCTTCATCAGGCAATTGAGGCTAAAGAGAATGTAAATGTTCATCGTGAGAGCAAAACCCTTGCAACTATCACTTTCCAAAACTATTTTAGGCTCTATGAAAAACTTGCCGGTATGACTGGTACTGCTATGACAGAGGCTGACGAGTTTTCTGAAATTTATAACCTGTATCCTGTTGAAGTTCCAACAAACAAACCAATGATTAGAATTGACCATCCAGACTCCGTATATAAAACCGAAAAAGCAAAATTCAACGCAGTTATTGACCAAATCGAAGAGTGCCACAAAAAAGGTCAACCCGTTTTGGTTGGTACTATCTCAATCGAAAAGTCGGAGCTTTTAAGTAAAATGCTTAAAAAGCGTAGCCTAAAACACGAGGTTTTAAACGCAAAAAATCACGAGCGTGAGGCTGAAATTATCGCACAGGCGGGTAAATTTGGCTCTATAACCATTGCTACAAATATGGCAGGCCGTGGTACCGACATTGTGCTTGGCGGTAACGCTGAGTTTGTTGCAAAATCACAGCTTCGCAAACACGGGTACTCTGAAGATGTTATCGCAGAGGCTATGGGTTATGCTGATACTGATAATGAAGAAATCTTGAAAGCACGAGCAGAATTTGTGCAACTTGAAGAAAAGTTTAAAAACGAAATTTCTCAGGAAGCAGAAAATGTGTGCAATGCCGGTGGACTATTTATAATCGGCACAGAGCGCCACGAATCAAGGCGTATTGACAACCAGTTGCGTGGGCGTTCCGGACGACAAGGCGACCCCGGTGAAAGCCGTTTTTATCTCTCTATGGAAGATGATTTGCTTCGTCTATTTGGTGGAGATAGAATGTCTAGAGTTATGGAAACGCTAAATGTTGACGAAGATATGCCTATTGAAATGAAAATACTCTCAAACACAATTGAAAGTGCGCAAAGAAAAGTTGAGTCACAAAACTATTCAATGCGTAAGTATGTGCTTGAGTACGATAATGTTATGAGCAGGCAAAGAGAGCTTATCTACTCGCAGAGAAACAAGGTTTTAGAGGGCGACGACCTCAAACAATCTATCCTCAAAATGTTTGACGAAACAGTTGAAAACTCTGTTGACCTTTTCTGTGCTAATGGCACTGATTTTGAAGAGTGGAATATAGTCGGACTTCGTGAAAAATTCCAAGGCTGGCTCACAACTTCTGATGATTTTAAAGATAAAATGTCGCGAGAAGAAATAAAGGAAATGCTCATTGAGCGTGGACGCAAAAAATATGACGAAAGAGAAGAGCAGTTCTCTTCCGAAATTACAAGGGACCTTGAGCGTATGGTTCTTTTGCGTAATGTTGATACAATGTGGATGGATCATATCGATGCTATGGAAGAGCTAAAGCGTGGCATTGGATTGCGTGCTTATGCTCAAAAAGACCCTGTTGTTATGTTTAAATTTGAAAGCTTTGATATGTTTGATGAAATGACTGCGTCAATTCGTGAAAACACAGTTTTTCAAATGTTTAATGTTGTCGTTAGAAAGAACGAAGCAATTAAAAGAGAACAGGTGGCAAAAGTCACTGGCACTAGCGGTGGTGGCGACGAAGCTCAAAAACCAAAAACCGTTAGAAAAGGTGAGCGTACAGGTCCAAACGAGCTTTGCCCTTGTGGTAGTGGTAAGAAATACAAAAAATGCTGTATGCTAAAAGATGAAAATAAATAATATACGCTTTGTTTCCTTGGTTTTATAACGAAAGGGTGATTGCTTTGTATGAACCACAACAAGCAAATCCGCAAAGTAAAATTCAAAAAAGAAATAGCAAAGCAATAGACACAGTTAAAAGATTTTCTGAAAGATTTTTAGGACGAGAGCAACCGATACGAATAAGGTTTTTTAACATACTTTTTTCGTTTGGATTTTTTGCGGGTCTTGCTGGAATTGCAACCTGTTTTATTGACGGCTCGTCAATAGAGGCTATAAAAATTCTCACGGTTTTTACTTTCTTTTTTCCTACTATGCTTTTATTTGCAAACTATTTTAACAATCACCACGATTTAATAACGATTTTTACCTTTGTTTTTATGAATTTTATTATTCTGTCCCTGATGTTCTTCACAGGGGGTGGAATAAATTGTGGAATACCTGGATATTTTGCCCTCGGGATTGCCTTTTCTTTGTTTTTAATTAAAGGAGTTCTAGGTATTATCATTGCTATTTTATCTGCTTGTTGGTTTATTTTTGTAATTGGGTTTTCATATTTTAATCCACATTTTGTAATTCCACTGCCAAGTGAACTTGCATCGTTTTTTTCTATAAGCTCTAATGTTGCTTTGGTATCTATTGCTATTGGTTTTATATCAAAAAGTATTTTTAAGCAGTATTATAAAGAAAAAGAAAATGTAAAAAAACTCACGCAACAACTTGAGGATATGTCTTTTAAAGACCCTCTTACAACTACTTATAACAGAAGATTTATGATAGAATATCTGCAATCTGAAATGAAAATTTCTTGGGAAAAAGGAACTGGACTTTCGATTGTTATGATTGACATCGACAATTTTAAAAGACTTAATGATACTTACGGGCATATCGTTGGCGACGAGGTTTTGATAAACCTTTCAACCTTGCTCAAAAATGCCTGTCGTGATGATGATATTGTTTCACGATATGGTGGCGAAGAATTTTTGATGGTTTTTCCTGGCGCCGATAAACAAACAGCTATAAACCGTGCCGAAGAAATAAGAGAAAAAGTATATAACGCAACTCTTAGCGACGAGGTTTTAGAGCGTATTTCAATAAGCCTTGGCGTTGGAAATTATCGCTACGGTATGAGCTATGAAAGATTTATCGAAGTTGCAGACACTAACCTTTATAAAGCTAAAAACTCTGGGCGCAACCGCGTATGCTTTGACTGATTTCCTTTGGAATTTTTAAAAAGGGGGCTTTTAGTTGATTGATAATATCGTCAATAGGTATAACAAAAGGTTTGGGCCAAAAGTGAGCCTAAACACCCGTTTTTTCTACTCCTCATCTTACATATGCCTTGTTGGTTTTTTAGCAAACATCGCTTTATCAATAGCTTTAAAACTACCTTTTGCCGGAACATATATTTATATTTTAGCTTGCTTTTTTATTGTGTTTATCAACCTTTTTGTAGACAATGCAAGGACTGAAAAAGACCGCCAAGATATTATTCTTGCGTTTTGCGTTGGCGTTAACATCGTCTTTTTACCTATGCTTTATCTAACATCTGGTGGAATTCACAGTGCTATTCCTTTATATTTTATTATCGGCATTGTAATTTCTATTTTGCTTTTAAACGGTAGGCGTCTTGTGGTTGTTTTGATTATTGAAATTGTAATGTATTGCGCAACCTTTATTTTGTCATACATTGAGCCAAAAACTGTAACGCACTTTATCACAATAGGAGATGAGCGGTTTTATATCGTTGCTTTAGGCTGTGTGCTAACGGGATTTGCCATTGGCTCTGTTTTAAGAATTATGTCAAGTAGGTTTGAAGCCGAGCGAAGAAAGGCAAGCAAGCTTGTGACAAAACTTGAGGATTTAACAACACACGATATGCTAACAGGTGCTTATAACAGACGGTTTTTAATATCATATATTGAAGATTGTATACAGAGAGTTGAAAGTGGAAACCTTAACTCTTTTTCTATAATTATTTATGACCTTGACCATTTCAAAAATATAAATGACACATACGGTCATCTAACGGGTGACGAAGTTTTGAAATCCTTTTCAAATGTTTTGCGTTCAAATATGAGAAGTTCAGACATTGTTGCACGGTATGGCGGAGAAGAATTTATAATTGTTATGCCAACTGCAAACGATGTTGCAGCCTTTAGGCGTGCAGAGCAAATTCGCTCAAAGGTGGAAACGACGCCTCTTTCTGATGATATTAAGGGTAGAGTTACCGTGAGTGGCGGTATTGCAATGTATGACAGCTCTCTTACTGTTGAAAAACTCATCGAGGTTGCAGACAAAAATCTTTATCTTGCAAAGGAACAAGGACGAAATAGGATTGTTTGGAGAAACGGCGAAGAACTTCCCGTGTGCTATTCAATATACTGCTAAAGAATTATAATTTAATATAAAAACCCCTTATTGTAATCTTGGTAAACTACAATAAGGGGTTTAATTTTTTGTTTTTATCTTGTAAAAAATTCGCTAAGCTCTGGCTTGTCTGTTATAAATGTTTTTCCAAACTCTATTGCTCCTGCTTTTTCACGAGTAGACGGCAGTACAATGTCTCCATTTGGTTTAATTGAATAAACATTTACAAGTGTATCTTCATTCTTTGCTCTACTATTTGAAAATTCAAATACAATTCCCGCACCGTCTTGCGACATAATTGAAACCAGTCTATCCCTTTGAACACCCTGATACTCTTTTGCTACCATTTCAATTGCTTTGTTGTACGGTTCGTCTGAAACGATATTGCTACCAATAACCTTTGTCTTTCCATATTCCATATGATTTGGAATAATTGGTTCGCCGATTTTGCGCTCTTCATTTTCAACCGAAGTTGTATTATCTTCAAACTCAATTGACTCTTGCGATTGTGCCAAATCTGGTTGCTCTGGAAGATTTTGCGATTGATTTATAAATGGTCCGCTAACGATAACCGGAGAATCTCCCACCACTGATTCATCTTCATCTATTGGCAAGGCTACAATTGGTTCATCTGTTACAGGGCTTGTAATCAATACTGATTCATCCATCTGCACTTCTGGCTGATTTATATCTTTGTCGATAAGAGTTGTGTCAAGGAACGGATTTGAAATCTCTTCTTGCAGTGTAGTTACCTCAACTTTTTCATCAACAACAGGCATTGCCTTTGGCTCTTCTGTTTTAACTGCATTTTTTGCCTTTGGGTTTGGACTTTCATTTAGCTCAAGGTCTTCGAGTTTGCCTGCAATATAAGGCAATCCCATTGTTATTTCTACCTCTGGCTTTTTCTCTGGCTCCTCAATCTCCTGCTGTGGCAACTCGATAGGGGCAGGAATTTCTGGCAACTCATCTATTGTTGGAACTTGGGATAAATCGTCTGTTGCAAAGGGGTTATTACCCGTTACTTTAACCTCATCGTTTGCTATAATAGGTTGTGCCGGAATTGCCTCTTCAAGTGGTCCTATTGGTGGCTCTACAATGCTTTGCTCTGACTGTATTTGTGGCTGATCCACTTTAGCATTTGCATTGTTTATCACCTTTGCTATGTCGTTATATTCAAGGTTTGGCAAAATTTCTTCTGCTGGTTCTAAAGACGGCTCTCTAACTACAGACTCTTTATCAAAATTTGGAATTTCATTATCTTGTACCGGTTTGCGAATTTTTGATGGCTCTAATTCTACAACCCCTTTTACAAGCTTTTTAAGGGATTTGTCCGCTAAAATTATTGAGCCAATCGTTGTTGCAGCCGTTGCAACAGCAACCATTCCAACTTTTAATAATTTATTATCACCCATTAATTTTGACCTCCTAAAAATTTGTTTATATCCTCGATTTATATACTATTTTGAAAAGCTTACCAAGACAAAAATGTTGTTACATTAGGGTCATTATGCGGTAGTTTAAACTTTTCTTTTATGCCTATATATGCCCCTGAATCAATCGCATCCATATTACCTTTGTATTGACTATAATAGGTCATATATTTTTCTGTTCCACTAGTTGCAAACGGAAAAGGTGCATACTCTGTTCCATCATTAGAGGTTAAAAAAGAAACAGCACTTGTATCTGATTTAAGCAAAATTACATATTTTAGGCTCGATAAACTTTTTCCGCTTGCACTAGAATAAATGTAAACCGCTCTAATTCCTGATTTGTCACTACTATCGCTTATGCTCATCATCTGTAAGGCTGATACAGACTCTCCAACATCAGAGCCAATCATCGCAATCGCCTTTTGAACATATTTGTCTGACGGGTCTTTTGTAAGCGTTGTTGTTCCACCGTTTGTGTTTGAAAAAGTCATTGTATGTTGGTTCACCTTTTTGTACGGAAGGCTTTGCTCGGTATTTTTTGGTTGTGATTTTTTAGTGGTAGTATTGCTTGCTTTTGCACTGCCAGTGTTATTTTTTGCCGTAGTTTTATCATTATTCTTATTTTGTGTTTTATTAGTTTTACCCTTTTGGGCTGATGTTTCTTGACTTTGACTTTTATTTGCCCCAGAATCAGACGCCTGGTTTTTCCACCAAGCATCCGGATCATTTTCAGAGTCAGCATTATGACCTGCGAGTGGGTCATATGTATTAATATTATTTGTTTCTTCTTTGTCTTTATCACACGCAACAAAAATTAAAGTCATAATACACAATAAGAACACTATCGTCTTTTTTTTCATAATATTTCCTCCAATTTTGTGTTACACAAATACTTTCGTTTTATAATAAATTTGCTATTGCAAAAATGTTTATATTTTCACAACAAGCCTATACTATATATTAAGAAAAAGATTTGCCATGAAGTATTCTAAAGTTTTCATCCCTTGCTATTGCAAGCAATAGGTCTTGCATTTCGCTATAGCTCATACGCTTTTTAGGGTCTGGTTCATTTTTTGCTTGGGTTGCGTCCCACTTTGACTGTGCTTCTTTTTTTGCATTCATATACGCTTCCGAACCGTTATTCATCGTAAAGAAACTAAAGTAATTTGAGTCATCCACAAAAATGTGAACCTGCTCTAAAGTTGTATCGTTCCATGTGTTTGTGCTTGAAAACTGAAACACGTGCCTGTATTTGTCGCCAGTAATTGCAACATAAACAAGTCTGCCATCTGGCATTGACAAGCCTCTTTTTGAGTACTCCGACCTAATTTTTACTATATATGCATTATTGTTCGTACTTGATAATAATGTTTCTTTATTATTTCCGTTTATAAACTTCAAGCTACTGCCTACAAACCCTGGTGTTGACGGCCTTGTTGTTGTGCTACCTGTCTGCTTACCTGTTGAGCCTTGAGAGCCAGATGAGCTGGCAGTTTGGCTAGATTGTGGAAAAATTGCTACAACCTTGTAGAAGTATTTTTTGCCAGTTTGTGCATTTTTATCGGTATAGCTAGTTGTTTTTGATGAGCCAACCTCTGAGTATTTGCCATCTTGGCTAGTTGACCTATATATGTCATAGCTTGTTGCACCTAAGACTGCTTCCCAGCTAATTGTTACGCTGCCGTCTTTTGCTACTGATGTTGTTTCAATAGGAGCTACACTTTTGCCTGCATTTTTATTTGCTGTATCTTCGTTATTTTCATCCAAACTAGTTGGATCTAAAAGTTCTTCTTCCCCGTCCTCTTTAACTACTGTATCACCAAATTTGCCATACTGTGCACAATCGCCAAAATCAAGTGTAGGAGCACTTTCTTTGCCACAAGCTGCAAGTGCCAGCACAAGAACCATTAAAACTGCTAACAGTGCGTGTTTTTTCATATTTTTTCCTCCGTTTTTTTAGAATATTTCTAAAATTTTATCAAATAATATACTACCATTTTATAGCAACAAATACAAGAAGATTAACTTATAAATTAGCAAGTAAACTATAGCTTTTATAAGGATTTACATTTTATTCATATTATTAAATTTTATAAAAAAATCACGGAACATAAAGTTCCGTGAAAATGACGATCTAAACAAAACAATATTAGCTAAAATTATAAACCTAAAAATCCAAAAAGGTTACTAATAATCTCACTTAGAGTTTGAGTATCAAACTTAAAGCCATAAGCGATTGTTCTGGTTACATCAAGGCTACACCATACATCTGCAATACCTGTAAGAAACATGGGTACTTCACCTCCGTTTTTTTTATGAGTCTTTGTTGTTTTCTTAACTCTTCCACATTTTAACATATGAGATAAAAAAAGTTATTGCTAAACTGTTAACTGTTTATTAATATTCTGTTAATAACACTCGGTATTTTTTCACTGTTATTGAAATTTACCATATTGTGCATATAAAACTCGGGTGTTTTATGTGTATTTTTTTTGCAAATATATTTTAAAAAATCGTTATAAACACTGTAGGTATAATGTTATTTGCGTTTGAATATAGATTATAATTCTCAAATATATGCTTTTTAAAGTTATGTAAAATCTTTGTAAAGTAATTTTACGATTAAAAAATAATTTGTTAACAAACTATTAAATCATTCGTTCGAATTTTCTTTTATATGATTCACAATGTGCGTTAAAACTATCAACTTTATTGATAAGTATTGTATGTTTTGTCGAAATTTGTTGATTTTAGCAACATAATGTGTTACACTTAATATGTTTTATAGAAAATAATCGCCTTTTTAACATTATTTAATACTTAATTCTCGAAAGAAGGATTTTTATTTATGTTTGTCGATACCCGTTCCTCTGGAGTTTTAATGCATATATCTTCACTTCCTGGCCCTTTTGGCGTTGGCGTTTTAGGCAAAGAGGCGTTGGATTTTATTGACTTAATATCCGAATTGGGCTTTTCTTATTGGCAAGTTTTGCCTCTAAACCCCACTGATGAATTCTATTCTCCATACAAGAGCCACAGTGCTTTTGCTGGGAATTATTTGCTTATAGACCCTAGGTACCTTAAGGCGCTTGGGCTTGTCACTCAGGATGAAGTTAACGCCTGTGTTTATTCTGATGACTTTAAGGAAATTAATTATGATTTTGTATCAAAAAAAATGATTTCACTTTTAAAAGTTGCTTTTTCTAGAGCAAGCTCGTCAATTCTCACTAGTATTGACGATTTTTCTTCAAAACACACTTGGGTAGAACCATACGCTTTATATATGGCAATTAAAGACAGTCAAGATGGCAAGCCTTGGTGGCAATGGTCTGCAGGTTATAACGACTATGAATATTGTAAAACAAAATATGATTTATTTACAAATCAAATTAATTTTTGGAAATTTACGCAATATATTTTTTATTCACAATGGGCTGTTTTAAAAACCTATGCAAACAGCAAGGGCATTAAGATAATTGGTGATATGCCTTTTTATATATCAATGGACAGTGCTGATGTGTGGAGCAATTTATATTATTTTCAAGTTGATTTTGAAACGCTAAAACCTACTAGAGTGTCTGGCGCACCTCCCGATTATTTTTCAAAGCACGGTCAAATTTGGGGTAACCCACTTTACAACTGGAGCCATTTGGAGGACGAGGGATATTCTTGGTGGATATCTAGATTTGAGTTTTTAAACAACAATTTTGATGCTATTAGAGTTACACATTTTAGAGCTTTTGCGTCATATTGGTCTGTTCCTGCTGACGCTGAAAAGTCAAGTCAAGGCAAGTGGTATCAGGGTCCTGGGCAAAAACTTTTTAACATTGTTAAAAACAAAGTGCCTAACCTAGACTTAATTGCAGACGACCTTGGAAAAGTTGAATCTGATGTTGCCGACCTTTTAGAAAGCAGTCAAACGCCTGGAATTCGTGTTATGCTGCTCGGTCTTGAGGAGGAAAGTGACAACAAGCACTTGCCCCACAACTATTCAAACGACTCCATTGCCTATCTTGGAACTCACGATAATAATACTTTTATTGGCTCTCTTTATAAATTAACAAATAAGCACAGGGATTATGTCTTGCAATACTGCGGATTTTGCGGTTCAGACTGGACTAAATGCGGGCGTGACAGCCTTGCAAACCGTTGTGCTTTGGAAACTCTTTGGCGGTCACCTGCAATACTTGCAATAGCGCCAATGCAAGACCTTTGTGCTATGAGTGGATTTTCTAGAATGAACACCCCTGGCACACAAAAAGGCAACTGGATATTTCGCATTACAAATGATGATATCGCAAACCTTGATAAAAATTATTTAAAGCGTTTGAATACTATTTTTTATAGATAATATCTCCTTTATGTTTAGCCAAAGACACCCCCACAACACAAGCTGTGGGGGTGTCGATTTTTTATTTTAAATTTAATTAACTAACATTTTTAATGCAAAATTTATATTGGTCTTTTCCGTTTCGCTTTGCCTCATAAAGTGCTTTGTCTGCATTTTTATAAAGCTCATCATATGTTTTGCCGTCTTTATTATGCATTGCGATTCCCATACTGACGGACAATTTGTATTTATAATTATTATCAAGACCGTATTTTTTGAAAGATGCCGACAACCTTTGAACCTTATCACAAACTAGTGCAACGGACTGGACATTTTTTATAAATGCGACAAACTCGTCGCCACCTATTCTTCCTAAAATATCACTTTCACGAAAATAGCTTCTAAGCTCTTTAGAGAGTTGAATTAAAACATCATCACCGGCAAAGTGACCGTGCGTATCATTAATAGATTTAAACTCATCCAAATCTATTATTATAAAGGCGTGAGAACCACCGGCTCCCTCCCCTTCTAGATACTTATCAATCATTTTTTGTGTAGTTGTTTTGTTATACAGCTTGGTTAAAGGGTCTGTTTGCGCTGCATTTTTCAGCCTTACCTCACTAGTTTTTCTATCATCTATATCTTGAAGCAATTGCATTAGCTTAAATTCTTCTTTATTTTCAGTGTATTCACGAATCATAAGTATTGAGGTCCAAGCATACTCACCATTCACTTTAAGCCTTCTTGACTCGTGGTATATTTGACCTTTTCCTTCTCTGAATTCATTTTTAACATTATCAATAGAAAATTTTTTAGCAAACTTCTCAGCATCATCGGGATGTAGAATAGTTTTTGCAATATTATCTATGCTTTTTTCGTAGCTATCTTTCATATGAGAGGATTTAAAGGAACCTTTGCTACGGATAAGGGTAAACTCGTTTTTGTTAAGATTAATTTGATAAACCTCTTCAAACAAATCGTCAAAAATACCTTGCATTCGCTTTTCAGCAATGTATCCACGCTGTTCTATCCTGCTTTGTGCAATGAGAATCTTCATCCTGCTAAAATATATGGACTGAAAAACCAAAGCTATCATAATAAAAAATGGAATACCCGCTACCAGATATTTAAAGGCGCCAATCCCCCTAATTGATATTGTATATTGAACTAAAATTCCCGCAAGCACAAGCATTGATATCGTTTCAGTTATATTAAACACCGGAACCACAATTGACAATGCAAAAAACACAAACCACTGCTGCAAATGACCATATGTTTTATACTGCAGAACCGCTATAAAACAAACCCAAATTTCAAAAATAATCCAAAACGAAAGATAAGTTAGTTTACCTTTTTTTATATCCACCTTTGGCTTATTCATAAGCTTTGCAATAAAAACGGTGTATAAAACAAGTGTCGCAAGCTCTACCGCAAAAAGCCCGATAAACATATTTGAATGTTGCGAGCCTATGTTGTATTGATGAAACCTTAAAACAAAAATATAAGTAGAAAAAACAATAGACAATAATATAATAGGAACTAATCTTTTAAGGTTTGCTTTTACCCTTGCTTCCTGCGCATAAAGAAAAGCCTTGTAATCTTCTGAATCTTTAGGGGATTTAGATATCTTTGCAATCTTAGCAATTTGACTTGTCAGACCTCTGAATTCTCCCCACACATTATTCAAAATATCACCCCTTTAAAAATTTTGGCAAACATACTGTTGGGAAATAAATTTATACTTGTATTTGCAAAAAACTCTGCTCTTTTATAAGATTTTTAAATGTACCCTAAAGAAGATGCCAAAATCCAATTTGGCATTATTTCTACTATTATACCACATTCTAACTGTATTTTTCAATTATTTTTTTCGAATGTTTTAATTAAAATTAGTGCTTTTGTTCATCCATATGTGCATTAAAATAATTTTTTTGCTCAATTTTCTAAATTATATAATTCTAGCCTATTTTTTTGCCATCTTTAATTGCTACTTTTCCAAGGAAAGGTACTTTTACATACCCATCGCACCTGTCACCGTTGAATGTGGCTCTAACTTCTACCTCTTTTCCGGGTAGCATATCCGACCCACCTGTGACTAACAAAGTGTTGGTTTTTTCATTTACTTTTACATTGTTTATAAAATAATCGGGCATTTTTTTCATTCCCGGTGCTTCCACATTAAAAGCATATTTACCATTGTTGTCTTTTATTTCTAGCACTGCACTTCCTTTATAAAAAATTGTGTTGACTGAAAATTGCCATTTTCCAATACCAACCATATTTTTTCCTCCTATATATTAATATATTCTATAGTATTATATAAAATAACTGCAATATTTGTGTATTAAGCTTGCCAGATATTAAAGCTTGCGTCTGACGGCATTTTAAAATCACTGCGTGGCGATAGGTTTACAGAGCCTACCTTTACACCGTCGGGCAAGCACGACCTTTTAAACTGACCTGCAAAAAATCTTTTTAAAAACAAGCCTAACCACTTTTCAATTTCTTCATTTTTATAGGTTTTTTTAAAAGCTAGTTGTGCTAAAAAGTTGATTTTTTCAGGCTCTGTGCCAAATCGTAAGAAGTGATACAAAAAAAAGTCGTGAAGCTCATATGGTCCAATTTGCTCTTCAGTTTTTTGCTTTATTTCGCCGTCCTTATTTGGTGGTAAAAGCTCGGGACTTACTGGGGTGTTAATTACATCTAAAAGAATTTTTGCCATATTCGTGTTCGTCTCTTTTGCAACATATTCAATAAGGTGCGGTATAAGGGTTTTTGGCACTCCTGAGTTTACGCCATACATACTCATATGGTCGCCGTTGTATGTGCACCAGCCAAGAGCCAGCTCGCTCAAATCGCCCGTACCTACAAGCAACGCTCGCTCTTTATTTGCAAGATTCATTAGGATTTGTGTCCTTTGCCTTGCTTGAGTATTTTCATATGTTATATCGTGAATATTTATATCGTGCCCTATGTCCTCCATATGCAAAATGCACGCTGGACGAATATCTATCTCCCTTAACTGTGCCCCAACGCAAGAAACTAAGTCAACAGAATTTTTATAAGTTTGCCCCGTTGTTCCAAATCCAGGCATTGTAACGCAAATAATATTCTCCATAGGGAGCGACAAATTTTTCATAGCTTTTTCAATTACAAGCAATGCCAAAGTCGAGTCAAGACCGCCTGATATGCCAACTATTACCTTTTCCATTTTAGTGTGTTTCATTCTTTTTTCAAGCCCCAAAGCTTGGACAGACAAAACCTCTTTGCAATGCTTTTCCCTTTTTTTAAAATCTTTCGGAACAAACGGGTGTGAATCAACCTCAATGTCTATATCCTTTTTATCAAGAGAAATCATCTCACACTCAACAGTGCGATACTCTCCAAAAACATCAATACAGTCACTTGCACTATCTTTAAAACTATTATCTTTTAACCTTTGCGAGTTTGTAATTTGAACATCCACGCAGGCAACTGCTTTGTTTGTGCAAAACTTGTCGATTTTACTTTGATTTATTATTTTACCATTTTGTGCAATAATACAAGCGTTTGAAAACACACAATCCGTTGTAGATTCTCCCACACTGCCACTTGCAAAAACATATGCACAATAATCTTTAGCGCTATGTTGTTTTATAAAATCTTGTATTCGCTCATACTTTGATACGATATTTTGCGTTGCCGAAAGGTTTACAATAATATTTGCACCCTTCATTGCCATAATTGTGCTTGGCGAAACTGGCGCAAACAAGTCTTCACAAATTTCTGCACCTATAACTGCACTGTCGCCCATTTCAAACAAAAGTCTGCCTATTGGCACTGTTTTATCGCCTATCAAAACGCTATTTGTATTTAAGTTTTTGCCAGATGTAAACCATCTTTTTTCAAAAAAGCCACTATCATTTTTTAAATATGTTTTTGGAACAAATCCCAACAGATTGCCCTTTTGCATTACAGCGCAAACATTATAAAGACAATTTTCGACACAAAGTGGCATTCCAACAAAAACAAGTGAGTTTACCTCTTTAGTTTTTTCTAGCATATATAAAAGGGATTTTTTGCACTCGTTTATTAATTTGCTTTGAAAAAATAAATCTCCACAAGTGTATCCCGACAAAAAAAGCTCTGGCAATACAATTACCTGTGCACTTTCTTTGGCTACAACAAATATTTCGTCAACTGCGTTTTGCGCATTTTTCACAGGATTTGCAACCTCAACCACGGGACTTAGTGCCACAACTTTTATAAAGTCCATATCCATTTGAAAAACCCCTTAAAAAATCATCAATAATTATTTATAAGTATACTGACATTATATAACAACTGCAACGCATTTTCAATTAAAAACAACAGATGTTAATTATAGCTTATTTTGTCTTAGCAATCTTTGTTATATAGAAATATAAAAACCGAGAACCGCATTATTCCCACTACAGTTCCCAGTTATTATTCCATTATTTGCTCCATATATTTATTTATAATTTTTTCATCCCTTTGTTTTGGAGGGATTTCAAAAACAATATCCTTTTCAATTTTAAACCCATTTGCAGAAAAACACAAAATTCTATCTGCAATATTTACAGCATCTACAACATCGTGAGTTGTCATAATAACGGTTTTGCCCCTTGAATAATCTAAAAGCAAGCTATAAACACTGTGCTTTAGTGCAACATCAAGCCCTTTTAAAGGCTCGTCTAAAATCAATGTGTCACTTTGCACTGCAAGACTTCTAGCGAGGGATATTCTTCTACGCATACCACCACTTAGCTGGTTTGGATACTTATCTGCCTGAGCGCCAAGCCCCATTTGCTCTAGGAGTTTTTTTGCCGTTTTAACATCTGACACTATTTCTATGTTTTGCAATGCTGTCAACCAATCAAAAAGCCTGTCCTCTTGAAATGTTACAGACACTTTTCCAGCTCCTACGGCTTTGCCTAAATAGTCTTTTTCAAGACCTGATATAATTCTAAGCATTGTTGTTTTACCTGCCCCCGAAGCAGACAAAACGCAGGTAATTTGATTGTCCGAAAAGTCCACATTCAAATTATCAATTACAAGGTTATCTCCAAAGCTTTTGCTTAAATTCTCAAGCTTTATCATTTAAGAGGTTCGCCTCCCGTCAAACTTACTAATTAGGTATACAACCATTTTTTCAATAAGCACGCTTAGCAAAACAACCACCAATGTCCAAGCGAACAAGTCCTGTGTTTCTATATAAATTTTTGCGTGATAAAGCTGTGTTCCTATTGAATATTCTGGCACACTTATTACCTCTGCGGATATTCCCGCTTTCCACGCAAATCCTAATCCTGTTGTGCAAGCGCTCAAAAACATTGGCAAAACACTAGGTACATAAATCTTTAAAACTGTTTTTGCCTTTGAAAATTCAAACACCTTTGCAACCTCTAAAAGACCCTTATCCACTCCGTTTATGCCTGCACTTACATTTGACCAAACGATTGGTAAAACCATTAAAAACGAGATAAACATAGGCACATTATCTCTGCCTATCCAAACAAGTGCAAGAATGATAAATGAGGCTACCGGCATTGCTTTTATAAGGCTAAGCACAGGATAAAACAAGTCATAAAAGAAAGAGATTTTTGTTGTTAAAACTGCAAGCAACACCCCAACCACTACCGCAATCAAATATCCAAGCATTATCCTAGATATTGAAAGCAAGGTAGACAGCCAAAATTCTGGCAATCTTACAAGCTCAAAAAGGCGCGTAATAACCTGAACAGGAGACACAATAAGTATCTCCTGAGCAACAACTATGTAAGCCACTTGCCAAAGCAAAATCCAAAAAGCAATGGCAAGCAGTTTTTTTATTATAGCTTTTGTTTTTTTATGGGACGTAATAGAATTCGTCATCTGGCATTGCCTTTCCAATAGACTGCGGATTTATGTCAAACAATGTTTGAAAATTTAGCTTTGCCACTCTCTTCATATCCTCGCCTTTAATAAACACTATATTGCAAGTTGGAATTGCCTTTTCTGCTATAGCTTCGTTTGGCAAGATGCCTTGTTCAACAATAAGTTTTGCCGCATTTGACTTGTTATTGTTTACAAATTTCACAGAGTTTTCGTACTCTTCCATAAATGCTTTAACTGCATTTTTATTGTCCTTTAAAAAGTCCTTATTTACAATTATGCAACCTTGAGCTAGTGAGTTTTCCTCTCCGTTTACTTTTTCCCACTCTTTTGTAAGGTCAATTGCCACTCTCGCATTTTTATTTTGCGCTGTAACAACGGACACATTCGGCTCTGGCAACATACAAATTTCAACATCACCAGTTACTGCAAGTGTTGCAAGTTCGCTATGCTCGCTCTTAAACTCTATTTTAACATCTTTGCCTACTTCAAGCCCATTTTTTTCAAGCAAATATTTTAAAATATACTCAGGTGTTGCACCTTGACCTGTGGCGTATATCGTTTTGCCTTTTAAATCTTTAATGCTGTTTATTGTGTTACCATTTTCAAGGATATATAAAACTCCAAGTGTGTTAAGTGCTAACAAATTAACATTTTTGTTTGTTTTATTATAGAGAGTAGACGCAAGATTTATTGGGCACATAGCCATATCCACCTTGCCACTTGAAACCATTGATACAATTTCTTCAGGTGCAGAAACTAGAGTAATGTTATATTTATTTTTTGTTTCACCTTTTTTTGCATCATCTGCAAGCTTGGAAATACCCATCCCTGTTGGACCTTTCAGAGCTGCGATATTGATTGTTTTGCTCTTTTCAGGAACAGTAAGAGTAGGCTCTTCCTCTTTTGGCTTTTTAGAACCACAAGCAGCCAGAGCTAATAACATTGAAAGTACTAACATTACAGAAACAATTCTTTTGAATTTTTGCATAATTATTCTTCCTTTCATTCTAAACAATTATAATTTAAACCAAAAGCTAGAACCTATTTTGTTTATTCAACTTTTGATTTATTTTTTAATTATATTGTAACATTGTTAAAAAGTCAACAACCTTTGCATTTTGCTATTATAAAAAAAGGAGTTACCACAAGGGCAACTCCAAAATTGCATAATCGAGTTTTTGTTAAGTAAAAGAATTATGCTTCTTCCTTCATCTTTGCAAAGCACTCACTGCAGTATACAGGGCGGTCTTCGCGTGGTCTAAAGGGAACCTGAGCTGTTTGACCACACTCTGCACAAACGGCCTCAAACATTTCACGGTCAGCTCTTGCTGAATTTTTGCGTGCATCACGACAACCTTTACAGCGTTGTGGCTCATTCTCAAAGCCTTTTTCAGCATAGAATTCTTGCTCCCCTGCAGTAAAGATGAACTCTTCACCACAATCCTTACAGATGAGTGTCTTGTCTTCGAACATAATATTAACCTCGCTTGAAAATTATTTTCCCTTATGCTATCGCACTGCCAATTTTACAGACATCGGGACATACAAACAGTGCCTTACACTGCTTTGACCAAAAAGTTAGATGCTACCATAACCGTAGCTTTTTGTGAGCTCTTTGCATTGCATTATCAACCGATTTTGTTGATATTTCAAGCTCACTTGCAATCTCCCCATAACTTTTCCCACACAAATACAAGGTTACAATGCTTCTCTCTAGTGGTGAGAGTCGCTTTGCTATGATATCCATTAATCTATAAACTTCATCACTTGCAATTACAATATCTTCTAAATTATGTTCATCCACTATCTCCAGATTTTCACTATCTAAAGATACAAATGAATTAAGCGGGATATGCTTTTTTCTAGAATATTTCTTAACTGCAGAAATCATACAATTTGATATACATTTATCTGCATAAGTTTTAAACGATGCTCTTTGTGTATTCATTTTAATATCATAATTGTAAATCGCAGAAATAAGACCAAACATACCCTCTTGCGACAAGTCCTCGGGTGAAATAGCGTAATTTGAAAATCTCGACGCTTTGACCCTAACAAGATAGGCAAAACGAG
>CAZEKQ010000011.1:0-44264 GCA_964512735.1 uncultured Eubacteriales bacterium | reverse complement strand
AAAAAGACATTACACGACCTATCAATCGCATTAACTACATCCAAACTACCGTGACGGCCTTGGCATCTAAACGGTCTCATATCTTTAAAGTGCGTATAAAGTCCATTACACGACATTCTTGTGTTTTCTGTTATTGTGCCGGTTTCAAGTGCTGCTATTGCAACTAGTGGCTTGAATGTTGAGCCTGGCTCATACGCTCCCATAAGTGCCCTATTAACCAGTGGTGAATCATAAACAAACTGGTCTGAATTTGCTTTTTTTGCCTCTGCCATTTCTTTTAAAAGGTCCTGATATGCATTCATATCATACGATGGATAAGTTGCACAGGCTAGTATTTCACCCGTGTTTACCTCTATTACTACAACTGCTGCTGCACAAGGCAACCTTGTTTGAACCTTTAGGCTATCTACCCTATTTTTAAGTGCTTGCTGAGCTACAAGTTGCAAATTTTTATCAATAGTTAAAATCACAGTATCTCCCTGTTTTGGTTCAACAGAGAAATCTTCTGTTATTTCATCTTTAACGCTTTTTGTTACAGTTTTTACTCCTCGCTTGCCACGAAGATAATCCTCGGCATAGCGCTCTATTCCAAACTCGCCATACTCATCTGTTAGGGTATAAAAATCCCTCTTTGCGTCTTGAATTTCTTTTGTATTTACTTTCTTTTTTTCCATTTTCTCGATTATTTTATTTTGCTCGTTCTTTTTTTCTTTATATTTTTCTGCACTAATTGAGCCAACTCTACCTATAATATGTGGCGCAATTGTTCCGTCCACATACTCCCTATAGGCTTCTACGCTGTTTTCTACTCCTTTATAAAACTTGTTATTTTCTAAAACGCTTGAAACAAGTTCTGTCGAAACATCTTTTGCAAAGGTGTATGGATATGGGTTGCTAAAATGCGATTTTTTCATCTGTGTGCAAACCGCCCCTATTTTTAGCGCATCTTCTTTTGAGTAGTTTTCAAGCTTATATCTTCTGACAATCTCATCAACACAGTTTTGTGCCGTTGCATAGCTATTAAGGTTTAACATATCAGATGATTTTAGCCACTCGACATCGCTTTCTCTTTCTTCTTCAAACACAAAATTGCCACTATCATCAATTAAAATTGGCAAGTCATTAATATACTCCTCGCCTCTTTCTTCAAACAGCTTTATAAGTCCGGCAATAATTTCGTTTCGCTTTTCTTGTTCTTTAGAGCTTGGGAACTCTGCATTGTTAAAAACCAAAGAATTTCCCTGTCTGTTTATTACAAGTGGGTTTCCGTTACGGTCTAAAATTTCTCCCCTTGCGGACTGAACAACAACGTCGTGTGATGATTTGAAGTTATCCTTTGAAACATAAATATCCCTATCAATAATTTGAATTTTTACAAGTGATAGTGAAAAAGCAAAAAAGACGATTAAAATAACTATGTTTAAAATAGACGCTCTAGAAAGGCGTTTTTTCTCATTTATTTTAATCACCTCTTTCAAAATATATAAATAAAATTACCTTTGTTTTTTAATTCTTCTTTGAATCGGTAAAGAATCCCTAAGTTTTTTCATAAACGCTCTTATTAGCAAATAAATTAGCGGTGTAAACGCAAGCGTGTAAACACTGCAGGGCAAAAAGAAGTTTAAAATCATCATTGCGCCACCCTCAACACCCCTAGCTACAATAAAAATCAGCCAATACGAGAGCGAGTACAAGACCAAAGCACCACTTGACAGTAGCATAGCTGTAACCATATTATTTCTCATAATAAAGTTTACAAGTATTCCACAAACTGAGCCTATAAGCATTAAAAAAATAGTGTTAAAACCATCATTTACGGCAGAAGTCATATCCCAAAGCATACCTGCAAACGCACCAAAAATAGCTGCTGTTACATCTTTTTCAAACATTGAAATGCACACAACAACAGGAATTAGCAAAAATGCTCTTGCTCCAAAAATTGTTGGAAAAAGGTTTGCCGTGTTTTGTAGCATAGCAGCAACAATAATAACAACCGCAATTATTGCACGGCGAATATAAATATGAAGATTTTCTTTTCTCATAAATTAATCCTCCGAAACAGTAACTCCTTGACCGTTAAAATGTGTAATTATAAGTGCATCCTCTAGCCTTGTTATGTCAAAATCGGGCTTGATTATTGCATATGAAGATATATCGTGTGGGTCGTTTTGCACTTCTTTCACCGTTCCTATTATGAGGTCACGGGGATAAATTCCGCCAACACCTGATGTGCAAACTATTCCGCCCGTTGCAATTGCAGTGTTGCGATTAAGCCCTGAAAGCCTGCAAAGCTTATCCTTAGACAGCTTTACATTTGTTGTTGAAAAGCCTGTTTCCCTTGTTCTAACCTCGTAAGCACTAATGTTAACGCTTGGATCAAAAATTGTGGACACAACACAATATGTTGAGCCAACCTTTGACACAACACCAACTAGTTGACCGTTGCCACAAATTACTGGGTCATTTTTTTTGATTCCATCCGCAGAGCCTTTGCTAAGCACTATTGAGCTAAAGGCATTTGCAGCATCCCTGCCGATTACAGTAGCCGGCTGAACTTTAAAATCGCTATGAGTTTCTCTAACTTCTAAAAAATCCTCATAAAGTTTTACTTTTTGCTTTGCTTGCTCATAATCTATGAGCTGTTTTTGATAATCGTCAACCTTTTTTTGCAAATCGTCTATTTGCTTTTCATACGATGAGCGTGATGCAAATCCAGAGCCAATGTTTTTAAACCCCTTGCCAACAAAGGACGACGCTTTTTGAAGTGGCTCGAAAATTGCGCCCGTTGCAGAGGAAAAAGGCGACGCTCCATTGAGAGACACCGCCGCATAAATAGTCCCTATTAAAAGTACAACAAACAGTGAAAGCAAAGCCTTAAACCATTTGCTTTTAAAAAATCGTTGCATATCATCACCTAAACATCTGCTCTACTTTTTACAAAGCGGAGCAGATTGCTTTTTTTAGTATAATCAACCATTAAAATAATCAACCGTATGTCTTAGAGCTTGTAAGGCTTAGTCTGTCATCCTCAAGGCAAAGACCTGTGCCGTCAACCACGCAGTCAATCGGATTTTCTGCAATGTGAACTGGCATTTTTGTTTCAGCAGAAATAAGCTTATCAAGCCCTCTAAGCATTGCACCACCGCCAGTGAGCATTATGCCTTGGTCAATGATATCTGCTGCAAGCTCTGGAGGTGTTTTTTCAAGAGTTGAGCGAATAGCGTCAAGCACTAGGTTAACACTGTCTGAGAGTGCTTCTCTTATTTCTTCTGAAGTAATTTCAATGTTTTTTGGTAGTCCATCCATAAGGTTTCTACCCTTAACATCAATAGCACCCTCACCCTCATATGGATAAGCAGAGCCGACCTTGATTTTTATATCTTCTGCTGTTCTCTCACCGATGAGCAGATTATATTTCTTTTTAATGTATGCAATGATAGCGTCATCAAAGCTATCTCCCGCATCTCTTGCAGAGCAAGATGTAACAATATCTCCAAGTGAAATAACTGCAACCTCTGCAGTACCACCACCGATATCAACAACCATACTGCCAGTAGCCTCTGCAACTGGAAGACCTGCTCCGATTGCGGCTGCCATTGGCTCTTCGATTAGGCTAACTTCTCTAGCGCCAGCGCTTCTAGCGGCATCGTGAACAGCACGACGCTCCACCTCTGTAACACCAGATGGAATACAAATCATAACTCTAGCCTTTGTAAACGGTGATGAGCTCATTGCACGACGAATAAACTCCTTGAGCATATCAGATGTGATATCAAAGTCTGCAATAACTCCGTCTTTTAGAGGACGAACAGCAGTAATAGAGCCAGGTGTACGGCCAATCATTTCCTTTGCCTCTGCTCCAACTGCAACAACCTTTGGAGGATTTGAGCGAACATCAACTGCAACAACTGATGGCTCACGAATTACAATTCCTTTGCCCTTTACAAAAACCAAAGTGTTCGCTGTACCAAGGTCTATACCAATATCTTGTGAAAATAGCATAATTATAGAACTCCCTTCGAAGGTAAATACAAATTTTTTAACTGTGAAAATACAAGTATAATCTATTATACATCTATTAGTCACAATTCTCAACTAAAAAAGACCAAAAATCTAAGCATTTTTTTATAGTATAAATATTAGTTTTTTATACAAAAGTGTCAAAAATCTAATGTTTTTTGTTTTATTTAATATATTAACCCTTTTACCCCTGCTTCTTTTAGTGCTTTTGCGGTTTTTGCTATTGGTAAGCCCATAACACTAAAGAAGTCGCCGTTTATTGATTTTACAAGCATTGAGCCTTTGCCTTGAATTCCGTAGGCGCCTGCTTTGTCCATTGGTTCTCCCGTTTTTACATACGCTTTTATTTGCGTGCCTGACAAGCTATAAAACTCAACTGTAGTGCAGTCAAAAAAGCTTATAATTTGACTTTGTGTTACTATACAAACGCCCGTATATACACTGTGCTTTTTGCCTGACAAACTAAACAGCATATCCACTGCATCTTGCTCATTTTTTGGTTTGCCTAGGATTTTATCATCCAAAACTACTATTGTATCAGAGCCTAGCACTGCAACATTTTCTTTGTTTTCAAGGCTTTCAAAAACTACTTTTGCCTTATTTTTACTCAGTGTGCACACAGCCTCGCTAGGAGATTCCTTGCCTATTGTTTCATCAATTTGTGCAGGGCAAATCTCAAACTCATACCCAGCATTTTTTAAAATCTCACAACGCCTAGGTGATGCGGATGCAAGCACTAGCTTCATAAATTTTCTCTCCAATTTTTTATCTCAAGTTCTTCTAGTCTGTTTAACTTTAAGAGTGCATCAAGCTTTAGAATTGCTGCTTGAGTTTTGCCGTCACGAATTTCGCCCAAAAGTATTTTTTCTACTGCTGTATCAAGTGGCATTTTTTCAACATTTACAAACTCATCTTCATCCAAATCTTGATTTGAAAATTCAAGCTGAGTTGCGGCATAAAGATAAATTATTTCTCCACAATACCCCGGCGTTGGATAAAACTCGCCTAGGTTAAAATACCTTTGTGCTATTACTCCTGTTTCTTCCTTTAGCTCTCTTACCCCTGCACCAAAAGGGTTTTCACCTTTTTCTAGTTTGCCTGCCGGCGTTTCCAAAACTTCGCACAGATAGGGGTATCTAAACTGGCGTACTAAAACCACTTCATTTTGCTCGGTTAATGCTACAACTGTAACTCCCCCTGGATGCTCTACAACTTCTCTTGTAGCTTGCTTTGCGTTTGGTAGCAGAGCTGTATCAACACGCAAATTTACTATTTTGCCCTTATATTTATATTCCTGTGTAAGCGGTGTTTCTTTTATTTCCATTTAAATCACCTGTTTTTTATTTTTACTGGTATATTATACACTACACTACTATGTATATCAACACGCAGTCTTTCCCCTTATACATTATGTGTTGCAAAAGGCAAGCTAAAACATAAAACATAAAAAAGCAGACGGCAACCACCATCTGCTTTATTTACACTTTTAATTAGTCTGCTTCTACTTGGTCTGAAAAATCGTCGTCAAACTCAATTTCAAACTCTAAAAGTTCACCACAGCTTGGACATTCAATGCTGCCCTCTTCAATAATGCCTTCATCAACGCAAATGACTTCACTACACGATGGACATTCAACCTCATAATATTCACTGCCACAGCCACAATCGCAATCAAAATCAAAATCATCGTCACAATCGTCAAGCTCTTCATAAACGATGGTTTCAAGCATATCTAAATCCTCGTCCACTGCGTCAATCTGCTCTGAAAGAACTGCTACATCGTCTTCCAAATCGCTAACAGATAGTGCGATGTCATCCAAAACATCCATAATAGCCTTGAACATTTTGGTTTCGGACTTATCCTCATTAAGGTTAAGACCGTCAGCAAGTCCCCTTAAATATGCTACCTTCTCTACTGCCGTCATCTCAATTACCTCCGTTTATTTAATTTGTAGTGCTTATTGTACCACACGGTGCATAGCCATATGGTAAAATTCGTCCATCGCCAAAGGCTAGAACATAAAACTATATAATAAAATGCTTATGCACGGCTCATATATTCGCCTGTGCGGGTATCAACATTTATCATATCCCCTTCATCAATAAAGAGAGGCACTTTAATTTCTGCACCTGTCTCCAATACTGCAGGTTTTGTTGCATTTGTTGCAGTGTCACCCTTAAATCCTGGGTCTGTCTTTGTAACCTCAAGGCTTACAAATGTTGGTGGTTCAATGCCAAAAACATTGCCTTTGTATGAAAGAATTTTGCATATCATATTCTCTTTTACAAATCTGAAATTATCAGACAAATCTGACTCATTTATTGGAACAAGCTCATATGACTCAGGGTCCATAAAATAATATATTTCCCCATCATGATATGAATATTCCATTTCCTTGCGCTCTACATATGCTGCTGGGAATTTTTCTGTTGGGTTAAATGTGCGTTCAATCACTGAACCTGCAATTACATTTCTAATTTTTGCACGAACAAAAGCCGCACCTTTTCCAGGCTTAACATGTTGAAATTCGATGATTTGATAAACATTGCCGTCCATCTCAAATGTTACGCCGTTTCTAAAATCTCCTGCTGATACCATAATATTATTCCTCCGATAAGGTTTTTTACACTCTTTCATTGTATATTAGTATTCACTTTTTTTCAAGAGTTTTTTTACAGTTTGCAAATACTAAAAAATACAATTATAAAACCATTAACGCCTTTGGAGCATTTGTAAGATTTTCACTGCCACTGTCCTTTACAAAAAGCATATCCTCAATGCGCACACCGAAGCTATTTTCAATATATATTCCAGGCTCTATTGTTATGATATTTCCGGCTTTTAAAATCTCTGTAGAATTTTTGCTAACCGTTGGTTTTTCGTGAATTTCTATGCCAACTCCGTGACCTGTTCCGTGGCCAAAATTCTCACCATATCCTGCATCTTCAATAATTTGCCTTGCTACCAAATCGCACTCGCTCGCCATCACACCGGCACTAACTGCGTCAATAGCATTTAGCTGAGCACTAAGAACCGTGTCATATACCTTTGCCTGACGCGAGCTTACATCGCCTAGCGCCACTGTTCTTGTCATATCGCTGTGGTATCCCTTTATACAAGCGCCAAAATCCATTGTGATAAAGTCGCCTATTTCAAACCTTTTTTCGCTGGGCTCTCCGTGTGGTTTTGACGAATTTTTACCGCTTACTACTATTGTTTTAAAAGATATTGCATCTGCCCCATTTTTGAGCATAAAATAATCAAGTCCGCACGCAATTTCACGCTCTGTTTTTCCAGGCTTTATATTGCCTAAAATAAGGTCGAACGCTTTTTCTGCTATTCTTTGTGCTTTTATTATATTTTCTTTTTCTTCCTGTGACTTTATTGCCCTGAGTTCGTTTATAAAATCGTCAAGCTCTCCCGTTGCACTAACTTCAAGGTCGCTAAATATTTCTTTGTAACTATTAAAGTTTGCAATTGTTGTTTTTTGTGCCTCTAGCAAAATTTTGTTTACCCCTAATTTTTTTGCTACTTCTGCAAGCTGAGTTTTTAGCTGTGTTTGCAAAACTATATCATCACAACTTTTTACCCTGTTTTTTGCAGACTCGATGTACCTGCTATCTGTTATAAATACACTGCCCTTTTGTGATACAAACAGATATCCATTTGACGATTCAAATCCCGTGAAGTATATGCGATTTTCTAAACTCACTATCAAGGCGGCTTCCCCACAGTTTAACTGTTTTGCAAGCTTTTGTATCATAATGATACCGCCCCCTCCAATTTATTTTTTTGTCACGCCTGCATCCATTTTATTAAAGATTTTTTGCTCTAAATCCCTACGAACTTCAAACGACTTTCCCCCTCTTTTTTCCATTTCAAAGGGTGCTACATAAATCGAAACCATACCTGCAAGGTTTGCTCCCAAAATGTCTGTAAACAATTGGTCACCTATCATTGCAACTTGATTTGACTTGAGTCCCATCGCTCGTTTTGCTCGTATGTAAGCTGTTCTAAGTGGTTTGCAAGAAAATCCTATATAATCAATATTGCCCAAAATTTTTGAAAAACTGCGTGCCCTGTCTTTTTTTGCATTTGTAAGCAACAAGACTTTAAAACCCTCTTGCTTCATTTGCGATACCCACTCTACTGCGCCCTCCAGCGGTATATCCGTATGGTCGATAGCCGTAGTGTTATCCAAATCAACAGCGATTCCCAAAACGCCCATTTTTCGCAAATCTTGTGCTGTAATTTGTGTAATGCTATCAAACCTATACTTAGGATAAAGCATCGACATATTATATTCTCCTGTTCGATATTAAATATTTTATACATCTTAACGGTATTCTACCCCATTTTTTACTATCTTTCAAGTTTATGATTTGTCTAATTTGTAAAATTACTACAAATAAATATAAAACTAAAGCGGCAATCATAACGAATGCCGCTTAAATCACATAGTTTATTTGAACTTTCTCTTACGAGCAGCCTCAGACTTCTTTTTCTTTTTAACAGAAGGCTTCTCATAATGTTCCCTTTTGCGTACTTCTTGAATTACGCCATCTCTGGAAGTTTGTCTCTTAAAACGCTTGAGAGCGCTATCAAGAGATTCATTCTCTTTAACCTTTACTTGGCTCATTTATATTCCCTCCCTCCGCTAATTCGCAGGGTAATCCTTTTAAAAAGGCGTCCTAAGTATGGACTTCGTTATTATACAATAGATTTTCGACTGTTGTCAAGGAACTTTCGCAAAATATATTACAAAAATTTTCTAAAAAACAGCAAAAATCTAATTGTTTACATTATTGATATAAACACTTGAACTAGGCAGTGCAAACGCTGTTTTTTCTGTGTCTACAATCCTTTTAATGTTCATATTTATATCTTCTCTTATTGCTATGCTTTTACTGTAGTCTGTTGTCCTTATAAAATACATTATGTGTATATCAAGGCTACTTTCAGAGAACTCCTCAAAGAACACGACAATTCCGTTTTTGTGAACATCTGGGTGCTCTTTTAGCATTTTTTCTATTTTGTCTAAAACTGTCCGCAATGTTTTTACGCTTGTGTCATAGGTGAGTCTAATTTTAAAATCTACTCTGCGTTTTTTCATTCTTGACCAATTTGTTATTGGATCCGCTATTAGAGTAGAATTTGGCACTATTATTTCAGTATCTGCAACCGTGCGAATTCTTGTGCTTCGCATTGTGATATCCTCAACAACTCCATCAACAGACGGTGTCGTTATTCTATCTCCTACATCAAATGGTTTGTCTGTTATTATTGCAAAACCAGCAAAGATGTTTGTCGCCGTTTCTTTTGCTGCCAGCGAAAATGTAAGTCCACCAAGACCCACACCAGCGATAAGACCATTAATATTATATCCCAATTCGCTAATAACTATCACGCCGGCAATTGTAAATACTATAACTTTTAAAATATTTGCAAGAAAAGTTACAGCAACGGTGTTTGATTTTTTGTTTATTCTGTTGTTACTTTTAATTATAAGTGAGGTAACAAAAGGCATAAAATCTGCAAATATCCACGCTATAATTAAAATTGTACCAATGCGAAACAGCGTATGTATTGGCGAAAACACCTTTTCTGGCAGACCTACAATGCTAAAGCCAAAATAGGCGCCAAGCATTCTAAAATACGCCTTGCTGGGTCCGCTAAGTGCATCTACAACGGCTTGCTTAACACTTTCCTTGCCTTTAAAAAACCTGCTCACAATTGTTACTGCTATTTTTTCTAGCCTTTTACTAATTAGTAAAAACACTAAAAAGATTAAAATACCCGCCAAAATTTGCATAATATTGTTTGCAACTGTTTCATAGGCATTTTTGCAGGATATTATAAAATCTTCAACCATACAAAACCCTCCGCCTACTGTTTATTTTACAACTATATTGACAAGTCTACCCTTTACATACAGCTCTTTTATTATCTGCTTTCCTTCAATTTCTTTTGCAATTTTTTCGTCCTCTTTTGCAAGAGAAATAGCATTTTCACTCTCAATATCTGTTGCAACATTGATTTTTGATTTAACTTTTCCATTTATTTGAACTGCAATTTCTATGCTTTCGTCTTTGCATTTTTGCTCATCAAATGTTGGCCATTTTTGCGATGTTATCACACCACCAAAGTCCATTATCTCCCACATTTCTTCTGTGATATGTGGTGCAAACGGGTTGAGCAAAATCATCAAAGTTTTAAGCTCTGCGTGATTTATCTTTCCAACCTCATAAACTTTGTTAACAAGGCTCATCATTGTTGCGATTGCAGTGTTACTTTTTAGCGAGTCAATATCTGATGAGACTTTTTTTATTGTTCTATGCATTTCGCTCTCAAGCTCTTTTGAATAGCTATTGCCCGCAACTGCGATATCTAAAAGTCCCCATATTCTATCAATAAACCTGCGGCATCCCTTAATGCTTGAAGTGTTCCAAGGTGCTGCCTTTTCAAAGTCACCTATAAACATTTCATAAAGGCGCATTGTGTCTGCACCAAACTCATTTACAATGTCATCTGGGTTTACAACATTGCCTCTAGATTTGCTCATTTTTTCGCCATTTTCACCCAGAATCATACCGTGGCTTGTCCTCTTTGCATATGGTTCACAAGTTGGTACAACCCCAATATCATAAAGAAATTTATGCCAAAAACGGCTATAAAGCAAGTGCAGTGTTGTATGCTCCATTCCACCATTGTACCAGTCAATTGGACTCCAGTATTCTAGCGCCTGCTTTGACGCAAGTTCGTTTTCATTATGCGGGTCACAATAGCGTAAAAAGTACCAAGAAGAGCCTGCCCACTGTGGCATTGTGTCCGTTTCTCTTTTTGCAGGACCATTACATTTTGGGCAAGTTGTGTTTATCCAATCCGTAATTTTTGCAAGTGGTGATTCACCATTTTCAGTTGGCTCATAGCTATCAACCATTGGAAGCTCTAGTGGCAAACTTTCCTCCGGCAACGGCACATATCCGCATTTTTCACAATGCACTATCGGAATTGGTTCACCCCAATATCTTTGGCGAGAAAACACCCAGTCACGCAATTTATAATTTACTTTTGGATGGCCTTTTTCGCTTTTTTCCAAAAATTGTGTTATTTTTTCTTTTGCCTGTTCAACGCTTAGCCCATCTAAAAAGTCTGAGTTTACCATTGTTCCAGTTTCACAATCTGTGAAAGCTTCCTTTTCGACATCTCCACCTTTTACAACTTCGATTATCGGCAAGTCAAATTTCTTCGCAAATTCAAAGTCACGAGTATCGTGCCCAGGAACTGCCATAATAGCACCTGTACCATAAGAAACTAGCACATAGTCTGAGATAAAAATCGGGATTTCTTTATTATTAACAGGGTTTATTGCACAAACGCCATCAAGGCAAACTCCTGTTTTTTCTTTGTTTATTTCTGTTCTTTCAAAGTCGGATTTACGCGCACTTTCTTGTCTGTATTCACACACTTTATCAAAATTATTAATGCTTTTTTCCCATTTATCTATAAGTGGATGCTCTGGCGACATTACCATATATGTTGCACCAAAAAGCGTATCCGGTCTTGTTGTAAAAACAGTTATTTTATCGCCCATTGTTGATGTAAAATCAACCTCTGCACCAGTAGAGCGTCCAATCCAATTTTTTTGTTGCAACTTTACACGCTCAATGTAATCTAGGTCATCAAGGTCGTCAATAAGCCTTTGTGCATACTGTGTAATTTTAAGCATCCACTGGCTTTTTACCTTTCTTACAACTTCACTGCCACAACGCTCACAGCCACCGTTTACAACCTCTTCGTTTGCTAAAACGCACTTGCAAGATGTGCACCAATTGACCGCCATTTCTTTTTTATATGCAAGACCTTGCTCAAAAAGCTTTAAAAAAATCCACTGTGTCCATTTATAATACGACGGGTCTGTTGTGTTTATTTCTCTGCTCCAATCGAATGAAAATCCAAGTGATTTTAGCTGTTTTTTAAAGTTTGCTATATTGTTTTTTGTTACGATTTCAGGATGTATATGATTTTTTATTGCATAGTTTTCTGTCGGCAAACCAAAAGCATCCCAACCCATTGGATACAACACATTATAGCCTTCAAAGCGCTTTTTTCGCGCAATTATATCAAGCATTGTATACGAGCGTGGGTGTCCAACGTGAAGCCCCTGTCCTGACGGATATGGAAATTCTACAAGGCAATAAAACTTAGGCTTTGTAAAATCCTGTTGTGCATAAAAAACGCCACTTTCGTCCCATTTGTTTTGCCACTTTTTTTCAGTTGCTTTAAAATCGTAACTTTTCATACCTAAAAACATCCCTCTAACTAATATTGTGTGATTTTTATTTTCACCTGGTGCAAGATTTGCACATTTTTATTGTTGTTTGTTGTTTAATTGCTTAGTTATTCGTATTAAAATTTGTGTTATGAATTTACTTTTAGACACAGTTAATTAATGTGTAGTTTGAATTTAAATTTTATATATTGTTTAAGTCTGTTCCTATTTGTTTGTTCGCCTGCAATCCGAATCAAAGAAAGGCAGTACAAACAACCTTTGCATTGTTCTTTTGCTCGGTTTTCCCTGTGCCCCCCGCCCACTACGGCATAGGCAGTTTTATGTTTAGGCAAGTTTTAGTGAAAATCTATTTTAATATTTATAAAGTTTATAGAAAAATAAATCTATCAAGTTATACGTATCACGCACAAAGCGTATTTTGCGATAAATTATTACAGCCATTTGCCTTCAATCACTACACTTGTAAACTTCACAAACTCTAAAATCTATTTATCTTTAGTTATTATATCACTCAAATCAATTTCTTTGGCATCTGCCCAAAGGCGCTCAAGGTTATAATATTCCCTGCTATCTGACAAAAATATATGAACCACAACACTGCCGTAGTCAAGCAAAATCCAGCCTGTTGCCTTGCCTTCTATATGATTTGGCTCAATTCCAATTTGAGAAAGCTCATATTCCACCTCATTTGCGAGCGATTTTACATGAGTATTTGAGGTTCCATTTGCTATTACAAAAGCATCTGCAACTATTGTAAGCTCTGTTATTTCTAGTGCTTTTATATCTATCGCTTTTTTGTCATCTAAGACTTTTGCAACCTTTTTTACTAATTCCATTCTATCCATACTAGTCTCCCTTTTTACATTAATTTTTCACACATTTCATTATAAGCTTCTACCGTGTTTGGATGAATTGGCATATGCCTTTTTGCAAGCTCCATAATTGAAAACTGTGTGCCTTCAAACACCGCCTCATCAATATTTGAAAAGGCTTTTTTGCGCATATCTTCAACCCCATCAAAATCTCTGTCCTCAGATATGTAATCTGCAATATACAGTATTTTTTCAAGCATTGTCATATTTGCTTTTGCTGTAGTGTGGCAACGAACGGCACTTATAATCTCCGTGTCCATTATTTTTAAAACAGTTTTGATATATCCCGCTCCAGAAATTGCGTGCCACAACTTTTTGTTTGCTTTTTCAAGTGATGTCATTTCCTCGCCAGAAAATTCAATTATTTTTAATTGCTCATCATCACTTGCATTTTTCATAACATCGTGTAAAATGCCACACACATAGGCTTTTTCTTCATCTTCGCCATAATGTTTTGCAAGCTGTACTGCGGATTTTGCAACATTTTTTGAATGACTAAATCTTTTTGGTTCTAGTTTTTGTTCAATCACTTTTTCTAAATTTTGTCCCATCATTTGCATTGTAAAGCCCCCTACTGTTTATATACTCTACAACCTTTTTTGGAACAAGGTGTGAGACATCCTGCCCATTTGCTAACATCTGCCTTAGCTGTGTGGAACTGACCTCTAGTGGTTCAAAATTGCACAGCATTATTTTTAGTTTATCTGCTTGATTTGGAAAACATTCTTTTGCATATTTTTGCAAATCTTCCAGAGTTTTATCATCATCACGCACAGACGCACAAATTGTACAAATATCAAATATTTCTTGCGGTTTTTTCCACTCGTGAAAAGTAAGAAACATATCAGAACCAATAATTAGGTGAAAGCTTGCATCTTTATAAACTTCTTTTAGCTGTTTTAAAGTGTCGATAGTATAGCTTTTTCCACCACGCTTTATTTCTATGTCACTTATTTCATAATTTGAATCCTCAAATGCCAGACTGCACATTTGAAGTCTGTCAAAACCGCTTGCTAGCTGGTCGCTATTTTTATGAGGTGGGGTGTAGGTTGGAATTATTAAGATTTTGTCAAAACCATTTTGCTGTTCAAACGATTTTACAAGTCTTAAATGCCCCATATGCGGAGGGTTAAATGTTCCCCCGAATATTGCAATTTTTTGCATATGCCCCTCCTGATTATTCTGTTATTCTGCGTTGCCAAATCTTTCTCTTTTTTCACGCTTTTCTCTTTTTTCACGCGATTTTTGTGCTACTCTTTTTGCTTTTTGTGCGGCTTTTATATTTGCTTTCTTTTTTCTTTCCTTTGCGTGCAATTCTTCACTATATTTATAAAAAATCATAGCTCCGCCAATTACTCCCACAACCTGTGCCTCTGTTTTTTCTGCAATTTCGTTTGCAATTTCTTTTGGAGGTTTTGGGCAGGTTTCTAAAAGTACCTTTAGCTTTATAAGCTCGTGGGCACGAAGTGCATCATTTGTCTGCTCAATTAGTGCGTCGCTTACTCCGCCTTTACCTACTTGAAAAAGTGGTTGCAATGAGTTTGCCTTTGCACGAAGTGCTGCTCGTTCTTTACTTGTCATATCTTTCTCCTCAATTCCTTTGCAAGTGCATTTAGCGCCTTGCTTCTATGGCTTATTGTGTCTTTTTCCTTTGATGATATTTCTCCAAAGCTTTTTCCATCTACCAAAAACACAGGGTCGTATCCAAACCCGCCATCGCCCTTTTTTTCAAACGCAATAACGCCGTGGCACTCTCCACGCACAGTAATTTGTGTGCCGTCTGGAAATGCACAACAAGCGGCACAAACAAAGTGAGCTGTTCTATCCTCTTGCTTTACATCCTTTAATGCTTCTAGCAACTTTAAAATATTTTTATCATCATTCCCGTGGTCGCCCGCAAACCTTGCAGAATAAATTCCGGGCGCACCGTTTAGTGCATCTACACAAAGTCCGGAGTCATCTCCAATTGTTGGTAGCCCAGATTCTAGGCATCCACTGCGAGCTTTTAAAAGAGCGTTTTCTTCAAAGGTAATCCCTGTTTCCTCAACATCTGATAAGTTTATTTTTAAATCGTCTGCTGTGTTTACCTCTATATTTAGGGGCTGTAAAATTCTTTGTAGCTCTGCTTTTTTCTTTTGATTATGCGTTGCAATTAAAAATTTCATTCATCTTCCCCTTGCTCTTTTTCTTCTGTTTCTTCGTTTGTTTCATCGTCTTTATCCGTTTTAAACCAGTCAAAAAATCCTTTTTTCTTTTTCTTTTCTTTAGGCTCTGGCTCTGGTTGCTCTTCATCTTGTGGTTGCTCTTGATTTTCTTGTATTTCTTCTGGCTCTTTTGTGTCAATACTGTTGTCCTGAATTTCTAGCTCTTCTTCTTCAAAATCTTCAGATACAACATCAAAAAGCCCCTCGGCAAATGCTTGTGCATTAAAGGGTTGCAAATCGTCAATCCCCTCGCCAACACCAATAAATTTTACAGGCACTTTTAGGTCATTTTTAATTGAAAGCACAACTCCACCTCTGGCTGTTCCATCAAGCTTTGTTAGAATAATTCCGGTTATATCTGCAACAGCTTTAAACTCTTTTGCCTGATTTACTGCGTTTTGCCCTGTTGTTGCATCAAGGACTAGAAAAATTTCTCTATCAGAATATGGAAGCTCTCTGTCAATCACCTTATAAATTTTTGCAAGCTCTTCCATCAAATTCTTTTTATTATGAAGTCTGCCTGCCGTGTCACAAATTATTATGTCCGCATCTCTTGCAATTCCTGCATTTATAGTATCAAAAATAACTGCTGCGGGGTCTGCTCCCTCTTTGTGTTTTACAATATCCACACCTGCACGGTCTGCCCAAATTTCTAGCTGGTCTATTGCAGCGGCACGAAAAGTGTCTGCCGCCCCTAAGATTACTTTTTTGCCTTGGGCTTTAAAATATGCCGCCATTTTACCTATTGTTGTTGTTTTTCCAACGCCATTTACACCAATTACAAGGATAACAGCCGGTTGCGTTACAAAGTCAATTTCCTCATCGCCCGAGAGCATATCGGCAACAATTTCTTTTATATATTCACGCACCTGTTGTGTGTTTTGCGCCCCGTTTTTGCCAACCTTTTCTTTGACCTGTTCTATAATTTGCTCTGCTGTATAAACTCCAACATCGCCCATAACAAGCACTTCTATTAGCTCGTCATAAAGCTCGTCTCCAATTTCTTCAAAAGCATTTAAAACATTGTCAATAGAGCCCGACATATTATCTCTGGTTTTTGTGAGTCCAAAATTTATCTTTTTAAAAACACCCATAAGAACCTCCCAATTTTGTTTTTAATTTGCAAAATTTATACAATCTATGCAATTCCAAGCTTTTGTGCCATTTCTGCAGTTTTAAGCTCTAAAATTTTTGAGACACCTTTTTCTTGCATTGTAACACCATAGAGTCTGTCTGATTCTTCCATTGTACCACGCCTATGTGTTATTAATATGAACTGTGTTTTGTCCGTCATTTTTCTTACATACTGCGCATATCGTAACACATTAACATCATCAAGCGCTGCCTCTACCTCATCAAAAATACAAAACGGCGCTGGTGTTACTTTTAGCATTGCAAACAAAAGTGCAATTGCGGACAACCCCTTTTCTCCGCCTGATAACAAGTCAATATTTTGAACATTTTTACCTGGCGGCTGAACCTCAATATCTATACCGCATTCTAAAATGTCCCTCTCATCCTCTAGCACTAATTGTGCCTTTCCGCCACCAAAAAGATGGACAAAAGTCTCTGAAAAGGCTTGATTAATTTTAATAAACTGTTCTCTAAATCGTGCCGACATATTCATTGTTAGCTCATCTATGAGTTTTATAAGCTCGTCCCTCGATTTTTCAATATCATTTATCTCGGTGCTCATAAATTCATACCGCTCGGAAACCTCTTTGTACTCTTCGATTGCACCAACATTAACACTGCCAAGTGCACGAATTTTACTTTTAATTTCGGCAAGCTCTTTTTGCGACTTTGACGGTTCTGTGCAAGGCTTTGAAATTTCTCCTGCTTGCCTGTGGGTTAGCTGATATTCATCATAGAGTTTGTTTATAATGTCGTCATATTCCTTTTGCATTGACGATTTTCTCTCTTGAAGCCTTGCAAGCTCACCACTGATTTTTTCTCTTTCATCAAGCTTTTGACGCTCGAACTGCCTTTGCTTTACGCTTTGCCCCTCAAGCTCTTTTCGCTCCTGCACCAGCTTTTCGATTTCTTTTGCTGAGCTTTCGCCTGTTTGGCGAAGAGTTTGAGCCTGATTTTTATAATCCTCTATCATTGATTGTTGTTGATTGTTTTTTTCAATCATTTGCTCAATTTCTGTTAATAGCTCGTGATTTCTTCCATCGTGAATTACACGGCGTTTTTCAAGCTCTTTTATGTTTTCTCTGCTAGCGTCTATGTCTTTTTGTGTTGCTAAAATCTCTAAATTTATGTCTGATGCGAGTGTTACAAGCTCATCTCGCTTTTTCGACAGATTTTCTCTATCGCCCGTTATATGCGAGATTTGATTTTCTAATTTTTCTATATCTGATGTGAGATTTTCTATTTTTTCAGCTTCATTATTTATTTGATTTTCCAGTGCTAAAATTCTAGATTCTGCCGTTTGTTTTTCTGATAAAAGCTCTTCATACGACTGCTTTGCACTTTGCATTTTACTATTTGCAACAGACAGCAAACCTTGAGCCTTGACCTTTTCCTCTTGTGCTGTAGCCAAGTCCGCCTTTGCCCCTGTTAAATCCGCCCTTGCCTTTGACAGCTCTTCTACTGCCAATTTGTATGACTGATTTAACTGCTCTAAATCTTTTGAGCGATTTTGAACCTCTTCGCCGATTTTTTCAATCTGATTTGCACGGCTTAAAATCCCTGAATTGTGCGACCTTGAGCCACCCGTCATAGAACCGCCGGCATTCATAACTTGACCGTCAAGCGTTACTATTTTAAAGCGATTTGAATATTTTTTTGCAATTGTTATTGCACAATCTATATCCTCAACCACAACAGTTCTGCCAAGCTGTGCTTTTATGATGTTGTTATATTTATCATCCGCCTTGACAAGCTCACTTGCTATTCCTATAAATCCATAGCAATCATCAAGACCTCTTTCGCTAAGCTCTCTGCCCTTTATTGCAGAAATAGGCAAAAACGTTGCCCTACCTAGCTTGTTTTGCTTTAAATAATTTATGGCTCTTTTAGCATCTGCTTCGCTTTCCACAACAATGTTTTGGACTGCGGCTCCAAGTGCCGTTTCGACCGCCACGGCATATTTATCCTTTACAACAATAAGCTGTGACAAAGCACCGTGAACACCACGAATACTGCCCCTTTTTGACTCTCTAATAACTGCTTTTACGCTACCTAAATAGCCCTCCATATTTTTTTCAAGCTCTTGTAGCATATGGATTTTTGATTGCTTTTGCTTTATTTCAATGCTTAAATTGTCAAGTTCTTCTTTTAGTTCTTGCACTTTTTGCACTCTTTTTTGCTCTCGCATTGTGTAGCCTGTTATTGCATTTGTCCACTCTTCTATTTTTTGCTCTGCGTCATCGAGTGCTATTTGTGCACTACTTTGCTCCTGCTCAAGCTGTTTTGCAAGTTGCTCTCTGCCTGACAACTGCTCGTCAATAACACAGTTTCTAGCGATTATTTCGCCTTTTGTGGACTGAGCAGTAGAAAGACTTACTCTACTGTCTGCAAGGGCGAGCGAGAATTTTGACAAATCCTGTGACAGCCCTTGTGTTTTGCCTGCAAACTCTTCATTTTCCTTTGATATTTTTTCTGTTTTATCATAAATTTGAGCAAGCTCATTTTGCTTTTGCTCTAAAACTTTAAGACATTCGTCAACCGAAGTTTGCGCCTCTTTTATTTGAAAATCAATTCTACTTTGAGTTTGATTTGTTTGTTCCATATCTTTTTTAACACGCTCAATTGCCTGATTATTAAGCTCTATCGTGTTTTTTGACACGGCAATATTTGCGTCAAAATGGGCTACTCGCTCCTCAAAATCTGAAATACTTCGCCTTATTTCATCTATTCCCACTGTTATGCCTTGTGTTTTTTCAATGACAAGCTCTATGTTTTCGCTTACATCTGCAAGGCTTTTTTCACAGTCTGCATATTGTGCTGTTGCAAGCGTTATTTTATCCTCTTGCTCACGCAGCGTGTTTTTTAATTTTTCAATAGTATAAAGCCAAAGCCCTATTTCTATCTCTTTTTTACTAGCGGACAAAACTAAAAATTGCGATGCCTTTTCGCTTTGAATTTTAAGCGGGCCTACTCTGCTCTCAAGCTCGGATAAAATGTCCTTTAGCCTTATCAAATTCTCTTGCGTTTGCGACAATCTGCGTAATGCATCTGAACGCCTATAACGAAACTGGGAAATACCCGCCGCCTCTTCAAACATATCTCTACGCTCTTTTGACTTTGCAGAAACCATATCGGCAATTTTGCCCTGACTTACGATAGAATACCCATCTCTTCCAAGCCCTGTATCCATAAACATTTCGTGGATATCCCTAAGCCTTGCCGTTTCACCATTTATTTTATATTCGCTCTCTCCCGAGCGATAATAACGGCGTGTTACGGCAATTTCGTCCTCATCCTTTGGTAGCAATCTGTCCGTATTATCCATTCGCAAAGTCACCTGTGCATAGCCTTGTGCTTTTCTCTGCGATGTGCCACCAAAAATTACATCCTCCATTTTAGAACCACGAAGACTTTTTGTTGACTGCTCACCAAGAACCCAGCGAACAGCATCAGAAATATTACTTTTTCCGCTACCATTTGGACCCACAACAGATGTCATTCCGGGTCCAAATGTCAGTATTGTTTTGTCAGGAAAGGATTTAAAACCTTGTAATTCAAGTGCTTTTAAAATCATTAATTAACCGTCCTTTTCTGCTCTTGTCTTGTTTTTAAAAAATTGTTATACGCTTTTTATTTTAAAATCTATCTAACTTTTATCTCATATTTTAAAAGTGAATTATCTTGCTTTATTTTACAGTTATATCCACACTGGCTTAGGTAGTTTATGTTGGATTTTTTCTGCCCTATTGTTTTTGATATTTCGCTTTGGTTTACAAAAACATTATAGCTACCCTTTGGCATTTTAAAAAGCTGCTGCTTTAAAAGGTTTTGATAAATTTGGCTCTCACACAGTTCACGAAAAGCTGGGTGGTATGCTCCTGCTACAAAGCCACTTTCAACATCTCCACCAGAGTGAAGCCCAAGCCTTATTACCTGTATGCCCTCGCTCTCAAAAAAGCAAAGTAGTTTTGAGCATAAATCGACTGCTTGTTCTAAACTTTGTGGCGTGTAATCGCCCGATTTATAGAGCTTTTCTAGCTTTGTGTTTTTTAAAACAACGGTGGGATAAACACGCATTGTGCTAGGCTCTAAACTTGCAAGCTTTTTTGCAGTATCTAGGCACTTTTGGTCGGTATCACCTAAAAGTCCTGTCATCATTTGAAGTCCTAGCTCAAACCCAAAACTCTTTATAAGCTTTGCAGATTTTACAACATCCAAGTCTGTGTGACCACGCTCATTGAGTGCTAAAACTTCATTGTCCATACTTTGCGCCCCAAGCTCGATTGCCTGTACGCCATAGCATTTTAAAGTTTGCAAAACCTCATCATCGATTGCGTCCGGTCTTGTAGAAATTCTAATTCCGGATATGTCGCCATTATCAACAAAAGGCTTTGCAGTTTTTAAAAGGCTTTGCATATAGTCCCTTTCAATCGCCGTAAAGCTTCCTCCAAAAAAAGCAAGCTGTGCATTTTTGCACCCACTATTTTTAGCATTTGTTATTGCGTTTGATATATCCTTATCTGTAACAGAGCTATTAGAGCCTGATATTATATGCTGATTGCAAAAACTACACTTGTGCGGACACCCTTTGTGTGCTACAAACAACGCTATGTTTGAGTGCCTCATAGCCCCATAAGCTCCAGTGCTTCCTTTGCTGCTTGTTGCTCTGCAATTTTTTTGCTTTTTCCCTTACCTTTGCCTATTACATTACTATTGAGATGAACCTCTACCTCAAAACTTTTGTTATGGTCTGGGCCACTCTCACCCACCAAAACATATTCCAAAAGCTCCTCAGGATTTTTTTGAATAACTTCCTGAAGAGTTGTTTTATAGTCGCTAAAGCTTAACTTTTTCTTACCCATTTTTTTTACAAAAGAGAGCACAAATCTTTGTGCCTCTTCCATTCCACCATCTAAGTAAATTGAGGCAATTAACGCCTCAAAGGCATCTGCAAGTATTGATGGCCTTTGTCTTCCACCGGTGTTTAGTTCGCCTTTTCCAAGAAAGAGATGGTCACCCAAATTTATTTGCTGTGCAAATCCATAAAGCGATTTTTCACAAACGGCGGCAGACCTTAGTTTTGTAAGCTCACCCTCTGGCATACTTGGAAAGCTTTTGTAAAAATACTCTGCTGTGATTACTCCTAAAACAGAATCACCCAAAAACTCAAGCCGTTCATTGCTACCGTGTTTTGACTCTTTTTCGTTTGCGTATGAAGAATGTGTAAGCGCCTGCAAGAGCAAGTCTTTGTTTTTATAGCTATATTCAATTTTCTTTTCTAATTCCTGCACGGAAATTACCCCAATTCTATTGCGGTTTCTATTATATCAACTAAATCGTTAACCTCATTTAGTTTCATAACCTCTTCATCAAGAATCTCTATTTCAAATTCGCTCTCAAGCGCTAAAACAATTTCTGCAATATCCATTTCGTCTGCGCCTAATTCTTCGAATGTTAGTTCCTCTGTTATGTCGTCCTCGTCCATATTAAGATGGTCTGCCATTATAGAAATTACTTTTTCTAAAACCATGATTTTTCCCCCGAAAATAAATTGTTGATTTTTGTTATTTAAAAAGTTGCCTTTTAAATATCCTAAGGCATTATAATTACTATGTCAATTATAAAAACATATTATTTAAAATTATTTTGGTAAATTTTCGGCAATAGTTGTAATTACACCCTGTTGTGAATAATTTACTGCCTGCCTTATTGCATTTTTAAAGGCTTTTGCGTTTGATGAGCCGTGTGCTTTTATCACCGGTTTTGAGATGCCCATAAGCGGTGCGCCACCAAACTCTGTGTAGTCCATTTTTTTCTTAAAACTGTCAATTCCACCTTTTACAAAAAGTGCAGACAGCTTTGTGAATATATTTTTTGTAAATACATTTTTAATGTTTGTTAAAATCAGCTTTGCAACGCCCTCATAGGTCTTTAGCAAAATATTGCCCGTAAAACCGTCACAAACAACAACATCAGCGTCGCCGAGTGGAACTTGCCTTGCCTCAATATTGCCAACAAAATTTACCTTGCCCTCGCTTTTAATTAGCTGATAGGCATTTTGTTGAAGCTCGCCACCCTTTGTTTCCTCTGTGCCTATGTTTGCAAGCCCTACTCTTGGGTTGTTTACATTCAAAACTTTGCTCATATAGGTACTGCCCATAAGTGCAAAACTTGACAGCATTTCTGGAGTACATTCGGTGTTTGCTCCACAATCAAGCAAGATAAATGCGCCCGTATCAGAGGGCATAATTGTAGCGAGTGCTGCTCTTCTTACTCCTTTTATCCTTTTAACAAAAAAGGTTGCACCCATTACCAAAGAGCCAGTTGACCCAGCCGAAACAAAGGCATCTCCCTGCCCATTTGCAAGAGCTTTAAGCCCAATCGCCATAGACGAATTTGCCCCGCCCTTTACTATATCTGTTGGTGGTGCATTCATTTCTATAACATCTGGAGCATCTATAATTTCCATTTTACTAATATCTATATTATTTTCTTTTGCACATTTTTTTATCTCTTCTGTTTTGCCACAAAGAACAATGTCCACACCCAACTCATTTTGAGCATCGACTGAACCTTTTAAGATTTCAAGTGGTGCATTGTCGCCACCAAAAGCATCAACAATAACTCTCATTTTATACTCTACTCCCTAAAGTTTCAAGCGCCCGATTTGCAAGCGCGCCATACCTTTCCCTCTTATCTCTAATATGCTCATCAAGCGGTGGTAGTATTCCAAAGTTTGCTCCCATTGGCTGAAAATTTTCAACATACGGGTCGCTAATATATCCTGCAAGGGCACCCATCATCGTTGTGTTTGGCAAAACCAGAGATTCCTGACCTTTTAAATATCTTGCTGCATTTACTCCAGCCAAAATACCCGATGAGGCAGATTCCATATACCCCTCAACACCTGTTATTTGACCTGCAAAAAACAGTCCCTTTTCTCCTTTGAATGAAAAATCAGGGTTAAGCAATTTTGGCGAATTTATAAATGTGTTTCTATGCATTACACCGTATCTTAAAAATTCGGCATTTTTAAGTGCTGGTATCATACTAAAAACTCGTTTTTGCTCTGCAAATTTAAGGTTGGTTTGAAATCCAACCAAATTATACATAGTGCCAATCAGCGTTTCTTTTCTAAGTTGCAAGACGGCATATGGTCTTTGCCCTGTTTTTGGGTCACGAAGGCCCACAGGCTTTAGCGGTCCAAAACGCATTGTATCCGCCCCTCTAGACGCCATAACCTCAATCGGCATACAACCCTCATACACGCCTTTTCTTTTATCAAACTCGTGCAAATCGGCGCTTTGAGCATTTAAAAGTTCGTTATAAAACTGCTCATATTCTTCCCTATTCATTGGGCAATTTATATAGTCATCACCATCGCCCCTGTCGTATCTTGATTGGAAAAAAGCGTTCTCCATATCTATACTATCGGCACTAACTATTGGTGCGGCGGCGTCAAAAAAGTGCAGCGAATCTCCGCACAATTTTTCTATTTTTTCTGCTAGTGCATCTGAAACTAAAGGGCCTGCGGCGATGATTACAGCATCTGCCTTTGGAATTTCTTTGACCTCTTGCCTATGCACTGTTATAAACGGATTTTCTAAAACTTGTTGCGTAATAAGTTTAGAAAACTGCTCTCTATCAACTGAAAGTGCTCCACCTGCCGGCACTCTAGTCTTTTTAGCACACAAGGTGCAAACAGATGAAAATCTGCTCATTTCTTCTTTTAAAAGTCCTGCAGCAGACTCCACACGCATTGCTTTAAAAGAATTTGAACATACAAGCTCTGCAAAATTCTCGCTACTATGTGCAGGAGAAAAATTTTGTGGTTTTTGCTCATAAAGGTCAACATAAATGCCTTGATTTGCAAGTTGAAAAGCTGCCTCTACCCCCGCAAAACCTGCTCCAACAACGGTGGCTCTTTTACTCATCTTTTGACTTCTCCTCGCCGTCGTCTGCCTTTTTCTTTTTGCTTGGTGCTTTTGCCTCATATCCACAGCCTTCGTTTAAACACACAAGGCTACTTTTTCTTTTAAACAGATTTTTATTACACTCTGGGCAAAGCTCTTTTGTTGGCTGGTCCCAAGTTATAAAATCACAGTTTGGATAATTGTCGCAACCAAAAAACACATAGCCTTTTTTTGATTTTCTTTGAATTACATTGCCACCACATTTTGGACAAAGTGCGCCCGTTTCCATAATCAGTGGTTTTGTGTTTTTACAATCCGGATACCCAGGGCAAGCAAGGAATTTGCCAAAACGGCCTGTTTTGATAACCATCAGTTTTCCACATTTTTCACACGGGATATCTGTTTTGTCCTCTTCAAGCTCGATTTTTACACCTTGCATTTCTTCTTTTGCTTTTTTAAGAGTTTCTTCAAGCTCGTCATAAAACTCGTGCAAAACTCCAACATATTCAACCTTACCCTCACTAACCTCGTCTAGAAAACTTTCCATTTGGGCAGTAAATTTTGTGCTTACGAACTTGTGGAATTGTGATTTTAAAAGATTTGTTGTAGCCTCACCAAGCTCGGTAGGCTTTAGCGTTTTTGCCTCACGCACAACATACTCACGGCTTATAATAGTCGATATTATTGATGCGTAAGTACTTGGGCGACCTACTCCGTTCTCTTCAAGCTCTTTAACAAGCGAGGCTTCTGTAAAGCGTGCCGGTGGCTGTGTAAAGTGCTGATTGCCTACAATCTCTTTTAGCTTTAGCAAGTCATTATTTGCAAGCTCTGGCAAAATTATTCCCTTTTCGCTATCTTCTGTATCAACATCATAAAGTGTTGTAAATCCATCAAATTTAATTGTGTATCCACTTGTTGAAAATGTGCAAAACTTTGTTGCCGTATCAAACTCGTCTTTTTCATTAACAGCTTTTATCTCAACTCTAACAGTATTTTGAATACAAGCGGCCATAAGGCTTGCTAAAAATCGTTGCCAAATTAGATTATAGAGTTTGAACTGGTCTGGGGTTAGGCTCTCCTTTGCTTGTGCAGGCGTTAGAGAAATCATTGTTGGACGAATTGCCTCGTGGGCGTCCTGTGCCTTATTTTTTGTTTTAAAAAATCTTTCTTTATCTGGCAAATACTGCTCGCCATAAGTTTGTGTTATAAAGTCTTTTGCCTGCTCTCTTGCCTCTTGAGAAACTCTAAGCGAGTCTGTTCTCATATAAGTTATAAGACCAACAGTTCCCATTCCTTTTATCTCTACACCCTCATAAAGCTCTTGAGCGACCTTCATTGTTCGCCTTGTTTGAAAACCTAAGCGACGGGAAGCGTCCTGTTGGAGTGTTGATGTTATAAACGGTGGTGCCGGTTGCTTTTTTCTTGTACCTTTTTTAACTGATGACACTGCATATTTTGATGTGTCAAGCCTTTTTAGATAATCATCTGCTTGCTCTTTATTTGTTATCTTTACTTTTCCTGTTTCATCACCTGTAAATACGGATTTAAAAGCCTTGCGTGATGATGGTGCAGTAAACTTTGCATCAAGTGACCAGTACTCTTCTGGCACAAAGGCTCTAATTTCGTCTTCACGGTCAACAATTAGACGCACTGCAACACTTTGCACACGACCTGCTGAAAGGCCTCTGCGAATTTTTTGCGAAACAAACGGGCTAAGTCTGTAACCCACTAGCCTATCAAGTATACGGCGTGTTTGCTGAGCATTTACAAGGTCCATATCTATTTTATGCGGATTTTCTATTCCCGCTGTTATTCCTGTTTTTGTAATTTCGTTAAATGTTACCCTGCACGCTTTATCCATATCAAGGTCAAGCAGTGTTGCAAGGTGCCAAGAAATAGCCTCTCCCTCACGGTCGGGGTCGGTTGCAAGCAAAACTTCATCACTTTCTTGCACTGCTTTTTTAAGCTCTTTTACAAGCTTTTCTTTGCCCTTTATTACTGCATATTTTGGCTCAAAATCATTTTTGACATCCACATTGAGCTTTGCCGCCGGCAAATCCCTAATATGCCCCATTGATGCTAAAACTTCATAGTCACTTCCAAGGTGCTCTTTAATTGTTTTTATTTTGGTCGGAGACTCAACTATAATTAGTTTTGACATAGATTTGTTTCCCATCCTCTATTTTATTATATATTTTCTGCCCTGAATCAGCGATATGTATCCTAAAATTTCAAGCTCTGTAAGAGCACTTAAAATCGAGTTTATTTCGATATTTGTTTGCTGTGCAATATCATTTATATGTAGCGGTTCGTCACCAAATTGTGCATAAATGCTACAGGCTGTTTTGCTAAGGCTATCTACTAACGCTTTTTTAGCAACAGGCTTTTCCTGTGTGGTTTCAGTAACAGGTTTTTGCTTTTTATGTGTGGTTTCAGTAACGGGTTTTTGCTTTGTCTTTGTGCTTTTAGCAGGCTTTTGTTGCACCGGTATATTAGGAATTGTTTGTATTCCTTGTGCATTTGATTTAAATATTGGCTCTTGCGCCTTTGATAAATCAATTATATCAGGATAAATATATGAATATTCCTCTAGCACATCTTTTGCACAAAAAATTGGTCTTGCACCATCTTGGATAAGCTTGTTTGCACCATTATAGCACGAGCTTACCATATCACCCGGAACTGCAAAAACATCACGACCTTGTGATATTGCAAGTGACGCCGTTATAAGCGAGCCACTTCTTTCTCCCGCTTCAATAACTACAGTGCCAACACTCATTCCCGATATTATTCTATTACGAATTGGAAAAGTTGTTCTATCCGCACTCTTAGTTGGCGGAAATTCTGATACTACCGCTCCCGTTCTTGCAATCCTTTGCCTTAGCGGTCTATTCTCCGAAAGGTATGGAGATAAAAGTCCACAACCTAAAACTGCAACAGTTTTGCCCTGTGCATAAAGGGCTCCGGTATGTGCTGCCGTATCAATTCCCAGTGCACCACCACTAACCACCGTTGCGCCAGCATTTGCAAGTGACGCTGAGAGATTTTTTGCAACCTCTAGGCTACCTTGCGTTGCTTTTCTTGTACCCACAACGGATATACAAACGGTGTTTTTAATTCTTGACAAATCGCCCCAAGTGTATAAAACCGTTGGCATATCATTTAGGTCTTTTAGCCCTTTTGGAAAATCATCATGGTGCGGTGTTATAATTTTTATTCTGTATTTTAGACACTGCTCCATTATTTCAAAAGCACTGTCAAGCGAGCTATCTGCAAGCCTTTGAATTTGATTAGATGTTAAAATTCCGCTAAGTCGCCACTCTGTTTGCCCTGCTTCATACAGGTTTTGTGGCGTCTTAAAGTATGCGAGTATATCATCAACACGGGCTTTTACACCAAGCGTATTTTGTAGCCATATCCAAAATTCTTCATTTGCCATTTTACTTCATCATTTCCCATATTATTATAGATGCTGCCGCTGCAGCGTTTAGCGACTCTGCCTTACCTTGCATTTTTATTGTAACACGGCTATTGCAAGCGTTCATTGTGCTTTGTGTTACTCCTTGCGCCTCATTACCAACAACAAAAACCACTCCACCGCACATATCAACATCTAAAATGTTTTGTGCATCATCGCACGGTGTGCTTGCATAAGTTTTTATCCCAACATTTTTACAATAATTTAAAAAATCTTGCATATCATTTACAAAAATCACGGGTATACGAAGTAGCGAGCCCATTGCACAACGCATAACTTTTGGGCTATAAATGTCACAACCGCCACACACAATAACTCCGCAAATGCCCATAGCCTCTGCTGTTCTGCACACTGCTCCAAAGTTTGTGGGGTCTGATATTTGCTCTAGTAGTATATATTTACCACTTGTGTCTATTTTATAGCTGTCATTTTGTTTGTCAAGTATTTTGCACAAACAAAAAATTCCTTGAGCGTTTTTTGTGTCTGAAATCTTTTGGCAAACATCCTTTGAAATCTCATAACTTTGATTTGATTTTTGAATTAGCGGTGCTATTTCGTCACCATACCTCTCTAGCATATCAGGAGTTGCATAAACTTCGCACAGCTCATACTCACTATTTAAAGCATCAAGACAAAGCCTTAGCCCTTCAAGCACAAACTCGCCACACTCACGACGATAGCTTGAAGATGACATAAGCTTTGATAGTTTTTTCACCTTAGGATTTTGGGTGCTTGTTATTTGTTCCATATTATTTGCACGCCCCTTGCATTATAATTTTATCCATTAGGAGCTTTGATGTAATATTTTTACTATACAATTATATTAAAGTTTAAATGTTTATTTGTAAAAAATCAATGAAGTTTTTAAAAATCTTTAAAAATTATGCTATATCCTTATATTTTTGCTTTATTTCTCTACAAAATAAAGGAACAAAGCAAAAATTAAAAATCTGTATAAAATTTTTTAGTTCAATATAAAAGCAAAATCACGCCCGAAAAAAACTCGAGCGTGGTAATTTTTTATTATTTAAGAGCTGCCTTAGCTTGCTGTGTAAGTGCTGTAAATGCAGCTGGGTCTGATATTGCAATTTCAGAAAGCATTTTGCGATTAAGGTTAATATCAGCTTTTTTAAGTCCGTTGATAAATGTTGAATAGTTCATACCATTTAGCTGGCAAGCTGCTGAAATTCTTGTAATCCAAAGACGGCGAAAATCACGCTTTTTTTGTTTTCTTCCAACATATGCATATTGACCAGATTTCATAACTGCTTGTTTTGCAGTTTTAAAGAGCTTACTCTTAGAGCCATAGTAGCCTTTTGCAAGTTTTAATGTTTTATTTCTTCTCTTGCGAGTCGTTGTCCCACCTTTAATGCGAGCCATTTTAATTACCTCCGTTAATGTTTATATCCTTATTACTTGATGTTTATTTATAAGGAATAAGACGCTTAATTTGCTTTTCATTAGTTTTATCTGCAACAGTTGTTTGACGCAAGTTTCTCTTACGTTTAGTGCTTTTCTTCGTCAAAATATGAGATTTGTTAGCGTGTGCCCTGATTGGTTTTCCGTTTTTAGAAAGCTTAAAGCGTTTTTTTGCACCACTATGTGTCTTAATCTTAGGCATTTAAAAGTATCCTCCTTAAATTTACTTTACATTTGCAGTTTTTGCCGCAATGAACATCTGCATAGAGCGACCTTCAAGTTTGGCTGGCTTTTCAACAACGCCAAATTCCTCACAAGCTTCGGCGAAATTACTCATTGTAACAAGCCCGTTTTGTGGATGTGCCATTTCTCTACCCCTAAAGCGAATAGAAACTTTAACCTTGTTGCCAGCTTTTAAAAACTTTTTGGCATGGTTCACTTTAGTATCAAAGTCATGCTTGTCAATATTGAGAGAAAGACGAATTTCCTTGACATCAACAACATGCTGATTCTTTTTGGCTTCCTTTTCACGCTTGGACTGCTCAAAACGATACTTACCGTAATCCATAATTTTACAGACCGGTGGTACTGCTTGTGGGGCAATTTTTACTAAATCTAGGTTGCGTTGCTCGGCAACTTTTAAAGCATCCTTTGATGACATAATCCCAAGTTGCTCACCATCGTCAGTGATTACCCTTATCTCCTTGTCGCGAATTTCCTCATTGATTTGCATTTCCTTGTTGCTAATGTTCAAGCACCTCCAAAAGTATTTAAAAAAATCAAAACACGGACAGAAAAATTCCGCCCGTGTACAATACAAAACAATCACAAAAGTAGCTTGTGTTTAAAGTATTGACCTTTAAAGAACAACAGTCATTAAAGGTGAGAACGGAAATCTGTTCTGCTTTGTTGTGAGAGAAGTGTAACATTAAACTCATCATTTGTCAACACTTTATACTAAATTTTTCACACAAGTATTTGCGTTATTTATTTTTTTAATCTATATACTATTCTATATTATTATAAATTTATTGTGACAAAAACTATTTTACGCCCAAATATTCTTCAAGGCACTTGCCACTATTTTTTATTTTTACAGCGTCATCAACACCCACATATCTCCAGTGCCAAGGCTCATACATAACATTTGTTATTTGCGTTTTGTCCTTTGGATATCTCAAAATAAAGCCGTAGTTATGAGCATTTTTTTCAAGCCACGCATATTCTTTGCTATCTTTAAAAACATCTCTTGTGTTAATTATATCCATTGCAAGCCCCATATTATGCTCGCTTGTTCCTGGTGGCAACGAGGTGTTTGATGCTTTATACTTTGCCTTGTCTGCCGAATATCCTTCGTCCTCATACATTTTAACATAGCGATTAAAAATGCTCTCTTGCAAGGCAACGCTACGATATCCCGAGCAAGGAGTTAGATATATTCCGTCCTTCACTGCTGCGTCATACATTTTTTGATACTCCGGTGCAACCCTATAGTCAAGCGTTTCATTAAGTGCTTTTTGCGTTCTTCTGGGGTCGTTTTCAGAAAGCTTGATTTTTGCCGTTTTTGGAACATATCCGGCAGGTAATTTATAATTTCTATTAAGTAAAGTCAAGTTCCATTTACTCTCATTAATTGTAATTTCAACTGCCTCTACAAACTCATTTTTTGTATTTTGATTGTTTTTTGTTGTTGTCTGTGTTTCTTTTTTTTGTGTTGTTTGCGTTGTTTTGCTAGGTTTTTCTTCTTTAGAATTCTCTGTTTTTTTTAACAAAATTGTACTAACCACTGAAATGGCTACAACCACAACAATTAAAACCATCCATAGATTTTTTTTGTTTTTCAATTCTACACTTCCCGTCTTTTTTAAACATCAACATTCGTTTATATTCTAATTAAATAACATCTTTATTCAGAATGATTATATATCTTGTTTTTTACAGTGTCAATAAAATTAATTTTTACTTTTCTTGCAAACAAATCCGTATAAGCAAAAAAATTACTGGCAATACTAACAGCGGAGGTGTTTTGACTTGATTAAAAAAAATAATAGCTTTTACAAAAAAAAGAGCCTGTTTGCATCTAAAGGTTTTTACATTGCACTTTCTCTTTGCGTAGTTGCCGCAGGTGTTACTGTTTTTACCATTGTCGGTTCGCCCGAAAAAGTTCCAGACGAAGAGGGCACATCAATTGTTAAAACTACAGAAAATAATGAAAAACAAGCAAGAGCCAAGGCAACCGGTGTTGCAGATGACAGGCAAAATACAACACAACCGCCTGAAACTACAACTGCTCCCGAAGAACCAGAAACCACAACTGCCGACCCATATGCTCAAAATGTTCCGTATAAGACGCAATATGTTTTGCCACTATCTACTGCTATTTCAAAAGACTTTAGCAACGGTGAGCTAGTTTTTTCTAAAACTACAAACGACTGGCGAGTTCATCAGGGAATTGACTTTAGCGGTGCTTTGGGTAGCAATGTTAAATCAATTAGCAGTGGTGCTGTGACAAATGTTTTTGACGACAGCCTTTGGGGCAAGGTAGTTGAAATCAATCACGGAAACGGGCTTGTTGCTAGGTATTGTGGGCTTGCAAGCGTTGGTGTTAAGACTGGTGACAGCGTTGAGAACGGTGCCGTTATTGGCAAGCTTGGTGAAGTTCCGATTGAAAAAGCTGAGGTTGCACACTTGCATTTTGAAACAAAGCTAAACGGAAAATATGTAGACCCGCTTGCAGTTATGAACAAAACCGGAGAGGGCGCACAAAAAGCTATGGCTGAATAAAAAGTAGTTTTGGGCAGAAGTTTTTTCTGCCCATTTATACTTACAATCAATTTGTTATGATTTTTAGCACACTTCCTGCATAAATTAAATTTGGATTTTTGATATTGTTATCATTTGCAATTTTTGACACACTTGTATTATATCTTTTTGCAATTGCCCAGAGTGTGTCGCCTTTTTTAATAGTATAACTTACAGTTTTTTGACTTGTTTGCGGTGGTTTTTGCAAAGCGCTGGACGAAAATATTTTTAAGCTTTGACCTGTATAAATCAAATTTGGGTTTTTGATATTATTATCGTTTGCAATTTTTGACACACTTGTATTATATCTTTTTGCAATCGCCCAGAGTGTGTCGCCTTTTTTGACCACATAATTTACATACTGATTTGTTACATTATCAGATTTTTTTATTAAAAGCTTTTGCCCTGCATAAATTAAATTTGGATTTTTTATTGAATTTAAATTTACTATGCTCGATACAGTTGTGCCATATTTTATCGCTATCGCCCACAAGGTATCCCCTTTTTGCACTACATAATAATTCTTTTTATTTTCGTCATCTGGTTTTTGTGGCACGGCTGAACTGTTTGTTAAAAATATATCACTTGTGAAATAATCTTTATCAACAAGGGTGTTTATTCCATTTACTATTCCTTTGCTTGTATATTGCCAGCCGACCCACTCGCTCCACAAAACAGAATCCGAAGGCTTTGCAACATCCCAGTGTGCTACCCATAGTGGATATTTTGTTAGTTCCTTTTGAAGAATACTACTTGCTGTATACGCATTTGCATAAATCACCACTTCTTTTTTGCTAAGCTCCTCCACTTTTTGCGCAAAGGCAAGTGTAATTTCGTTTATTTGATTTTTTGTTAAGCTTTTAAACTCTTCAAAATCTACTGCAAGCTTACAATCCGGCTCTTTTCCCGCTATTGTTGACACAAAAAACTGTGCTTGATTTTGTGCTTGCAACACGTTTTCTGCCGTTACGAAGTGATAAAACCCAACCTTTAGTCCTGCACTTTTTGCATTTGCATAATTTTGATTAAAATAAGGGTCTACATAACTACTACCAAGGCTTGAACGAATATAAACTATATCTATTCCGCTTTGTTTAACTTTTTTAAAATCTATCTCGCCTTGATATCTGCTAACATCTATTCCATTTAAAATTTCGCCCTTTGAGGCTTTTAGTGCAAAAGCAACGCTAGACAATGAAAAAATCAACACAACACAAATTAAAATTGAAATTACTTTTTTCATCTTATTACCTCCTCCCAAAAAATGTTAGAACCCTAGCTGTATTATCATTTTATTTTTGAGAGGACAACTTTGTGAATCTTAATATAAAAAATTCAATATAGATATAACACTCATTATTTAAAAGCTTTTTGCATATAAATATTTTATAAAAGTTGAAATGGGTGAGAAAATGAAAAATTTTTTACCGGAAGGCTCTTTAATAGACACGGCACAGAACAAACACGCGTTGTCATCACTTGCAAATCTAAAACTTGCACATCAAAAAGGCTCTGTGCTTGAGGCTAGAGTTTCGCTGTGCGACAAGGAGCATAATTTGCATATGATGCTTGGCGACATTCCTGCAATTATTCCAAAAATTGAGGGTGCCTTGGGTATGGATGACGGAAGTGTGCGTGACATTGCTGTTATTTCAAGAGTTAACAAGCCGGTTTGCTTTAAGATTATTGATTTTGACAATGATGAAAACGGGAACACCAGAGCTGTTTTAAGCCGTAGGGCTGTGCAAGCCGAATGTGTTGAGCAGTATATTTCATCGCTTAGGTGTGGTGATGTTATACCCGCTTGTGTTTCACATATGGAAAAGTTTGGGGTGTTTTTAGACATCGGCTCTGGAATCAACGCACTTATGCCTATTGACAGCATATCAATTTCTCGCATACCGCATCCAAATGCAAGATTTGTTCAAGGAGAAAACATAAAAGCCGTTGTAAAAGGCATTGATGAATTTGGCAGAATAACCCTGTCGCACAAGGAGCTTTTAGGAACTTGGGAACAAAACGCACAGCTATTTTCAGCCGGAGAGACTGTTCCTGGAATTGTTCGTTCTGTTGAAAAATATGGTATTTTTGTTGAGCTTACGCCAAACCTTGCAGGGCTTGCTGAGTTTTCGACTGGGGTTAGCGCTGGGCAACACGCAAGCGTTTATATAAAAAGTTTGAACCCCGAAAGAATGAAAATAAAGCTAATAATTGTGGACTGCTTTGACGCAAATTATCCTCCTGCTCCTTTAAATTATTTTACAGATAGCCTACATATAAATCACTGGCTATATTCGCCCGAAAGCTCGCAAAAAGTTATTGAATCTTATTTTGAGGATTTTGAAAAATAGTTTTGCCTGTTCATACTATATTACCAAAACAAAAGCTACTAGCAGTTTGATGTGCTAGTAGCCTTTTGTTTTATGTTTTTATTATTCTTTTTCTTCAATAGTCATTTCACTGCCCATTTTTATTGTTGCGCCTTTTATCACCTTTGCAAAGGCACAGCTTCGGGGCAAATCGCACTGACTGTTTGCCGTAATCAAAGGGCATTCAGGATAACACTTTTTTCCCCTTTGGACTATTTCTATTTGGGCTTTTCCAACCTTTAGCTTTTGCCCAACTTCTAGCGTTTTATAGTCAAGACCTGTAGTTAAAAAATTGCCTATAAATTTTTTTGTGCAAAGTCCGTCAAGCTCTTTTATTGCATTTGATACATCCATATCAAGCAAGCAAATCTGTCGCTCTGCGTCACCTGCAAACCTATCCCCTACAAGTCCATAGTCTTGTTTTAGCTCTACTGACTGGGGATAATAATACCCACCATCTACTGCTAAAACAACTTTTTCAAGTTTAATCATTTTTTAAATCTCCCTATTAAAAACACCCGATTTGCCACCATCTTTATGTAGCAAAAAAACCTCGTCAATCCGCATTGCTCTATCAACCGCCTTACACATATCATAAATTGTAAGGCCTGCCATTGTTGCTGCCGTTAGCGCCTCCATTTCAACGCCGGTTTTGTAAGTACACTGTGCTGTTGCAAGTATTCTAACTTGTGTTTTATTAATTGGTTCAATGTCTATTGTTATTTTTTCAAGCGGTAGCGGGTGACACATCGGAACTAGGTCGCTTGTTTTTTTTGCCGCCATTATCCCTGCCACTCTTGCACAAGCAAAAACATCTCCCTTTGGCATTTTTCCTGTTACTATCAGATTTAGGGTACTCTCTTGCATTGTTACAACGCTTTGTGCTTTTGCAACTCGCCTCGTGTGCATTTTATCCCCAACATCTACCATTCTTGTGTTACCTTTGTCATCAATATGAGTAAGCTCCATAAACTAAAACTCCTCCTTGATTTCACCTGCAAAGTCTGTGTTGTATCCACCTAACTTTTCAAGCCTTTTTTTCAAACCATCTCCTGATAGCACCTGTAAAAATCTTTGCACATTTTCATTATCAAGTGCCTGTTTTGAAATTAAAAAATCATATTCCTCATTACAAACAGGAATAAAATCCAAATCATAGGTTTTTGCAGCTGAATATATTCCAAGCCCTGCGTGCGCAGTTTTTCCGACTATTTGAGCCGCAACTCCAGTGTGGGTAAACTCTTCACGCTCATAGCCGTAGATTTTTGATTTGTCTATATTTTTTTGGTTACAAAGGTAGTCAAACAAAATGCGAGTGCCTGAACCTTTTTGCCTATTTACATAGGACAAGTTATTTTGCGCTATATCTTCAATGCCTTTTATATTTTGGGGATTTGTTTTTTGCACCATAATTCCCTGAATTCTTTTAACTCCTCGCACTAAGACTACTTCGCCATTTGGAAAATACTTTTTTATATATGATACATTATACTCCCCTGTTTGCTCATCTAGCAAGTGCACGCCACCCAAATGCGACTCGCCCCGTTTGAGCGCCATAATTCCACCCATACTTCCAACATGGCTAGATGCTACAAAACAGTTGTTATAATTTATTTTTAAAATATCTGTAATTTCATCAATCAACGGGTCGTGGCTACCTATTATCGACATCGTATTTTTAAGCTCTTTTTCACTTCTAAGCAAGTTTACACGAACGCTTTGCCCCGCCTCATAGCCCTCACAATCCTGTGGCACATCAATTATTCCGTCAGCCTTCACAAAAGAGGTTACAACGCCCGCTCCCCTTGATAGTGGAACTGCTGTGTACTCACCTTTTTCGTTTATTCCAACACGAGTACGCACAAACTCACGATATTTAAGAGATGAGGTCATCTGCCTTCCTACCGTTGCATTTACAACATTATCATTATCTATATTCTGCTTGCAAAGTCGCTCAATTATAGGCTTTAAAATATGCTCTAAAACAATTATTCCAGACACTGGATACCCAGGAACGCCCAAAATAGGCACAGGGCCTGCATAGCCTAAAATTGCTGGTTTGCCCGGTTTTATTGCAATGCCATGATACAACACTTTGCCAACATTTTCAACCGCAAGTCTTGAAAAATCCTCTCTTCCGGCTGAAGAACCTGCGTTTAAAATAACGACATCGCACTCATCTACTGCCTTTTTCACGGCATTTATTATAAGCTCTTTTTTATCCAAAACAATTGGATAAGTTTTTGCTTTTGCTCCCCAAGTATTTAAAATTCCACTAAAGATTGTAGAGTTAAATTCTATTATTTCGCCCTCTTTTGGATTTTCACTAGGCGATATTATTTCGTCACCTGTTGGAATAATCCCAACAACTGGTGGCTTTACAACGCTAAGGCTCATCACTCCACCCGCAAGCATAGCACCCATCGCCGCTGGCGTTACCTGTGTAAATGACGGCAAAATCATATCACCCGCACAAATATCCTCACCTATTTGCCGAATGTGTTGCCAAGGCACAGCACAGCTATGCAAAACCACACTGCCATTATCGCCTTTTGTTACATCTTCTATCATCACTACGCAATCAAACTCTTTTGGCAACGGGTCACCCGTGTCAACAAAAATAAAGTCCTCTTTTTGTATTGCCACCGGTGTTGTTTCTGTTGCACCAAAGGTAGACGATGCTTTTAACGCTATTCCGTCCATTGCACAAGCATTATAATGTGGGGCACAAATTTTTGCATACACTGCCTTACTCGTGATTTTTCCACAAGCCTCACTCACCGATATTTGCTGTGTTTTATATTTCATTCCCAAATCTTCAAGCACCGATAAATATTCTTCAACTGCCGTTTCAAGTGGTGTGTTTGTCAAATACTGGTACGCCATTTTTCTACCTCCAAGCATTTTAAAAACTGTTAGTTTAGATTTTATCTTCTCTATTCAAAATCCGTTTTGTTCTCACGAGTAACCTCTCACACACCCTCACACATTTTTGTATTTTGATAAAAAGGTGTTTTTATTAAAATGTGTATATTTTTTAATCTCAGTTAACTGCCACAGTTTTAAAACTACTAAAACACTGTTTTTGCTAAGTCACCTTTTTGCAATTTTTACAATCTCTATTAATGAGCATTTTAAAAACTGTTAGTTTAGATTTTATCTTCTCTATTCAAAATCCGTTTTGTTCTCACGAGTAACCTCTCACACACCCTCACACATTTTTGTATTTTGATAAAAAGGTGTTTTTATTAAAATGTGTATATTTTTTAATCTCAGTTAACTGCCACAGTTTTAAAACTACTAAAACACTGTTTTTGCTAAGTCACCTTTTTGCAATTTTTACAATCTCTATTAATGAGCATTTTAAAAACTGTTAAAATAAGGTTATGTTTACCAATTCATCTTTTGACAATCCTTCACAATCCCTATCAATTACTATATATCCTTGAGCCTTTGCAAGTACGCTAATAAGTCCTGATTTGTTAAAAATCGGCTCTGCTAAAAGCTCCCCCTTGCGCTCAAAAATTCTTGCCGGCACGCACTCTTGTCGACCGTGATTTGATGGAATTGGAGCGGTAAGCTTTGCCACTGCATTGCTTCTAAATTCTTTTGCGTTTTGAATTTTATAAAGCATTGGACGAATAAACAAATCGAATATAAAGTATGACGCAAGTGGATGACCAGGAAGACCAAACACAGATTTTTCATCAATTTTTCCAAAAATTGTAGGCTTGCCGGGTTTTATTGCAATACCGTGAAAATAAACCTCTCCAAGACTTTCAAAAACCTTTGCCGTTGCATCTTTAACCCCAACAGAACTACCTCCTGAAACAATCAGAACATCACAATTTTTTAACGCTTTTTGCACCGCTGTTTGAAGTGTTTCAAAATCATCTTTTACGATTCCAATTTTTACAGGCTCGCACCCTGCGCTTTCAATAGCACTGCAAAGCACATAGGTATTTACATCTCTTATCTGCGATTTTTGCAACGGCTGTGTTATGTCTACAAGCTCGTCACCCGTTGAAATAACGGCAACCCTCGGCTTTTTACAAACCATAATCTGATTTATTCCAAGTGCTGACAAAGTGCCTATATCTTTTGTTTGCAAAATTGTGCCGGAGGTTAAAACAATTTGGTCTTTTTTTACATCATCGCCTCTAAAAATTATGTGCTGTGATGGCGCACTAGGCTTTAGCATTGCTCTTGTATTGTCGCCAAAATCCTCGACATATTCAATCATTACCATCGCATTTGCACCCTTTGGAATTTGCCCACCCGTTGGCACATATGCACAACTTAACTTGTCTATTTCAAAGTCTGGTTCTTGCCCCATTTCAACCTCACCTTTATACTCTAGTATTGCAGGAATTGAGTCACTGCACCCAAAGGTTGATGACGCTACAACCGCATAGCCATCGACTGTTGAACGGTCAAAATCTGGCACAAACTCGTTTGAACAAATATCACAAAACAGCACTCTGCCAAGCGCATTTTCTATATTCACGGTTTCACAAATTTTTTTATAGCTATCTATATTTTCATTTATTATTTGCGTTGCTTGTTGTGGTGTTTTTACAGTTAACATATTTTATATCCTCGCACATTCGCCAGTTGTTCCCATTAAAATTTCTATTCCGTGTTCAAGCTCTTTGATTATATATTCTAGGCTTTCTTCCACCGCTTTTGGGCTGCCTGGCAAATTTATTATCAGAGTTGATTTTCTAATTCCCGATACCGCTCTTGAGAGCATTGCCCTTTTTGTAATTGTCATTGAATAAAATAAAATTGCTTGCGAAATTCCCATTGCCATTTTTTTCACAAACGGCGGTTGTTGCCTCTGGCGTTACATCTGACTTTGAAAACCCTGTTCCACCCGTTGTAAATATTACATCTGCAATGTTTTCATCGCAAATTCGTTCTAGCTCATTTTTTATAATTTCAAAATCATCGGGCAAAATTTTATATTCTGTAATTTCATAGCCGTTATTTGTAGCTATTTTTTTTATTATCTCTCCACTTTTATCCTCTCTTTGCCCACGAGAGCCTTTGTCGCTGATTGTAATTATCCCCGCACGAAGAGGTTTTTGCACTGTCATTTCATCGCCGACGCTGATTGTTCCCTCTTTTAGTACAACTGCAAAAACACCCTCCCTCGGCATTATGCACTCGCCCATTTTTTTATATATTTCGCAGTGCGAGTGGCACTCTTTGCCTATTTGCGTCATTTTTAGCACCACATTGCCAGCTTTTAAAATTGTTCCTACTGGTAAGGATTTAAAATCTATGCCCTCTACCACTAGGTTTTCGCCAAAATCTCCGTGTCCAACATTTGCACCCTTTTCGTTAAATTCTAGCACCCTATCATAAGACAAAAGGCTGACTTGCCTGTGCCAATCACCTGCGTGTGAATCATCTTTTAGCCCCTGATTTGTAAAATAAGCTGTTTTTATATCGTGCTTTTGCGTGCCCTTTTTTTCGCTAATGCAAACTGCTTTTACAACACCCATTTTTATCCCCCTATCTGCGACATATTTTTGCCTTCCTTATTTTTTATATCATTTTTTGTAAACGAATGTTTTTGGGGTTTTTTATACACTGTTTTTTTTATAATTTCTTCAAGCTCTTTGCCTGTCACACCGTTTCTTATAGGTGTTTTTAAATCTGTTCCAACATCATATTGCAAGCACAATTTTAAAAACCCATCTGCCGTGAGCCTTATTCTGTTACAGCTGTCACAAAAGCAACCGGACACTGCACTAATTACCCCAATTCGCCCTTTAAATCCTTGTATTTTATAGTATTTTGCAGGCCCATTTCCATAGCTTTTATCATCAATTTGTATTGTTTTAAATCTATTTTCAAGCACATTTAAAATTTGCTGATTTGAAATCCACTGCGTGCTTTTTCCCATTCCCATTGGCATCATTTCTATAAACCGTACATAAATGTTTTTATTTTTTGCAAGCTGTGCAATACTGCAAATTTCATCATCATTAAATCCCTTTATAACAACGCAATTAATCTTTGTGCGAATACCCGATTTTTCACAAAATTCAATAGCATTTAAAACTTTTGCAAGCTCATTTTTGCCCGTTATTTTTTCATATTTTTCAGCATTTAAAGTATCAAGGCTTATGTTGATACCGTCAAGACCGCAGTCTAAAATCTCATCTTTATACTGCTCTAGCAAAACTGCGTTAGTCGTCATTGTGACACTTTGCACTTGCTCCATTTTGTGCAAGCTTTTTATAAATGGCAAAACACCTTTTCGCACAAGTGGCTCTCCACCCGTTATTTTAAACTTATTTACTCCTAAATTTGTGCAAGCAAGAGCGATTTTAGAAATCTCTTCAAACCGCAAAATATCGCTATGCTCTAGGCTTTTTACACCATCTTGTGGCATACAATATTTGCACCTAAGATTGCAACGGTCAGTTACAGAAATTCTCATATAGTCTATTTTTCGTCCAAACGAGTCCTGCAAAAAGCATTACCTCCTCACCCAAAACAAGGGTTAGATACTTTTTATTATACATTAACAATAGTGCAAATTCAATAAAAACAAGACGCAAACACAACGCCTCACATATTTAGAATAGCTAAAACCTCCCCACATAAGTTGTGTAGAGAGGTTTTAATTTTGATTTAAAAATATACTTAATTTTCGTTTTGTTCCTGCGTGCCTTGATTCAAACTATTGAACTGCTGTATTCCACTGTCTAAAATTTCCTTTGTACGCTTATAAGACGCTCTTGCACTTGACTGCGTTTGTGTTGTAAGTCCTAGCCCTTGCGTTGTGTAAATTATATTATCAAGTGGCACTATTTGATGAATTTTTTTAGATTCAACAGTTGCAATATTTACCCAAGTTGGAACATAATCAAGCTTTGTTATTTTTACATTGCCATCACTATATTTTGTAAAAGTTGTATAAAGCAAAACGCCATCTTCTGTGTGACCTGTTTTAAGGCCCATTAGTGATGTTCTTTGATTTGACAACGCATTCCCCATCGAATAAAGGCAGGGCATTACATTGCCTGTGGTTTCGCTCTTTATAATTTCAAGTGGTTGAATAACATGGGGGTGACTACCAATAAGAATGTTAATTCCCAAATCGCACATTTTATTTGCAATCTCTTTTTGAAAATCATTAGGGCTTTTTTGGTACTCAGTTCCCCAATGAATATAAAGCATTATTGCTTGTGCTCCATCATTTTTTATACTGCCTATTTTCTCTTCAACACTTGCATAAAACTCATCTAATTTATCATAGCTAAATGTGTTTACAAGGTCGCTTGCCTCATCGCTCAAAAAGTTACCGTTTAAAGATTTTTTGCCTGCAGAGTCCGGTTGGGTTTCGTATGTGTAGTTTAAAAAGCCAATTTTTATTCCACTGATTTCTTTAACAACATAAGGTTTATCCGTCACTTTTTCCCTTGTTCCTGTTGACAAAACACCTTTTTGTGCAATGACTTGCGATGTGCGCACAAGCCCGTCAATTCCCGTGTCATAAGCATGATTATTTGCAGTTAAAATCATTCCAAATCCTGCACCCTTTAGTGCATCAATTAAAGAGTCTGGAGAATTAAATAAAGGAGAGCCAGAATACTTTTTGTCAGCACCACCCAGAGTTGACTCAAGGTTGCATACGGCAAAATCCGCCTCTTTTATTTTTTTATCAATATAGCTAAAACTTTGGCTAAAATCATATGTATTATCCTGCGTGAGCGCACCTTTAAGCAGTGGCTCGTGGATTAAAATATCTCCCGTGCTTAGCACCTTTGCAGTTGTAACAGCCGTTATTTTTGCCTCACCTTTTACTTTATCCTCATCATCTTTTTGCGTTTGTAAGGTAGCAGGTTTTGGGCCTTTATCCTCTGCCTTTTTCTCATTATTTCTAATTATCAGCAGTGATACTGTTGACGCTGTGACGCAAAGCACCAAAATTACAAGACAAACAAATCTAAACAATTTCAGATTTTTTCTTTTGCTATTATTTTTTGACGCTTTCGCTTTATTATAATTAAAACTTGCATTATTCGTCTGCCTGTTTGGCGGTCTATTTTGTTGCCCAACTTGCCTGTTTGGTGGTTTTTGAGGTGTATATTCTTGTCGCCTATTTCTGTTATTCATTCTAAACCTTCCATTGTTTTTATAAATAAACTAGTCTAAAAAAGTTTTTGCAACTTCTTCCAACTTTTCTAATGCCTCTTGCTTTATTTCCTCTTGCTCGTCACGCCTTACCTCAATTAAATCGGCAACAACTTCGCTAACATCTGTTATTCCATTAAGTGCCAACGCTCCACGAAGCCAAGATACTCCAAAAAATGTTTCATTCTCTACATATTTTCCACCACAGGACAAAATTATAAGTGCTTTTTTGCCCTCAAGCAGACCTATACTTTCGCCCGTTTCTGAATATTTAAATGTTACGCCTGTTCTGCAAGCGCAAAGCATAAACGAAACAATTGACGGTGGACAAATTAAATTCCAATTAGGGAATGCAAAAACAAGTCTATCCGCCTCGATAAATTGGTTCATAATGTCATCATAGAACTCACTTTCTTGTGTTGGCAAAGAGCTTGGATTTTCAAATTTTTGAAGCAACTTTTCATCATAAATCGGAAAATCAATTTGCGAAACATCAAGAAACTCAATATCATCTGTTTTTAACATATTTGCAAATTCAGCCGCCAAATATGTGCTTACAGCCTCACTCCTAGGGCTTGATGTAATAACAAGTACTTTTGACATAAATCTTCCTCCAAAATGTATTTAAAAGTCTAAAACCCTACCGTCTTACTACAAGACATTACAAAGAATTATACTATAAACATAGTACTATATCAACTATTGCAAAACCATTGAAATTTGCTTTTTTATGGAAAACGCAAATAAAACATTTTAATTTAGCTGTATTTATATTATAATACTACTTAATGGTTTTATGTTAAGTTTAAAAATTACTATATAATAATCGGTCTGGAAGGGGCGTTCGAATGATAAAAATAAACAGGGCAACGGGTTTTGTCGACAAAAACAAATGCTATAAAATAATGCTAGATGAGCATCAAATCGGTGTTATTCACGACGGGCAAACAAAAACTTTTGATTTACCAAAGGGCGAACATATTATTTACCTAAAAATTGATTGGTGCAGGAGCAACAAGCTAAAATTTGTAATCGAAGACGGTCAAACAGTTGAGTTCGATTGTGGCAATGCTTTAAAAGGGTGGAGAATACTTTTAGATATGCTTTATGTCACTATTTTAAAAAATCATTATTTGTGGGTAAAAATAAAAGAAAATGACAAAGACGGCAAAGAAAATGAAGACACAGAAAATCTCGACGAGCTTGATAATTTAAATGACGAAAATTAAAATAAACATACAATTACATATTAAATTTAAATAAAAACAATATTAAAGTTTTTGCGCAACTTTTCTTCACTTTTTGCGTAGAGATTTTTGACCGCAATTTTATAGTTATATTATTAATATAACTATTTTTCGATTTATTAAACATTTTTAAGATATAAAAAATCAAATAAAAAACAATTCTAATATTTAAAAATTTATGTTGACAATATAATTTCCTTGTTGTATAATGTTCAAGCACAATGAGTGTTGCGCGTTTAGGGTTTCGCTTATATTTGCAACTGATTTTTAAAGTGCGTTTGCTTTTATTTTTAAATTAAATGTTTTCGAGGCGTAGCTCAGTTTGGTAGAGTGCTTGGTTTGGGACCAAGATGCCGCA
>CAZEKQ010000010.1:0-48596 GCA_964512735.1 uncultured Eubacteriales bacterium | reverse complement strand
TCATTAGCAAAGTTACAGCCTCGGGTCACACATCTACGATTGAACATATAATGTTTAATCTTGCGTTTCAAGATGTATCTGCTATTGTGGAGCAATTTATGATTGAATTTAGGCTTGCATCTTTTACCGTAAAATCAAGAAGATATGTTGATTTTAGTAACATGGGTTATTATGTGCCAAATTTTGATAATAAAGAACTTGAAAATGAATATAAAGAGCATATGAACTATCTTTTTGATGAATATCAATTTTTGTTGAATAACGGTGTTGAAAAAGAGGACGCTCGTTTTATTCTTCCTTACTGTTTGCACAGCAACTTTTTTTGCTCGCTAAACGGTCGTGAGTTTTTGCATATATTAAATTCTATGCTTTATGGAAGAGGTAGCAAATATCCTGAAATAAAAGAGCTTGGCAGGCAACTTTTAGAGCAGGCAAAGCAAAAAGCAGAGGGTATTTTTATAGACTTTGAAAAGCGTTGCGAAAAAGCTACAAATAAAGATGAAATTGTGCTAGATTTTATAAATATCGACAATACAAAAAACAACAATAAATCACCTGTTGAGCTTTTATCCTACACGCAGCAAGCAGAAAAATGTGTTGCCAAAAATGCACTTATAACATATTCTCAAATGTCAAGTGACGAGGCAGAAAAAATCGTTTCAGACAAAGATATTATGGATAAAATTATAAAATCAGTTGTTAAATCCTCTCGCCCAAGACCACTAGAGAGCGTTAATTTTACATTTAGGCTAAATGATGTGTCGCTACCTTGTCTTACTCACTTTGCAAGGCACAGAATGCAAGCAATTGATATCCCGCCACTTACAAAAGCGAACCGTGAAAGCTATATTACACCAGAAATCATAAGCAACAACAGCGAACTTAAAAATCGTTATGACAATGCATTTAAAAGAAATGCGAATCTATATAAAAAACTACAACAAAATAATATTGCCGAGGAAATATTGGTATACTACCTTCTTTGTGGTAGCACTATTGATTTTGTTACAACCGTTAACGCAAGGGAACTTATGCTTTTTTTCAGACTTAGAACCTGTACCCGTGCACAATGGGAAATTCGTGAATACGCAATAAAAATGCTACAAAGCGTGAGAGAAGTTGCACCGAGCATTTTTAACTTATATGGTCCTAGCTGTTTTGTAAATGGCATATGCCCCGAGAGTGCTAATTTCACTTGTGGCAGAGCCGGAGAAATGAAAAAATTTTTTAAAGCTTTGTAAAGCCAATATCAAATAATGCTTGATTACAGTAGCACCACTTATTTTGTTACAACTTTTAACACAAAGTTTTTAAAGCTTTATAAAGCCAATATAAAATAACGCTTAATTGTGGCAGCACCACTTATTTTGTTGCAATTTTTAACACAAAGTTTTTTAAAGCTTTGTAAATCCAATATAAAATGTCGAAAAGAGCCGATGTATGTACATCAGCTCTTTTTTGTGTTTTACTCTTATTTTTCTATGATATTTTCCACATCAAAACCTGCGTCCAAAATCGCCTCTTTTAAAACTGCATCCGACACCTTTTTGTTTGCTGTAACTACAACATTTTTTCTTCCAAATTCACCTGAGCATTTTCTACACCATCAATAGACTTCAAAATGCTCTCTACCCTTGTTTTGCAGTGCCCACAACTCATACCCTCTACACTAATTAACTTTTGCATACAAAATCCTCCTTTTATTTTATAGCATTTCTTCTAAGCCTTAGTGAGTTTGTAACAACACTAACTGAACTTAGTGACATTGCTGCCGCTGCTATCATTGGATTTAGAAGTGTTCCACCAAAAATATACAAAACTCCCGCCGCAATGGGTATTCCCACTGTGTTATAGCAAAAAGCCCAAAATAGATTTTGTTTTATTGTCTTTAAAGTGTTTTGACTAAGCTCGATAGCCTTTGGAACAAGAGTCAAATCTCCACCCATTAGCACTATATCAGCAGAATCAATCGCAACATCTGTTCCGTCACTCATCGCTATTCCAACATCTGCAATTGCAAGTGCTGGTGCGTCGTTTATACCATCTCCAACCATCGCAACCATTTTACCCTGATTTTGTAGATTCTCAATAGCACCTGCTTTATCAGCTGGTAAAACATCGGATATAACATTGTCTATACCCACTTTGTCAGCTATTGCATTTGCAGTTTTTTGACTATCCCCTGTTAGCATTACAACTTGAGTGCCTATGTTTTTAAGTTGTTTTATAGCTTTTTCACTGTTTTCTTTTACTCCATCCGCAACAGCAATAAGCCCTAAAAGGTTGTTATTTTCTGCCACATACACAACCGTGTTACCTTGCGATGAGAGCCTTTCATAGTCTTGCAAATAGTTTGAGACTTGTATTTTATTGTCACTCATAAGCGACTGATTGCCAAGCAAAACCTTTGCAGAATCTATTGTAACGCTTATCCCCTTACCCGATATTGCAACAAAATCATCACTTTGTGCTAGGGGTATTTCATTTTGCAAAGCCCTTGCTACAATTGCTTCTCCGAGTGGATGTTCGCTACCTTTTTCTGCTGAAGCTGCAAGAAACAAAAGCCTTTGCTCGTCTTTTGACACTATTTGCGATACTTCCGGCTTGCCCTTTGTTATTGTTCCTGTTTTATCCAAAACTACAGCATCAAGCTTATGTGCAGTTTCAAGTGCTGTTCCACTTTTAATCAAAATACCGTGCTGTGCTCCCGCTCCCGTACCAACCATAATAGCCGTTGGTGTTGCAAGACCTAGTGCACAAGGGCAAGCAATTACAAGAACTGAAACAAAAATAGATAATGCAAACGAAAAGCCTTGTCCCGCTATCATCCAGCCTACAAAGGCTACGATTGCGATTGCAAGTACAATAGGCACAAAATAGCCCGATATCTTATCCGCAAGCCTTGCTATTGGTGGCTTTGTTGACTGAGCATTTTCCATAAGCTCTATTATTTGTGAAAGAACCGTATCATCTTGTTGTTTTGATATTTTAATTTTTATAGCTCCATTTTTGTTAGACGTTCCGCTAAAGACTTTGTCGCCAACCTGCTTTTCAACGGGCATACTCTCTCCTGTGAGCATTGATTCATCAACGCTAGTACTACCGATTACAACATCTCCGTCCGCTGCTATTGTCATGCCAGGCTTTACAATAATTATATCCCCAACGGATAGCTCGCTTGCCAAAATTTCAAGCTCTGTTCCATTTTTTTCCACAATGGCTGTTTTGGGCGACAGCTCTATAAGACGATAAATTGCGTCCGTTGTTTTTGATTTGCTCCTAGCTTCAAGGCTTTTTCCAAGCAAGATAAATGTAAGTATCATTCCGGCTGATTCAAAATACAACTCGTGTACAAAAGAAAGGTCGCCCTGTGCAATTTTAACAACTGCATATATGCTATAAACAAAAGATGTTGCAGACCCCATCGACACTAGCGTGTCCATATTTGGAGCACCGTAAAAAGCCGCCTTTGTTCCCGATACAAAAAACTCATACGAAATCATCATTATTGGCAATGAAAATAAAAGCTGAGATATTGCAAAGTTCAGTGCATTTGTTTGCGGGTTTATAAAGCTTGGTATTGGCAAGTTTATCATATGCCCCATCGCTATATACATAAGAGGTATTGAAAAGCAAAGAGCTGCAATAAAGCGTGTTTTTACCTTTTGCTCTTTTGACTTCATTTTTTTATGCTCTTGCTCCCTATCAATCTGCTGTTGCTCATTTTGAGGTGTAAATCCAGCTTTTGCAATAGCAATTTTCATATCCGATATTTTTGCTTTTTCTTCATCATAAACAATTTTTGCACGATTTGTAGTAAGGTTCACAGAGATACTCTCTACACCGTCTATTTTACCAACCGCTCTTTCAACGGCACTTGAACAAGCGGCACAACTCATACCATCTATACCTATTGATATTTCTTTAGTCTTACTTTTCTCTATATTGTCATCTTTATTTTGCTCGTCCCTTGGAGTAAATCCCGCCTTTTGTATTGCTGTTTTTATATCTAAAATCTCTACCTTTTCCTCATCATATAAAACCTTTGCCTTGTTGGTTGCAAGGTTCACAGAAATACTCTCTACACCATCTATTTTACCAACCGCTCTTTCAACAGCACTTGAACAAGCGGCACAACTCATACCATCTATACCTATCAATATTTCTTTAGACATTGTAATTCCTCCATTCATACATCTAATATGTTTATTATAACATTATTTAAAAATATTAAAAGTCCAAATAAAAAAGCAGGCAGACTTTAACATAAATCAAGCCTGCCAGTTGGCGGATTATACTTTTATTATGTTTAAAGTCTGCCATTAGTTAAAAGTTGATATTTGATAAGGCAGTAAAAGTCCAGTGCATTTAGGTTATTTTTAGCCCGAAGCTCACTGACAAAGCTTGGTTTATTCTATTCATGTCATCATCAGCTAGAGTCCCCATTCTTTCCTTTAGTCTTTTTTTGTCAAGTGTTCTCACTTGTTCAAGCAAAACAATAGAATCTCGGGCAAGTCCACATTCATCAGCGTTAACCTGAATGTGTGTGGGCAGATTGGTCTTGTATTTTTGACTTGTAATTGCCGCTGCAATCACTGTAGGGCTAAATTTATTACCCACATCATTTTGAACTATTAGCACAGGTCTTACTCCGCCCTGCTCAGAACCTACTACGGGGCTTAAATCCGCATAGTAAATATCTCCCCTTTTTACTGTCATCATTATCACTCTCCGAAGTAAATTTGAATTGGTACTTATATTTTTGCCATTCAAATTTGAAAATAAACATTTCTATTATAATTTTGGGGAGCTTATTTTTTTAAGCGTTGGGAGTTACGCTATTTTCACTAACCAATCTACTATTTATTATATGTTTTTATTCTTATCATGCTATTGCTTTTATGTTAAAAAATTCCGCTACTAGCCCTGCTTTTGGGACCTCTATTTTTTCTACAAAACCTGTTTCATCATTTTGGGTTACAATAAATTTACCAAACTCTGTATTTCCTTGATAAATCCAATATTTATCTTTTTTGGTAAACTTTACACCGTCCAAATTTACAATTGACTCATACACCCCAGTTATTATATTTAAAAAAGATGCCTTAGGAAATTTTGATAGTTCTATTTTATAATTCATACTTTTGTAATTCAATCTATATTCATCCGGCGATTTTATAAACACAAATCCCTTTAACTCTTTTGGTGATATTATTTCTACCGCCATATTCTCAAAATTATTTTGAATAATATGACTAGAAATGCTAACACCGTTAAAACTAATATTTGCATCTGCCTGATAGCTTTGGGGTATTGCCGGTGGATTTTGACCCCTACCCGACACATTTCTACATCCGCAAAAAAGAAAAACAAAAAGGAGCGCCAACAAAGCACTCCAAGCACGCTTCATACAAACACCTCGCTACTCAAAATTAGAAAGCAACAAAGGTAGCTCATTTATCATATCAGTCGGCGTCATTCCCCGCACTGATAATCTTCTTGCCGATTCATCACCCGCAAGGCCATGTATAAACACTGCCGCAACTGTTGCACTGCCAATATCCAAGCCTTGTGCAACAAATGCACCAATAATTCCGCTGAGCACATCACCGCTACCACCACGGGCCATACCTGCATTTCCTGTACGGTTTATATATGCTCCACTAAATTCTGGCGAGACAATAATTGTTCCAGAGCCTTTTAGCACCACCGTTACCCCGTATTTTTTTGAAAAAGCTTTTGCAACACCTAATCTATCCTTTTGAACCTCTTTTACTGTTGTATTGCAAAGCCTCGCCATTTCACCAGGGTGTGGCGTTAATATAATCGGTACTTTTGCTGCCTTTAATATATCTATATTATCACAAACAGCATTTATTCCATCTGCATCTAAAATTATAGGACATTTTGCATTTTTCATTATCTCTTCAACTATATATTTTGTGTCGTCATTTAACCCTATTCCACAACCTAAAACTACCACATCAGCTTTTTTTATTTCGTCTAACAATACTGGAAGTGCAGACCTTGAAAAAGTTCCTAGCTTATTTGTATAAACAGGCACAAGGAGTGGCTCTGTAATATGTGGAGCTATTGCACTATACGCTTTATCCGGAAAAGCAACGCTCACAAGCCCCGCCCCACTCTTTACGCAAGCGTTTGATGCTAAAACTGCAGCACCTGGCATTTTATAACTACCACAAATACTAACAACTTTGCCGTAATCACCCTTGTTTGAAAGGGGATTTCTTGGGTTAAATATTTTTTTAATTTCTTTTATATCGGCAGTAAAGCAGATGTCTTCAACCGTATCAAAACATTTTTCTGGAATACCAATTTGAACAATAATAGTCTTATTGCAATTTTCGCTTGCAGGCTTTAAAACATGGGCAGGTTTTAGAGTGGTTATTGCAATAGTATAATCTGCCTCAACGCAGTTGTTGCACACCTCGCCCGTGTCTGTATTTATACCACTTGGGACATCAATTGAATAAACTGTTGCTTTTGAATTTGTAATTTTAGAAAAAACACCAGCAACATCTTTTGACGGCTCACCATAAAAGCCTATACCAAAAATGCAATCTACTAAAACATTGGCATTTTCTATTTTTTCACTAGCAATTGCATCGTCATCATCAAAGTTAAAAACGGGAATATCAAGCGTTTTTATTCTTTCAAAATTTGCAACTGCATCATCGGCTTTTGGCATACCACAAGCAAGAATAATACAAACATCAAGCCCACTTTCCGACAGTTTTCGTGCAATTACAAAACCATCGCCTCCGTTTTTTCCTTTTCCGCAGACAATGGCTATTTTACTTTTTTTATTTAATTTTTCGCCTTCATTTTTTAGTATAAATCTTGCGCAGGCTGTTCCCGCATTTTCCATAAGATACAAAAAGTCCATTCCCATATCGTTTGCATTTTCTTCAACAGCTCTTATCTGCTCTGCGTTTAAAACTTTCATACGGTATTCCTCCTAACTTTTATACGCCACTACAACTGCCATTGCATATGACTTTGTATGTGTAAGGCTAACCTCAAAGCTTAAATTCCTTATATCTGCAAGTTGCTTTGCTCTGCCACTTAGTTTAAAATATGGTCTGCCTTGCTCGTCATGCATTACCTCAACCTCACGCATACCAAACCCACTTATTCCACAACCAAGGGCTTTTCCAAAAGCCTCTTTGGCACAAAACGCCGCTGCAACACTTTGAACAGGCATTCCTTTTCTGCCCAAATAGACCCTCTCTGAAGGTCCAAAAACTCTTTCTATAAATCCTTTTTTAGCCATTGACTTTTTTATCCTTGAAATTTCGACCAAGTCAACTCCGGTCGTAACTAGCATTTTTGACACTCCCCGAAACGCACTATTAAACATACTATTAATATAAATATCCTTAATATACAAAAACTTTTAAGAATTATATCATATTATAAACTTTTTTTCAATTTGCAATGCTACTAAATTTTGATGTTGAAATATTATATTTTATATGTTATAATTCCCCTACATTATTTGATATCTGTTTTTGCAGAGTCAAACGCCTTGACGGAGAGAGTAGGTTTTTGTAACGGTAAGAGAGAATGTGCCAATGGCTGTAAGCACATTTGCGATTTACAAATTCTGAAGTTCACTCTTGAGCGGTCTTGCTGAAGCTTTTTTGTTGTAGGCTTGAACGGTTTGCCACCGTTAACGGTATTGAGAGTTTGTTTTATTTTTAAAACAAAAATCAGGGTGGTACCACGGAGAATACTTCTTCGTCCCTTTTGGGGCGGGGATTTTTTTATTTTTAAAATTTTTTTAATATTATTTGTGAAGGGTGATCATTTTGAGAGAGCAACTTGAAAATATACGCCAAACGGCATTGCAAGAATTTAAGTCCGTTGAAGTAAGGCAAGACCTTGAAGCTTTGCGTATAAAATATCTTGGCAAAAAAGGCGAGCTTACAGCCGTTTTAAAACAAATGGGCAAGCTTTCTGCCGAGGAGCGTCCTGTAATAGGTCAAATTGCAAACGAGGTTAGAAGCTCTATTGAAGAGTTTGTTGAAAAAAGCGAGGGCAATATTCGCAAAGCGGAGATAGAAAAAAAGTTAGAAGCCGAAAAACTAGATATCACACTGCCTGCAAAAAGGCACAGCTGCGGTCACAAGCACCCATTGTCTATAGTGCTAGATGAGGTGCAGGAAATCTTTTTTGGTATGGGATTTGATGTTGCAACCGGACCTGAAGTTGAATGGGACTATTACAACTTTGAGGCTTTAAACCTTCCCCCCGACCATCCTGCCAGAGATACGCAAGATACTTTTTATATTACCGAAAAAATGCTACTTAGAACTCAAACATCACCCGTACAAATAAGGGTTATGGAAAATCAAGCACCTCCAATTAGAATTATTGCACCGGGCAGAGTTTATCGTTCTGATGCAGTTGACGCAACTCACTCTCCCCTTTTTCATCAAATTGAGGGGCTAGTTGTTGACAAGGACATAACGATGGGGAATTTAAAAGGCACTTTGGAAGAATTTGCAAAAAGCCTATACGGTAGTGATACAAAAATTAGGTTAAGACCACACCATTTTCCGTTTACAGAGCCCTCTTGCGAAATTGATGTATCTTGCTTTCGCTGTGGTGGAAAAGGATGCCCAATGTGCAAAGGCGAAGGTTGGATTGAGATTTTGGGTGGTGGTATGGTTCACCCCAATGTGCTTAAAAACGGTGGCATAGACCCTGATATATACAGTGGTTTTGCTTTTGGTGTAGGGCTTGAGCGTATTACTATGTTTAGATTTAATATTGATGATATGCGTTTATTATATGAAAATGACATTAGATTTTTGAGTCAATTTTAAGGAGGAAAGAGTTTATGAAATTATCAAAAAAATGGCTTTTAGATTATGTAGACCTTGGAGTTTCTGATAAAGAGTTTTGCGACGCTTTGACTCTTTCAGGCTCAAAGGTTGAAGGTTTTGAAACTGAGGGCAGTGAGCTTTCAAATATTGTTGTTGGAAAAATTTTAACACTTACAAAGCACGAAAATTCAGACCATTTGTGGATATGTAGCGTTGATGTTGGTAGCAAAGAGCCTGTACAAATCGTTACCGGCGCACAAAATCTAAATCAGGGCGATTTTGTTCCTGTAGCTTTAGATAATTCCGTTGTTCACGGTGGAAAAGAAATAAAGGCTGGCGCCCTTCGTGGAGTTCAAAGCTTTGGTATGCTATGTTCCCTGGCTGAGCTTGGGCTTTCAATAAATGATTTTCCTTATGCACATGAGGATGGTATATTTATTCTAGGTGATGACTGCAAAAAAACACTCGGGCTAGATATTTGTGACGCAATAGGTTTTAACGATGTTATAACAGAATTTGAAATAACATCTAATCGCCCTGACTGCTTGTCTATGATAGGTCTTGCCCGTGAAACAGCGGCAACATTCAAGCTACCTTTTAGCCCTAAAAAACCAGAAATAGTCAACGGTATCGAAGATGTAAAAGACTATTTAAAAGTAGATATTTTAGCTCCGAACAAATGCTATCGCTATGTTGGTGCTGTTGTTAAAAATGTTCGTATCGCACCATCACCACGCTGGCTTAGAGAGCGTCTTCGTGCTTGTGGCGTTAGACCAATTAACAACATTGTAGATATTACAAACTATGTAATGCTAGAATACGGTCAACCTATGCACGCTTTTGACTTGAGATATCTTGATGGAAATCAGGTCATTGTTCGCAATGCAAAAGACGGCGAAGAAATAACAACTCTAGATGATACAAAGCGCACCCTAAATAGTGATATGCTAGTTATTGCAGACAGTAAAAAACCTGTTGCCATTGCCGGTGTTATGGGTGGCGAATTCAGTGGAATTATGGACGATACAACAACCATTGTTTTTGAATCTGCTTGCTTTAATGGCCCTAGCGTTCGCAAAACTGCAAAACAGCTTGGTATGCGTACTGAGTCCTCCGGAAGATTTGAAAAACAGCTTAACCCGTTTGATTGTGACACTTGCTTGTATCGTGCGCTTGAACTTGTAAAAATTCTTGACGCTGGTGACATTGTAGATGGTGTTGTTGATTGTGACCACTCTGATAAAGAGCCAAAGACACTACCTTTTAATCCACAATGGGTTAACGATTTTATAGGCATTGATTTAGCCCCAAGCGAGCATAAAGAAATTTTAGAGAGAATCGGATTTAGCGTTGATAATGATGTTATCACTATTCCAAGCTTTAGGAACGATATCGAACACCAAGCTGATATTTCTGAAGAAATTGCTCGTTTTTATGGCTATGAAAATATTCCAAACCGCAAGCTTTCTGGCGTTGCAAAGGCAACTCTTTCTCCAAATCAAATTTTAAAACGCAAAGTAGAAAACACATTGCTTGCTTGTGGGTATTCTGAAATTTCCACATACTCATTTATAAGCCCTAAGGCATACGACAAAATTGGCCTTGATGTAAGCGATGAAAAAAGAAATTGTGTTACTATAACTAATCCACTAGGTGAAGATACAAGCGTTATGAGAACTACCGCAATTCCATCTATGCTTGATGTGCTTGCACGCAACTATCACAATCGCAATATGGATGTTGCTTTTTATGAGCTTGCAACCCAATACACACCTCAAGGCGAAGACACATTGCCTATTGAAAAACCAATGGTGATAATGGGGCAGTACGGAAATGACTCTGATTTCTTTTCTCTTAAAGGTGCTGTTGAAGAGCTTTTGTATGTTGTGGGAATTGATGATTTTGATATTGAAGCTGTAACAGATAACAATACTTTTCATCCGGGACGCACTGCAAAAATTTCTAAAGATGGCAATCAAATCGCCTTGCTAGGAGAAATTCACCCGGTAGTTCTTGATAATTATGAAATTGGAACTCGTGCCTATATAGCCGAAATTGACTTTAACCAATTATTTGCATTTCGTGTAGAAACTCGCAGTTACAAACCTTTGCCAAAATTCCCTGCAACAACCCGTGACCTTGCTTTTGTTTGCGATGATAATATCCCTGTTTTAACATTGCAAAAGGCAATTTCAAAAGCTGTTGGCGAAATTTTGGAAAACATTTTATTGTTTGATGTTTATCAAGGCTCTCAAATCCCTCAAGGAAAAAAGAGCGTTGCTTTTAATCTAAGGCTTCGTTCATCGCTACGCACACTAACAGATGAAGAGTGCGATAAAGCAATGAACAATGCTATAAAAGCACTTGGAGAATTAGGCATTGCCCTGCGTGACTAATAATTTTTGGCTTTTTAAATAACTTAATGTTGTTTTATTTCCAAAATTGGTATATAATATAAATGTATATTTGTCATCATAAATTTAATTGGAGGTGGAAATATGACTGACAAAACAATTCAATTTTCGCTTAAAGAGGACAAAGACCAAGAAATGCGCACCGTGCTTTCTAGCGTTTATGAATCGTTGAAGGAGAAGGGTTATAACCCTATTAGTCAAATAGTTGGATACATCCTTTCTGAAGACCCAACCTACATTACCACCCACAATAATGCACGCAGTCTTATTCGCAGAATTGACCGTGACGAGCTTTTGCAAACACTTGTCACAGAATATCTAAAAAATGAATAAGATTAACTTTTGAATGGAGTGAAACCCTTATATGTCTGCTAAAAAGAAAAGTGATTTTTTAACTTATAAAAATAAACCACTTGTTCGTAATGGCAACACTTTGTATTATGGTAATATGTCTGACCCATTTGTTATAATGTTTCAGATAATTAGCACAAAAAAAGTCAACGATATAGAAATTGCCGACAAAGTTAGTATCCAACTTTTAAACACAGATCCAAACGCTGATCCTCGTGATAGTATTGTCAAAAGAAGCGAAAAAAATGGTCTTTATGCCGCAATGGACATTGGTTCTATTTGGCTTGAAAGAGCTCTTGAAGGTAAATAAAAGACTAAATAAAAGTAGTAGGTTTTAAAAAGCCTGCTACTTTTTTGTTTTCAAATAAAATACATATCGTTTGTGTCTAAAAGTAAAATTTAAATACAGCTAACTATAGAACCACACACTAATTAACCGCGCCTAAAACTAAACCCGAATACCGCTAAACATATAACCACACACTAGCCACAAATAACCCAAACAAACCATAACAACAAAGCCAACTGCTCCGTAGCGGATGGGGGTCACGCGTGAAAAACCAACCGAAAGGATAACAGAGGGTTTCCCTGTGTCGCCTTTTTTTGATTCAAATCATAAGCAAGTAAAAAAGTGAATAGGAAAAGTGTATCGAAGTTAAAATATAGTCGCACATTTAATACCTGTGTTTAAATATAGAACCACACACTAATTAACCGTGCCTAAAACTAAGCTCAAAACACCTCTAAACATATGACCACAACAATCAGTTATCATTAAAAACAAAGCCAAACATTCTGTGGTAAGCTAGGGTCACGCGTGAAAAACCAACCGAAAGGATAACAGAGGGTTTCCCTGTGTCGCCTTCTTTTGATTCAAATCATAAGCAAGCAAAAAATAAGAATAAAGCAAATAAAAATGGTTGTCTACAAATTTGCAGACAACCATTTAATGTGCTTAAAATGCATTTTAATTTTATTTTTTACCTATATCAGTTCTGTAATGCATACCATCAAAATTAATTTTTTGTACTCCCTTATACGCATTTTCAAGTGCAACATCAAGAGTTGAGCCAAGCGCCGTAACGCCTAGAACTCTACCGCCGTTTGTTTTAAATACACCATCTTCATGCTTTGTCCCAGCGTGATAAACGGTCACCAAATCAAGCTGACCATCAGAGTTTAATCCTTTGATTTCAATACCCTTTTTATATTCTTGCGGATACCCACCTGATGCTAAAACTACACAAGCACAAGCGTCCTCGCTCCACTCAATTTGAATATTTGAAAGATTTTCATCAACAATTGCGTTTACTATATCAATAAGAGGTGTTTTAAGCCTTGGCAAAACTACCTGTGCCTCAGGGTCACCAAATCTTGCGTTATATTCAATGACTTTAACCCCGCTTAGAGTTATCATAAGCCCAAAATATAAGCAACCTTTAAACGCCCTACCCTCTTCATTCATTGCATTTACTGTAGGAATAAAAATATTATCCATGCAATATTTTTCAATTTTCTCAGAATAATAAGGGTTTGGGCTTATTGTGCCCATTCCACCGGTGTTAAGCCCCTTATCTCCGTCAAGTGCTCTTTTATGATCCATTGAGGAAACCATTGGATAGATTGTTTTTCCATCCGTAAAAGCAAGAACAGAAACCTCAGGACCTGTGATAAATTCCTCAATTACGATTTTGTTGCCCGACACACCAAAAACCTTATCATTCATTATTGAATTCAAAGCATCTTTTGCCTCTTGCAAATCCTGAGCAATTATAACACCTTTACCAAGAGCTAGTCCGTCAGCTTTTATAACTGTTGGAAATTTATTTTGACTTACAATATAGTCAAGTGCCTTTTGATAATCATCAAAAACCTCATAATCTGCCGTTGGGATGTTGTATTTTTTCATAAGGTTTTTTGAAAAAACCTTGCTACTCTCAATCTCCGCCGCCTTTGCGCTCGGCCCAAATGCTCTAATCCCAGCTTGTTGCATTTTATCAACCATTCCTGCTGCAAGCGGATCATCTGGGGCTACAAAAACAAGGTCAATTTCAAGCTCTTTGGCAACTTTTATCATACCGTCAATATCCATTACATCAACCGAAACACACTTCGCATCACACTCTATACCACCGTTACCAGGTGCACAAAAAATCTGCTCTACCTTTGGGCTTTCTTTAAGCTTTCTGATTAGTGTATGCTCACGGCCACCCGAGCCGACCATAAGTATTTTCATAATAATTTAAACAACCTTTCAGAATTAATGGTGAAAAAGTCTGGTGCCTGTGAACACCATAGTGATGTTATATTTATTACAAGTTTCAATAACATTGTCATCACGAATTGAACCACCTGGCTGTGCTATGTATTCAACACCTGTTCTTTTTGCTCTTTCAATGTTGTCGCCAAATGGGAAAAACGCATCAGACCCTAGCGACACACCACTGAGAGTTTTTAGCCATTCTTTTTTCTCTTCTTTTGTCAATGGTTGTGGCTTTGTTGTAAAGAAATTTTGCCAAACACCATCGGCTAAAACATCTTCATAGTCATCAGACACATAAACATCTATTGTGTTATCTCTATCAGGGCGACGAATATCATCTTTAAAAGGCAAATTCATTACTTTTTCGTGTTGCCTTAAATACCACACATCTGCCTTGTTTCCTGCAAGTCTTGTGCAATGCACTCTGGACTGCTGACCTGCACCAACTCCAATTGCTTGGCCATCTTTTACATAACAAACAGAGTTTGACTGTGTATATTTAAGTGTTATGAGTGAAATCAGCAAATCTTGAACTGCGTTTTTTGGCAAATTTTTATTCTCTGTTGCAAACTCTTTGAGCATATTTTCACTGATTTCGATATCATTTCTGCCTTGCTCAAAAGTTATTCCATAAATTTGCTTATGCTCAACCTTTTCTGGCACATAATTCTCATCAATTTTTATGATATTATATGTTCCATTTCTTTTTGATTTTAGAATTTCAAGAGCCTGTGGTTCATAACCCGGAGCTATTACACCGTCTGAAACTTCACATTTAATAAGGTTTGCTGTTGCTGTATCACAAACATCAGAAAGGGCGATAAAATCGCCATATGAAGACATTCTATCTGCACCCCTAGCCTTTGCATAAGCACAAGCGAGCGGAGTAAGCTCTATATCATCAACAAAATAAATCTTTTTAAGAGTATCACTAAGCGGAGTTCCGATTGCCGCACCTGCAGGGCTTACGTGCTTAAATGATGCTGCAGCAACTTCTCCTGTTGCTAATTTAAGCTCTTTTACAAGCTGATAGCTATTAAAAGCATCCATAAAATTTATATATCCTGGACGGCCGTTTAAAACTTCAATAGGCAAATCTTTGCCATTCTCCATATAAATTCTGGATGGAATTTGATTTGGGTTGCAACCATATTTAAGTGAAAGCTCGTTCATCGTTTTGCTCCTTTTAGTTATTCTTATTTATTATTCTTGTATCCTGTTTGCCTGTTTTTATATTTATAAAACGAGTAAAAATCGAAACTTTATTATCATCGTTTAAACTGTTCCAAACATCGTTTGTAAACTCATCAATGTCGCCTTTTATCTCTACCAAAGTAGGCTCACCCTCATACGATGGGATTGGATTTCCATCGCACTTATATGTATGAATAAAATGCCCTTGTCCACTTATTGGCGACTCGTATTCAAAGAAAAATCTTTGTGCGCTGTTTGAATTACCGTTTGCACTTTTTAATATAGACAGCTTATATGAAAAATCGTTTTGTATGTTTACAAATCCCGATATTCTTGGCGTAAAGTTTGGCTCATCTGGCTCAAAAGTGCGAGTACGAAGGGCACTCTCAAAGCTCTCACCCTTTTTAATAAAATCATAAACAGTATCTGTTTGGTCGCCATTTGTAACTATTGTATTATTTTCAAACACTCTAACCGGTGAGTAAATTATAAGTGACGGGTCAACAAGTTTTGCAGGGTCAAATGCTTGAGTTTTAATACCCTGACCGTCCTCTACAAAAATTCTATTGCGACTATTCTCACTTCTACCCATTATAAAATAGGCAATAACTGCATTTTCTCCGTCACTGCTTTTACCAAGAATTATTCCTCTGCCAGGATAGGCATTTGATTGTAAATTTTCACTAATTTTAACAATTTCCATATTTAAAGTCCCCTTTTTATTCTATGCGTGTAACATTTTGAGCAACTTTTATTTTTCCCTCACAAAACAAAGAAACAGCTCTAGGCAAAATATCCCACTCTGCCTGTTCCATAACTCTTTTTTGCAAAATTTCTGGTGTATCATCGTTTTGTATTTCCACCGCTTTTTGCAATATTATCGCTCCACCATCAGTTATCTCATTTACAAAATGCACTGTTGCACCTGTTATTTTAACCCCTTTTTCAAGAGCAGATTTATGAACCTTTAGCCCATAAAATCCGTTGCCACAAAAAGCTGGAATTAGTGATGGATGAACATTTATTATCTTATTTTCAAAAGCGTCTGTTACCTCTTTATCAAGTATCGACAAATAACCTGCAAGTACAATCAAATCTGCGTTACTGCTTTTTAACTCTTTTAATATTGCCTTATTATGCAAGGCGATATTTTCATAATCTTTTCTTGCAATAACACTAGTTTTTATGCCCTCATTTTCGGCACGAGTCAACGCATATGCATCTTTTTTATCGGAAATAACTTTAGTTATCTTCCCGTTTTTTATTTTACCACTGTTTTGAGCATCTATAAGTGCTTGCAAATTTGTGCCACCACCTGAAACCAAAACAACGATATTTAGCATATTTCTACCTCTTGCTCGCCTTCTTGAATTTCACCAATAATGCTTGCTTTTTCTCCACAAGAATTAAGGATGCGAACAGCTTCATCTGCCTTATCAGATGCTACTGCTATACACAAACCTGCACCCATATTAAAGGTGTTAAACATATCTCTTTCGCTAATTCCTGTGCCTTGAATTATGTTAAATATCGGTTTTATTTCAAGCTTTGATTTGTCAATAACAGCCTTTGTATTTTCTTTTAACATACGAGGGATATTTTCATAAAATCCGCCACCAGTAATATGTGAAATTGCGTGAACATCAACTTTTGACATAAGTTCTAGAAGTGGTTTAACATAAATTTTTGTTGGTGTTATAAGCTCTTCACCAAGTGTTTTTCCAAGCTCTTGCGAATAGACCTCTAGCCTTTTTTCTGTAATATTAAACACCTTACGAACAAGTGAAAAACCGTTGGAGTGAACGCCAGAAGAAGCGACAGCAATAATTGCGTCACCTACACTTAATTTTTCAGAATCTATAATATCTTTTTTGTCTGCCATTCCAACACAAAAGCCCGCCATATCATATTCATCAACAGGATAAAACCCAGGCATTTCTGCTGTTTCTCCACCAATTAATGCACAGCCAGCTTGAACACAACCCTCTGCCACGCCAGAAACTATTTGCTCAATTTTTGATGGAACATTTTTGCCAACTGCAATATAATCCAAAAAGAAGAGAGGCTTTGCGCCTGAGCAAGCAACATCGTTTGCACACATTGCAACGCAATCTATTCCTACAGTGTCGTGCTTGTCCATTAAAAATGCAATCTTGAGCTTTGTTCCAACTCCATCCGTACCCGAAACTAGAATAGGCTCATTTATGCCTGACATATCTGGTTTAAATAAGCCACCAAAGCCACCAAGACCAGAAATTACACCCGATGTTGTTGTTCTTTGGACGTGCTTTTTCATAAGCTCCACAGCTTCATAGCCTGCTGTTACATCTACTCCAGCATTTTTATAGCTTTCACTAAAACTTTTCATAGATTTCTTTTCTCCCAATAATTATTATAAACTTTCAAGCTTTTTTGCAAACCTATCCTCTGTATTCTGTTGTTTAACTACAGTTGGATAATTGCCCGTAAAACAAGCATCACAAAATCCACAATTTGTCCCTTGTGTGATTGTTTTCAAATCATCTATATCCAAATAACCAAGAGTGTCCGCTCCTATTGATTGCCTTATCTCTTCTTGCGACATACGGCAAGCAATCAAATCCTCTCTTGAATTAATACTTGTTCCATAATAGCAAACATTTTTAAAAGGCGGTGAAGAAATACGAACATGAACCTCTTTTGCTCCACCATCTTTCATAAGGCTTACTATTTTTTCAATCGTAGTACCTCGAACTATTGAATCATCTACAAGCACTATTCTTTTGCCCTTAACAGCACAAGCAATGTGATTAAGTTTGATGTGAATTGAGCGCTCACGCTTGATTTGAGAATCCTGTATAAAGCTCCTGCCTATATACTTATTCTTAATAAAGCCCATACCATAAGGTATACCGGACTCGTTTGCATACCCAATAGCAGCATCATTTCCTGAGTCTGGAACGCCAATAACAATATCCGCATCAACTGGATATTTTTGTGCAAGTATTGCACCTGCTTTTTGTCTTATAAGATGAATACTAGCGCCATTAATTACAGAATCAGGTCGAGCAAAATAAACATATTCAAAAACACAAAATGATGTCTTTTGACTGCAATTATCTGTAATGCTTCTAAGCCCATTTTTATCCGCTATTACAATTTCGCCCGGCTTTACATCTCTTATAAAAGTTGCACCGATACTATCAAGCGCGCAACTCTCAGAGCAAAAAATATATTCATCATCAAGCTTGCCGATACATAGCGGACGAAACCCCTGCGGGTCCCTTACAGCTATAAGCTTGTTTGGTGACATTAAAACAAAAGAGTACGACCCCTCAAGCTCTTTCATAGTATTGTTAATTGCCTGCTCTACACTATCTGTGTTTAGCCTTTCTCTTGCAATTAAAAAAGCTATTGTTTCAGCATCAGTATTTGTCTGAAAAACTGCCCCCTGACTCTCAAGCCTGTCTTTTATCTGAGCAGAATTTGTAAGGCTTCCGTTATTGGCTATGGACATTGAGCCCATTGCATACCTCATTACAAGAGGTTGCGAGCTGTATGCCCCGTATTCACTGTCAATCGAATACCTTACATGGCCTAGCGCCATATTAGCCTTGCCATCGCCCTCAAGCTCTTTTATAACATCAGGAGTAAAAACCTCAAAAACAAGGCCAGCACCACGGTGATAATTTACCTCTCCGTTGTTACTTACTGCAATTCCGCAACTAACCTGTCCCCTGTGCTGAATTGCAAAAAGACCAAGATATGCCTCGCCTACAAGTCTTGCGCAGTCGCCCGTGTTACTATACACTCCAAAAATTCCGCATTCTTCGTGAATTTTGCTTTGCATAATCAGCATACCCCGTTATATTTCTAATACTTTTGCTTGTAGCTCTTTATCTTTATTAAGAACTGTTTCGTTCATTTGCTTTTTCATATCTAAAAGTTTGTTTGAAAGAGTTTCATCAGATAGTGCTAAAATCTGTGCTGCAAGAATTGCCGCATTTTTTGATCCATTAATTGCAACCGTAGCCACTGGAATGCCACTTGGCATTTGAACTGTTGCAAGCAATGCATCAAGCCCATCTAGTGATGATTTTATCGGAATCCCAATTACAGGGATTGTTGTATGAGCTGCAAGCACACCTGCAAGATGCGCTGCCATTCCTGCCGCTGCAATAATTACTCCAAAGCCATTTTCCACCGCATTTGTTGAAAATTTTGCCGCAGCGTCCGGAGTTCTGTGTGCAGACATAACATGAACCTCATAAGGTATGTCAAACTCTTTGAGCTGTTTTACAGCCGCACTAACTGTTGGAAAGTCACTGTCGCTCCCCATAATGATAGCCACTTTTTTCATACTTAACTCTCTCCCTATAAATAGTATATATACATGATATGGAATTTTTTTGTAAAATTCAAGTCAAAGAATACTTTAAAACACATTTTCTACATATATATTGACTATACTATAACAATGAATACATATATTGTACATTTTTTCTTAATTTAACTTACAAAGGGGTCTTTGAATGCGTAGGGTCAAAACTTTTATTTGCATTGCTTTAATTATTTTAACACTTCAAGCTTGCTCGTTTGTTGGAGAAACGGATTATGCAATGTTTGAAGAGCGATTTAACAAAGCGAACAAAGAAATTCAGCTTGTAAACTCAAATATAATTTCTGAAAACCTTGAAAAGTCAACCAAATATAATTGTTTTTTTGATGCAGAAAACGGTGGCAAATATATGATGACAATTTATGAAAAAAACGGTTCAAATATTATTACATCTTGCACACTATGTATTTTATCATCAATAAATCTTGACATAAATTCTATAAAAGAATTGTTTTGCTCAATGCTTTTTGCCTATTCTCAAACTGACAGAGAAATTTCTGAAAATATATTCAACGAACTCAAATTAAATGAAGAAAACACATACAAAAAAAATGGTAACACTACAAAAGAGTTTGATAGTTTTAAAATAAATATAATTGTAAACGGTGCAGGAACTGCCATTACAATTTGTTAATCTACCTATTTTATTTGTGCGTATTCTTCTGATAAAACTATGCTTTTATATTTTCCACAGCTAAGGTCTACAAGTTGTTTTTCAAATTCATTGAATATATCTTTAGATATTTTAAAGTCAACAACAACATCTTCTAAAAATTCTGTATTATCACAAATGCCATTAAACTCTGCTATTAACGATGGCACTCTGCCATAAAAAGTATAATCACAAACCAATCTTGCATTAACACAAAGTGACATAGTTATAATTTTGCTCGCATCTACTGCAATTTTAGCACTATGAGAATACGCTCTAACAAGCCCGCCTGCTCCTAACAGAATTCCGCCAAAATACCTTGTTACCACTACTGCACAGTCTGTTAATTCCTCTTTCAAAAGCACATCCAAAACAGGCACTCCCGCCGTGCCTTGTGGCTCGCCATCATCTGAATAACGCCTTGTTTGCCCATCTCTTAAAACATAGGCATAAACATTGTGCCTAGCATCCCAATGCTTTGTTTTGATAGAATTTATAAAATCTACTGCATCATCTTGTGAGTCCACGGGTTTAGCGTACCCAATAAAACGAGAACGCTTAACAACATATTCATCAAAAGATTCATTTTTAATAGTTTTATATTTTGGCACGCAAAGCCCCCCAAGGCAATAAAAAACAAATAAGACGGCACACTAGTACCGTCTCGCTTTTAGATATTATTCGCCCTTCGTTTGCATATTAAAGCGCTTATTAAATCTATCTACCCTTCCACCTGTATCAACAAGCTTTTGCTTGCCTGTGAAAAATGGATGGCACTTTGAGCAGATATCTACACGCAAATCCGCTTTGGTTGAAGATGTTTCAATAACCTCTCCGCAGGCGCATTTCACCTTAGTTGGTTTGTAATCTGGGTGTATTCCTTCTCTCATTTTTTTCACCTCTTTCGAATGCAAAAACCATAAACTTTCATATATAGCATTAGAATTTTATCATACATAACGATAAATTGCAACTAATTTTTTAAAATTTAAAGCAAAAATATAATTTTTTTATTGTATAAGCATTTTAACAGCAATTATAAGCAGTATTGCACCACCGAGGTATCCTGCTTTGTTTGCAAGAATTCCACCAAATCTTCTTCCCATATAAACTCCCGCAAGACAAATCACAAGAGTTATTGCACCGATTATTGCACAATACATTATAAGGGTTGAAAACAAAGTAACTCCCGTGCAGGCAAAGGTTACCCCTACAGCAAGTGCATCAATACTTGTTGCTATTGCAAGACAGACAATAATTTTTAGACTGCTTTCTTCTGATTTTACTTGAATTTCGTCACACTTACACTGCTTGTGTGAATCCATAATCATTTTGCCCCCGATTACAGCAAGCACTGCAAATGCAATATAATTTCCAACTGCTGAAACCTTGCCCGAAAATCCTACTCCCGCAAGCCAACCTATGATAGGCATAAGCATTTGAAATGCTCCAAAAAACACTGATAGCTTTAAAGCATATGGAAATCTAAGTTTTTTCACCATCATTCCATTTGTTAGTGAAACTGCAAAAGCATCCATAGAAAGACCGATAGCTATGTAAATTATTGCCGATAAATTCATTCTCTTCCATCCTTTTGTTTTTGTTAATTTATATGAAAATTTTATGTAATATAGGAGGTTTTGCCTTGAAAATTTTTGTAGTTACAAAAAAGCGTATAGCCCTCTTTGTTTTTTATTGTATAACGGCATTATTTATCATATATTTTGCGTCGTACGGGGTGATAGTTATGACATCGTCAGGCAAAAAACTAATCCCTATCTATAATGTCAACACTAATGAAAATAAAATCGCCATTACTTTTGATGCGGCTTGGGGCGCACAAGATACTGACGAAATCATCTCCGTACTAGGTAAATACAATGCAAAGGCAACCTTTTTTGTTCTAGGAGAGTGGGTTGACAAAAATCCTGATAGTGTAAAAGCGTTTAGCGACGCCGGACATTACATAGCAAGTCATTCAAACACGCACGATAGTCTTTCAGCTATGCCAAAAAGTGCAATAAAAAAACAGCTAATCACCTGCAATGAAAAAATAGAAAAAATTACAGGAACAAAAAACGAGCTGTTTCGTGCGCCATCTGGCGATTATAATAATTCTGTAATTGAAGTTGCAAACGAGCTTGGTATGTATACTATCCAATGGAATGTTGACAGCCTTGACTACCGAGGATTATCCCAAGATGAAATATACAATCGAGTTGTTAAAAATGCAAAATCCGGAGATATAATTTTGTTTCATAACGATGTGAAAAATACGCCAAAAGTGCTGCCAAGAATTCTTGAAAGCCTGCAAAGCAAAGGCTTCGAGCTTGTTACTGTTGATGAACTTATATACAAAGACAACTTCAAAATTAATCACGCTGGAACTCAAGAAAGCATTGAGCTAGTCCAAAATAGGATAGCAAGACAAAAATTGCCTGCTATCCCTGATTTGATTTAATTATTTGCTTATTTTTTATTGTTAAATATGTTTGCTATTGAGTCCATAATATCATCGTCATCCATTCCAAATCCCACACTACCATTACCTGAAGGTGTTGGCGACTCTGGTGATGAAATATCGCTACTGAATATATCCTCGCTATCATCATAGCCTGTTTGACTTATAATATCCTCAAGCTCTGCAGCAGCTTTTGTAATTTTTTCATCAACTGCTTTTGATGGCTTTTTGGCATTGCCATTAGCGTCTTTGCCAAATCCTGTTGCAATAACGGTAATTTCTATTTCATCATTTAAAGTTTCGTCAAATGCCACACCCCAAATGATGTTTGCACCTGAGTGAGCCGCATTAGAAATTAGTGCCGCCGCTTGCTCCACTTCATCAAGACCGATATCAGGCGATGATGTAAAGTTGATTATAACACCATTTGCGCCATCAATAGTTGTTTCAAGAAGTGGGCTAGAAATTGCAGCTTTTGCCGCTTGCTCCGCCTTATCCTTACCGCTTGCTCTGCCAACGCCCATATGAGCCTGTCCTGCATCTTTCATCACCGCTGTAACATCGGCAAAGTCAAGGTTTATAAAGCCTGGTATTTTAATAAGCTCTGAAATACTTTTTACTCCTTGACGAAGAACATCGTCTGCAGCGTCAAAAGCATTTGCAAGAGTAATTTTTTGCTCAGAAAAAAACTTTAATCTCTCATTTGGGATAACTACTAAGCTGTCAACACTTTGACCAAGCTCTTTTATACCTTCTTCAGCTTGAGACATACGGTGTTTGCCCTCAAAATCAAATGGCTTTGTTACTATGCCAACTGTTAAAATTCCCATTTCTTTGGCAAGAGATGCAATAACTGGAGCGGCACCTGTACCTGTTCCGCCACCCATACCTGCTGTTATAAACACCATATCTGTACCTTTGAGTGCGTCAGATAAGGTGTCACGGCTTTCCTCTGCTGCTCTTTGCCCTATTTCTGGTCTTGCACCTGCACCTTGCCCCTTTGTGACCTTTTCCCCAATTTGAAGTTTGTGCGTAGCTTGGGAGTGCAAAAGAACGTGCTTGTCCGTATTAACGGAGATGAATTCAACCCCTCTAACATCGGAGCGAATCATACGGTTAACAGCGTTTCCACCGCCACCGCCAACACCAATAACTTTTATCTGCACTACGCTTTCAAAATCAGCTGCCATTTCAAATCCCATTTGAGCGTCCCCCTAAAAAATATGTAAAATATATAAAATTGTAGTAATTAAAAATAAATACAACTTCGGTATTTTAAATTTAACAATTCAATCAAAGATATCTTATCACGCTTTATGTTAAAATTCAAGAACCTTTGCAATTAAAAATTATATACAAATACACAAACTTCAATATTAAATCAAATAATTTGCTATATTTTTACAAAATTACTCATCGGATTCTTGATTTGCACTGTCTGTATTTGGAGTTTGTGGCGCTGTTGTTTTTTCATCCTTTTGCCTAAAATACGCCTTATCTCTTCCGCCTTTGTCTGAACTTAGCCCTTGCAAATCTATTATACCCTCTTGATTTTTGCTACGCTCGTCCTCTTTTTCAATTATTTCAACTGCAAATTTCATCTTTTTGTCAATCTGAGAAAACGAGCCAAACAACAAATCTATTCTATCTTGATATACTATTTTAACATCCATTTTATCTGATATGTCAACTTGTGTAATATCTTTGACATTATGTTTTTTTACCAAGCTCATAATTTCATCTAACAGGTCATATGTTTCTTTGTTTTTAAACTCAATATTTTTCCCGATTTCTGCTTTTTTAACATCTCCACCAAAAATCATAATAAGTTTTTCGTCTACATCCGTGACGCCAACTTGCAAAACTTTTCCCCGCTCATTTGTCAGTACATATGTTTCGCCGTTTTTCACTGCACATTTTTCTGACGTTTTTTTAACATCAATAACTATTTCATCTGGTATTTTGTTTGATATTTTAACATCACCAATATAGGGCAAGCTTTGCTTTATTCTATCGGCAGATTTTTGCTTGTCTGTCAAAAATAAATTGTCACCTATTTTTATACCACTAGTTTTTATTATTTTTTCGTTGTCATACATAGTTTTTCCAACAACTGTAACTTTTTCTACTTTAAAGAATACTGTTAGCGACAAAATTATCCCCACAACAATTAAAAGCAAGAAGGAGAAAGTATAAAAGACTGCTTGCTTTCTCCTTTTTTGTTGTCTTCTTTTTAGAGCTTGCTCCCGCCTGACCTCATCACGAGACTTTTGAGGTCTTCTTGCATTTTGTGGCCTTTTTGTATTTTGAGACCTTTTAGGAGGACCTTTTTTGTTACGGTTATTTGCTGGCATAAAATTGATTACTCCTTCTCTCGTCTTATGATAGCCCCCATAAGAGTAAGATTCTTTTCAAAATCTGCGTGACCTCTGTCTATGTGATTCACGCCCTCAATTTCTGTTATTCCTTTAGCTGCAAGCCCTGCTACAACAAGGGCTGCTCCCCCTCTTAAATCGCCTGCTGTTACAGGTGCTCCATAGAGGCAGTGAACCCCCTCAACGACAGCTACTTTACTCTCAACTTTTATTTTTGCACCAAGCCTTACAAGCTCATTTACGTGCTTGTATCGACTCTCGAAAATATTTTCAATAATCATACTTGTTCCGTCTGCCACAGTAGTCATAGCCATAATTGGCGCTTGTGCATCTGTTGGAAAACCAGGGTACGGCATTGTTCTAATAGTTTTTATTCTTTTAAGCCTTGGTGGCGCAGAAATAGACAAGCTGTGCCCACAAACATTTATATCGCATCCTGCTTCTTCAAACATCGGAATGACAGGGCCTAAATGTGCGGGAATTATATTGTTGATTTTAATTTGTCCTTGTGTTACAGCTGCAGCTGCCATATATGTAGTTGCCGCTATTCTATCCGATATTACCGTGTGTTCTGTTCCTCCAAGCGACTTTACACCTTCAATTACAATTACACCTTCTCCAGCGCCCGAAATTCTTGCCCCACATCCATTTAAAAAATCCGCAAGGTCACTAATCTCTGGCTCTCTTGCACAATTTATTATAGTAGTTGTACCCTTTGCCGTTACGGCTGCCAGCATTGCATTCTCTGTTGCACCAACGCTTGGGAAAGATAAAGCAATCTTATCCCCTACTAAGCCTTCAGGGCACTCACATTCCAATCTACCATACTCTTCGTTAATCTTTGCTCCAAGACGCGACATTGCAAAAAGGTGCAAATCAATAGGCCTAAGCCCTATTTCACACCCACCAGGAGTTGAAAAACTTGCCTTTCCCGTTCTTGCAAGCACTGCACCCAAAAAAACAACAGACGAACGCATTTCACGCATTAGCGTGTCTGGAATATCCCAGCAATTAATGTCCGACGCATCTACAGTAACACAATCGTCGTCTACATCAACGACGCAACCCAAATGTCGCAAAATATTGATTGCTGCGTCAATATCCGTAAGCCTTGGACAATTATGTATAACTGTGCGTTTTGTCGTTAAAACTGTGGCGGCAAGGATTGGTAAGGCGCTGTTTTTAGCACCGTGCACCGTCATTTCTCCTTTTAACCTCTTTCCGCCTTCTATTACTATTTTTTCCATCATCGCACACCCTTTCGCACAACCAAAAACAGATGATTTAATCACCCTGCTTTTATATTATGCTTTTGTGTGCGGTGTTGTGATTTTACTTTTTTATAAAGTCAATTATTGTTTTGCTGATTTTATTTGTTGCATCTAAAACTGCCATAGACTTTGCATTTTTCTCTATTTCTTCAATTTGATTTTTATCATTTATAAGGCGATTTACTTCACTAATTAGTTTATCACCTGTTAGGTCTTTTTCTTCTATTATTATAGCAGCATTGTTGTTTACAAGTGCCATAGCATTGTGATACTGATGATTTTCTGCAACATTTGGAGATGGGATAAGGATTGATGCTTTTCCCAAAGCTTGTATTTCTGAAAGAGAGCTTGCTCCCGCCCTGCAAATTATTAAATCCGCAGCCGGCATACACCTTTGCATATCGTCTATGTACTCTCTTATTGTAACATTTTTTTGTCTTTCCAGATTCAGTCCAAGCTCTTCAAGCTTTTGCGGAACCCAAAGACCAAATTGCCCCATAGCGTGAATAAAAACGCAATCATTTTCTGGTGCTTTTTTTGCAATAAGCTCGCATACCGCCTCATTTATCGCCCTAGCTCCAAGACTTCCACCCATTGACAAAATCATTGGTCTGTTATCAAGGCCCAGCTCCACTCTTGCAAATTCTTTGTCTGCCAATATCAGTTCTTGTCTTACAGGCAGACCTGTAACAATACAAGGATTTTTACTTTTTATATATTTTTGTGCCTGCTCTGTTGTGAGCATTACCTTATCAACTTTTTTTGCAAGCGCCTTATTTGTAACCCCTGGAAACGCATTTTGCTCGTGTATTGCTGTCGGTATTTTTAGTTTTACAGCCTCTCTTAAAACGGGTCCGCTAACATAACCACCAAACCCCACAACAACATCGGGACTAAAGTCCTTGATAATTTCTCTTGCCTGTTTTGATGATTTAAACATTTTAGAAACAGTTTTAATATTTTTCTTTATATTCTCTAGCGATATTTTTCTTTGAAAACCGCTAATATCTATTGATTTAAAATCAAAACCTGCACTTGGAACAAGGTTTGCCTCCATTTTATCTGCCGTGCCGACAAACAAAATTTGTGCATCCTTATTATCTTCTTTTATTTTATTTGCAACAGCAATAGCAGGGTTAATATGCCCACCCGTGCCACCTGTCGCAATTAATATCTTCATTTTAGTTTCCCCTTTGTTAGCTTTTGCTTATTCTTGAGTATCTAGATATTGAAAGAACCATTCCCATTTCAGTTATCAGCATCAAAAGGGATGTACCTCCATAGCTAAAAAACGGCAGACTTATCCCCGTGTTTGGAATTGTATCTGTTACAACTGCAATATTCAGCGCCGCTTGCAACCCGACTTGAAAAACAAGACCCATCGCAAGCAATGCTCCAAATCTGTCCTTTGCCCTCATTGCGATTACAAACCCTCTCCAAACAAGAAGCATAAATAAAATTATGATAACGGTTGCACCAACAAACCCTAGTTCTTCACAAACGATAGAAAAAATAAAGTCGTTTTGTGGTTCAGAAACATAAAGGTGCTTTTGCTTTGAGTTACCAAGACCTGCACCAAAAAAACCACCAGAGCCTATAGCATAAAGCGCCTGATTTGTTTGCCACCGCACACCACGGGGGTCAAAATCCTTATCAAGCCAAGCGTTGATACGATATGATGCGTGGGACGGCAATTTATCTGGATTTAGTATTACAAAGGCTGACACTACCACCACAAAAACAGTCGCTATTACAAACCATTTTTTGTCAAATCCTGCAAGAAACAACATCATAACACCCAATGCAAAAAGCAAAACTGTTCCCGACACGTGATTTTCCAAATAAACCAAGGCACACATAGAACCTATTACAAATAAATATAAAAGCCCATAGGTTGTTGAGCTGTATATTTTTATTTTACTATTTTTGTTTTGATTAAACCCTACTGCAAATTTTGCCGTTGAAAGCTGGCGTGAATTTATAGCCTTGTAGTTTTTATCTATACTCCAAGCAAGAAACAAAATAAGCCCTAGCTTTGCCACCTCTGATGGCTGAAATGTTCCAAATCCCGGAATTGTTATCCATCTATGAAAATCCTCGTACCCAGGAGGTGGAGGTATAATCAAAACAACGACTAATAACAAGTACGAAAGAGGAAGTAAAATCGTTGCAAGCAGTTTAAAATATTCATACCTAATTTTTGAAACCACAAACATTGCAAAAAGTCCCACCACTGCAAAAACCAGTTGCCTCTTAAAGAAAAACGCACTTTGTCCCCTATTATAATACGCATAGGTATAGCTTGCCGAAAAAAGCATAACAAGCCCTATCGTTAGCAAAATTAGCACTATGATAAGAAACGGGACATCAAAACCACCTTGTGCCAAATATTTATTCGGTTTTTCTTGTTTTTTTCGTTTAGTTTTTGGCATATATTCTGCTCCTATTTATTTTACTGCACCAAAATACATTAGTGCGACACCAATCGCACCGCCTATGATATTTATCAAACTAAATACCCCAACTATCTTTTTTTCTCCCCAACCCGACATTTCAAAATGATGATGAATTGGAGCCATTTTAAACAACCTTTTTCCGCCCGTCTTTTTAAAATATAATATTTGTATTACATCAGATAGTCCTTCTACCACAAAGATTATGCCTATCGGTATTAATATAATTGGGCAATCTATCCCAAATGCAAAAGCTACCATAAGACCGCCTAAAAACATTGAGCCTGTATCACCCATCATCACTCTTGCAGGGTGCCAGTTCCAAATCAAATATCCAGCGCACGAGCCTGCAAGTGCAGCTGCTAAAACGCTCATCCCCATATATTTTTGAAGAACTGCACAAACAGAAAAAGCAATAGACGCTGTTATTGTTACGCTTGCACAAAGTCCATCTATTCCATCTGTAAAATTTACTGAATTTACTGTTGCATAAATTACTACTATCCCAAAAAGGAAGAATGTAAGTATTCCCCAATATTCTCTATTTCCAACAAAAGGAATGAAAATGTATGGCTTTTCTACTAACGCAAGCGACACTAAATACGCACCGCTTGTAAAAAGCTGTAGCACTGTTTTTTGCATTACTGTAAGCCCTAGATTTTGCTTTTTTACCACTTTAATGTAGTCGTCAAAAAAACCGATTATCCCAAAGGTTAACGCCATTAATATGCCACTATAAAATTTTACACGAGCAGCATTTGGTGCCATAAGCCCTTTTGCAATTATATCGCCATTCATTATATAGTCTGTAATGAGTACCACTGCAACCGAAACTATTGTTCCTATTATAAACATTATTCCCCCCATTGTTGGAGTTCCTTGCTTTTTTTTGTGCCAGTTAGGACCAATATCAAGAATAGTTTGCCCAAATTTAAGCTTGTGAAGCCAAGGAATTAAAATTATTCCTAAAAGACCACTCACCGCAAACCCTATTGCAGCCGCCAAAACAATTGCCCAGACCGTATTCATTACAAAACCATTTCCTTTCTATTTTGCATCCTTTATGCCTTAAAATCATCATAAATTGCCTCTATTATTTCTTCAAGCAACATTCCCCTGCTGGCTTTAAAAAGCACTGTATCGCCATCTTTTATCGTATCCGCAAGCTCTTTTGCAAGCATTGCTTTGTCATCAAAACTATATGCTAAATTTACACCGTTCTCTTTTGCAGATTTTACAGACTGCTTTGACATTTCACCAAATGTAAATAGCATATCTACTCCATTTTTTGCAACCTGCAATCCAGATTCATAGTGCGCCTGACTTGAAAACTCACCAAGTTCTAACATATCCCCTAATACTGCAATTTTTCGCCCTTCTCCCATATCTTTTAGCGTGCAAAGCGATGCCTTTACAGAATCCGGACTAGAATTATAACAATCTTCTATAAATGTAATGTTCCCTACTTTTTTTATCCTCTGCCTCATGCCAGACGGTGTATAATTTTCAAGTGCTTTTGCACAATCTGCAAGGCTAATGTCGTGCTCTAAGCCCACTAAAATCGCTGCAAGAGCATTATAAACGTTATGAATTCCAAGTGCCGGCAAGTTTACGCTTTGTTTTTCTCCACTATACAATACAGTGAACCGAGTACTTTCGTCAAGCATTTTTATATCCGTTGCACTCACTGTGTTGTTTGGATTTTCAATCCCAAAAAATTGAATGTTATATGAATTGTTTTCCACTTTAGATAAAAGGTCATTGTCACCGTTTAAAATTATCTTAGACCCCCACTGAATACCGTCTAGCATTTCTAGCTTTGCTTTTAAAATATTTTCCCTAGAGCCTAAATTTTCAATATGTGAAACGCCAACATTTGTAATCACGCCAACTGTTGGTCTTGTAGCTTTTGCAAGCCTTGAAATCTCGCCACTATGATTCATTCCCATTTCAATAACGGCTGCACTATAGCTTCTATCAAGTCCAAACAAGGTCATAGGCAATCCTATTTCGTTGTTCAAATTTCCTTGTGTCTTTAAAGTTTTGTATTTGACACACATCACTTCTGATATCATTTCTTTAGTTGTAGTTTTGCCAACACTTCCAGTAAGGGCAACTACCGGAATATCAAACCTGCTACGATAATAACCCGCAAGATTTAAAAGAGCTTTTGATGTATCCTCCACCATTATAACAGGAACATCGCACTCTATATTTTTGTGGCTCATTACTGCGTGCGCACCATTTTGCACCGCAAGATTTATAAAATCGTGACCGTCAAAGTTTTCGCCCTTAATTGCTATAAACAAGCAACCCATCTGCACTTTTCTGCTGTCAATGCAAACATTGTTAATCTGCTTTTCTTCATTGACTGTGCCACCAACTGCCATAGCTATTTCTCTTGTTGTCAAAACCTCCAACTTTATCCCTCTCTTTTTTTACTTAAAAGTTCTTTTACTATTTCCTGCTCATCATAGTGTGTTTTTTCACTACCTATTATTTGATATGTTTCGTGGCCTTTTCCAGCAAGCAAAACTATATCATTTTCCTTTGCAACATTTAACGCATATGTTATCGCTTTTGTTCTGTTTTCTATTGTTTTTATTTTGCATTTAGTTTTTTTAACACCTTGCACTATATCATCAATGATTTGTTGCGGATTTTCAGTTCGGGGATTGTCTGATGTGATAATCGCAATATCTGAAAGGCTTGTGGCTATCGCTCCCATTTGGGGGCGTTTTTCTTTATCTCTATCTCCACCACATCCAAACACCGTTATTATTCTCCCTGTCTTAAACTCATTTAGCGTGTTTAAAATATTTTGCAATGAATCAGGTGAATGTGCATAATCAATCATAACCGTGAAAGGAGCGTCAACATCAACTATCTGCGCCCTTCCGCTTACTCCTTTTGATTTTGATATAGATGATATTATATCTTTGAGCGAAATGCCTAAAGACAAAGCACAAGAAGCCGCCGCCATTGAATTGTAAACTGAAAAGCGACCTGGAGTTTTAAAGTTTATTCTTCCAATCAATGCGTTTCCAACAAACTCATATTGAACTGAATTATTTTTTAATATAATATTTTTTGCTGTAAAATCCGCCTCACAGTCTTTTACAGAATAAGATTTTTTTTCACACTCTATTCCGTCCAGCATAAAATCTGCATAGCTATCATCTAGGTTTACTATTGCAGTTTTTGCATTTTTAAAAAGCTCTTTTTTTGCATTTGCATAGGTTTGCATATCACCGTGATAATCTAAATGGTCTTGTGTTAAGTTTGTAAATACAGCGCACTCAAACTCAAGCCCAAAAACTCTTTGTTGCGCAAGTGCTTGCGACGAAACTTCCATAACACAATACTCACAATCGTTTTCGACCATTTCAGCAAATATTTGCGACAGCTGTTCGCTTGTTGGGGTTGTAAGTCCCTCATACTTTGTGCCATCGCCTACTGAATATTCTATTGTTCCAATAAGTCCTGTTTTGTGACCTACATCCTCTAAAATATTCTTGATGAGAAATGCAGTCGTCGTTTTGCCATTTGTACCGGTTATACCAATTAGCTTTAGCGACTTTGCAGGACCACCATAAAAATTTGCACACATAATAGCATAAGCCTTTCTTGTATTTTCAACAATAATTTGATTTTTTACTCCTACATCGTGTTCTGTAACAAATGCACAAACACCTTTTTGTTCAAGCTGTTTTGCAATGTTGTGAGAGTCAAAATTTCTCCCCTTAATGCATACAAACACGCTATCTTTTTTTACGCTTCGAGAATCGCTTGAAACATCCTTTACCTCAATATCAATGTAATCACTTTTTACTTTGATACCATCTAGAAGCATTTCAAGCTTCACAATATCCCTCCTCAGGCAAGGTCAGAAACACCAGCATTGCTCTTAAACGAAATTGTAACCATTGTTCCCATTTCAACCTCAGTATCCGGTGCAACGCTTTGTCTATAAGAAACTATGTCACTACCACTTGTAAATCCTGAAATTTTAATGTTAACTCCTGCCGCTACTGCGTTTCTATTAACTTCTGCAAGGGACATTCCAGTAAGAACTGGCACCTTTGTTTTGGTTGTTTCTTTTTTATCGTCTGTATATAAAACAACAAGACCATCCTTAGGCAACACTTGGTTATACGCTGGTGTTTGGTTCAAAACTGTTTCGCCACTACCAATTGTTTTTACTGTAAATCCTTTTGCCTTTAGCTCTTTGACTGCATCAGGAACTGTTCTGCCTATAAGTTTTGGTGTTTTAACATCAAGTCTTGCAAGCTCTTCTGGTGTATATTGTGGCTCAATATTAAGATATTTAAGTGTTTCTTCTAAAATCTCTGCTGCCACTGGCGCCGCCACTGCTCCACCTGTATACACTCCACTTGAAGGCTCATCAACAACTATAAGTATAGCTATTTGAGGGTCATTTGTAGGAGCAAATCCTGAAAAGGAAGCTATGTACTTGCCCCTTGATGTAAGCTTTTGTGATGTGCCTGTTTTTCCTGCCACTCTATATCCTGCAACATAGGCATTTTTAGCTGTTCCCGATGTTGCAACCGCCTCCATCATTTCAGAAACTTTTGATGCGGTTTTTTCTGAAATCACCTGTCTTTTTACTTTTGGTGATGTAACAGAAATTGTGTTTTTATTTTCATCTAGCATTGAGGATACTATATATGGTCTCATCAATTTTCCGCCATTGCCAATTGCTGAGACTGCATTTATCATCTGAATCGGGCTTACCTGAAAAGACTGCCCAAACGAGCTACTAGACAACTCGACTATTCCCATTTTATTTGCAGTGTGATAAGTAACATTTGCCGCCGGAGCTGCCTCTGCCGGCAAATCAACGCCCGTTGTTTCAGCAAAACCGAATGCCTCAAAGTATTTAAAAAACTTTTCTACCCCAAGCCTTTGACCTACCGTTACAAAAACAGGGTTGCAAGAATTCATAAGCGCTTGCGTAAAATTCTCTGTGCCGTGTCCATCTCTTTTATGACAATGATATGTTCTATCCGCTATTTTTATATTTCCTACACAGTTAAACATTTCATCATCAGATACAAGGTTTTCTTCAATCGCCGCTGCTGCGGTTACAACTTTAAATACTGAACCTGGCTCATAAGTGTCACTTATTGTTCTATTTCTCCACTGTGCATATCGTGCGTCGGACAGCACTTTTTTCTTTTCTTCTTCATCTTGAATTTCTTCAAGTGACTCCAAAACCTTCGGATTAATTACCTCATAAGGCTCGTTTGGGTCAAAGTCAGGTTTAGTGCTCATTGCGAGTATTGCACCCGTTTTTACGTCCATAACAATACCGTAACCATAGCTTGCATCAAAATCGGTTACCGCCCGCTCCAAACCTTTATCAAGGTAATACTGTATTACTTGGTCAATAGTCAGCACAAGGCTTGTGCCCTGTTTCGCGTCATATGTAGATTCGTATTTTGTCGGCATATCACCTTGCAATGCATTTTTTGCCGTTATAATCCTACCCGACACTCCAGTTAAAGTATCATCATAAAAATACTCAAGTCCCGACCTTCCAGTATCATCCGCGCCAGTAAACCCTAAGACGGTTGACGCAAATGTCATATATGGATAATAACGCTTTGTATCTGGGTCTATTCCTATTATTTCATTGTATCCCTTATTTGCTCTAATGAACTCTACAACTTCAAGCTTTACATCATTCTCAACTTGAGTTTTTATCGAAACATAACCGTATTTGCTCTGTGACGCTTTTTTATACACGGTGTCATATTCTAACTCTAGAATTTCGCAAAGCCCTTTTGTAACACTAACTTTTACTTCTTCTTTTTTTATTTTAGATGGGTTTATATAAACCTTCCATACATTTGCACTTTGAGAAAGTATATTCATATTTCTATCATATATTGTTCCACGCTCAGCATTGATAGTTTTATCACTTAGCTGTTGCACTTCTGCTTTTTGCCTGTATTTTTCTCCATTAATAAGCTGTGCATTAATTAACCCCAAAAAGCCCGCACCAAAGCCTATAATACAGGTAACCACCATTATTACCACCGCACGCTGAATAAGTTGTTTTGATGGTTTGTTTGACATGAAAAATCTCCCCCGCTTTTTTAAAAAACACCTTTTTACGATAACGAGAGTTAAGATTTTGTCTTAACTCCCGCTTTAAACTTACCTTTTAATACTTATTTAATATTAAAAAGATATATTCCATATTTTACTTATATCTAACTTTTTCTTTGCATTTTTTATGGTTTTACCGCCACTCACCAACACCTCGTCAGAGCCTGACAAGTTTACATAGTCAACTTGGTAGCCTTCTTGCTTTACCATACCTAGTGTATTTTGTGCATATTCATCTACCTTGTCAAGCGAAACCATTGAGTTTAGTTTCATTTCAAGCTTTGTATTATCACTTTCAATTATATTTATTTTTGATTGCTGAGTTGCAATTTCTCTTTTTACTTCATCGAGCTTAATTCTGCTAAATATTGATAATCCCACAAAGCAAAGTAAAACAGCGGCAGTTGCCAAGGCTTTTATCGCTCTTAAATTTGCACGCCTAGTTTCAGCTTTTAGCTGGGCTCTTGTTTTTCTTATAACCTTCGGCCTAGGTTGTGGATTTGGTTCAACTCTTGGTATTTGTCGCACATTCGACAAGTTGCCCGTCGCTCTATGATGTGCACTTCTATTTAACTGATTATAATCATAAGCCTCTGTGCTTCGAACAGCCATACCTCTGTCTCCCCTTCCTTTATAGTTTCTTAGTAAAACATCTTATTAATATAGTTTTTCAATCGCCCTTAATTTTGCACTTCTGCTACGAGGATTTTCCTCTATCTCTTGTTTGGTTGCTTTCTTCGCTTTAAAGCAAGTTTTACCACTTGGCAATTTTCCACAAACGCAAACAGGAAAATCAGGCGGACAAGTGCAACCACTACAATGCTGTGCAAAATTCTTTTTAACAATTCTATCTTCAAGCGAATGAAATGTAATTATTGCAAGTCTGCCACCAACATTTAAACTGTCAAACATATCCGTTATCGAATCATCAAGCCTTTGAATTTCACCGTTAACCTCTATCCTGAGTGCTTGAAAAGTTCTTCTAGCCGGATGCCCGTCACGCCTTGCTGCTGCCGGCATTGATGATTTTATAATTTCAGAAAGCTCTAAAGTTGTTTCAATTTCTTTATTCTGCCTTGCTTTAACAATGTTTTTTGCAATACTCCTTGCAAACTTTTCTTCACCATATTCTCTAATAATTCTTACAAGCTCTATTTCTTCCAAATCATTAACTAAATCTTTTGCCGACACACCACTTTGGCTCATTCGCATATCAAGCGGTGCATCATTATGAAACGAAAAACCTCTTTGAACAGTGTCAAGCTGATGTGAGCTAACTCCTAAGTCAGCAAGCACCCCATCTACGCCATCTATTTCAAGCTCTTTTAATATACTCTTTATATTAGAGAAATTATCTTGAACAATAGTTACAAAATCAAAGCTTGACATTCTATCGTTTAGTGTCTTTATCGCATCTGGGTCTTGGTCAATTAAAATAAGCCTGCCGCCATTAATCTTTTTTGCAATTTGGGATGAATGACCCCCGCCACCTGCTGTGGCATCAACATAAATCCCATTAGGTTTTATATTCAGTGCATCTATTGATTCGTCTAGCAATACCGACTTGTGAGAAAAATTTATTTTATCCATTAATAGTGAATCTCCAATTGTGTTGTAGCATTATTTGTTATTTCTTCCATTTCAAGTAGGTTGTTCTCCCATTCGTCTGCATCCCAAATCTCAATACGCTTACCAGAACCTACTATCACTGCTTCTTTTTTAATTCCGGCGTACTCCACTAATTTTGCATTAATTGTAATTCTTCCTTGCTTGTCCGGTTCAACGGTTACAGCATTCCTAAAAATCTCTCTTTGAATTTGTCGTGTTTGTGGAGATGGTGGCATACTGTAAATTTCTTGAGACAGTTCGTCCCACGCTTCATTAGAATAAATAAACAAACATTTTTCTGGAGCTTTGCAAACAACAAAAGATTCTCCAAGCACATCTCTGTATTTTGCAGGAATGAACACACGATTCTTTGGATCCATATTGTGTTTATACTCACCAAGGAATGCCAATGTGCTCACCTCTTTCAAAAAATTGTAATTTACACCACTTTGCACCTATCCAGTGCTATTTGCACCACTTTAATGAAATTATAGCCTTTTTTAAGCTTAATTGCAAGGATATATTTTTGATTTTTGTGACCATTTCGAACCTTATACACAATATATAGTGGTGTGTTTTATTAATATTTTAAAAAATAATAAATCGACAAAATATTATGATTTTTTTAATTTCCAAAATAAAATATAAAAAAATAATTATGTGTAAAACAAACAACTAAAAGCCAGTTGTCCGAACAAATTATTATACAAATCACCTACATTAAGCTTAAAAAAGTTTATATATCTTTCTCCTTGCAAAATATAGAACACCTGTGGTAAAATGTAGAAATTGCATAGGGGAAAAATCTATGTAAATTCAAATTATTAATTGTTAAGTAGGAGGATGACCATGGAGAAACTGATCTATGTCGTTCCTGTTGCTGCGGTTGTTGCACTTTTGTTTGCTGTTTTATTGGCACTCAAAGTTAACAAAGCTGGCGAAGGAAATGACAAAATGAAGGAAATTGCAGGTGCAATTCAAGAGGGTGCCTTGGCATTTTTAACAGCTGAGTACAAAATCCTTGTAGTTTTTGCTATTGCACTTTTTCTTTTAATCGGATTTGTAAGTTGGTCTACAGCTATCTGTTTCCTTATCGGTGCAATTTTCTCAACTCTTGCAGGATATTTTGGAATGAGAGTAGCTACAAAAGCAAATGTTCGTACTGCAAATGCCGCTAAAGAGGGTGGCATGAACCGTGCCCTTTCAATCGCTTTTTCTGGCGGTGCTGTTATGGGTATGTCCGTTGTTGGACTTGGTTTACTAGGCATAAGCCTTATCTACATAGTAAATGGTGACCCAAGTGCATTATTTGGATTTAGCCTTGGTGCTTCTTCAATCGCACTTTTTGCTCGTGTTGGTGGCGGTATCTACACAAAGGCTGCCGATGTTGGAGCTGACCTTGTTGGTAAAGTTGAAAACAACATCCCTGAGGATGACCCAAGAAACCCAGCTGTTATTGCTGATAATGTTGGCGATAATGTTGGTGATGTTGCTGGTATGGGTGCTGACCTTTTTGAATCATATGTTGGTTCTATCATATCTGCAATTACTCTTGGTATTGCTTTCGCAGTTACAAATGGACTTAGCGAAACAGGTTATGTTTTCTACCCACTTATCATTTCAGCTGTTGGAATTTTCGCATCAATTATTTCAACTTTCTTTGTAAAAGGTAAAGATGATTCTGACCCACACACAGCTTTAAAAATGGCAACTTGGGTATCTTCTGCTCTTGTTGTTATAGGCTCTGCATATTTTGGCAAGTTCTTCTTTAAGGGCTTCAATGAATTTTATGCTGTTATTGCTGGCCTTGTTGTTGGTCTTCTAATTGGTACAATCACAGAAATCTACACATCAGACGCTCACAGACATGTTAAAAAAATCTCTGAGCAATCTGAAACAGGCGCTGCAACAACAATCATTAGCGGACTTGCAGTTGGTATGATGTCTACTGCTCTTCCAATTATCGTAATTTCTGTTGGTATTCTTGTAGCTTTCAAATTTGCTGGACTTTATGGTATCGCTCTTGCGGCTGTTGGTATGCTCTCAACAACCGGTATCACTGTTGCTGTTGACGCTTATGGCCCAATCGCTGATAATGCTGGCGGTATTGCAGAAATGGCAGGACTTGAAAAAGATGTTCGTGACATCACTGACAAGCTTGACTCTGTAGGTAACACAACTGCTGCTATTGGTAAAGGTTTTGCTATTGGTTCTGCTGCACTCACAGCTCTTGCTTTGTTTGCATCTTATGCAACTGCTGTTGATATCACATCAGGAATCAGCATTCTTTCGCCAACTGTTATTTGTGGTCTATTCATCGGTGGTATGCTGCCTTTCCTTTTCTCCGCTTTCACAATGGAGTCTGTTGGTAAGGCTGCAAACCAAATGATTGAAGAAGTTCGCCGTCAGTTTAAAGAAATGCCTGGCATAATGGAAGGAACTCAAAAGCCTGACTACAAGCGTTGTGTTGAAATCTCAACAACTGCTGCTCTAAAAGAAATGCTAGTTCCTGGTATTCTTGCTGTTGCAGCTCCAATCGTTGTAGGCCTTCTTCTTGGCGCTGAGGCTCTTGGTGGTCTTCTTGCTGGTGCTCTTGTAACTGGTGTTCTTATGGCTATCTTTATGTCAAACTCAGGTGGAGCATGGGATAACGCTAAGAAATACATTGAGGGTGGCGCACACGGTGGTAAAGGCTCAGAAGCTCACAAAGCTGCCGTTGTTGGTGATACTGTTGGTGATCCATTTAAAGATACTTCTGGACCATCAATCAATATCCTAATAAAGCTTATGACTGTTATTTCACTTGTTTTTGCTACAATAATTTCAACTTATGGTGGCATTATTAAGTTCTAATAGCTTTATATAAAAATAAAAACTCTAGTAGTGTTAATGCTACTAGAGTTTTTTTATTTTTATGTTTTCATATAGCGATGCATCTTTATAAAGTAATATTTAATCATCAGTAAAGTAACACATAAATATCTTATAAAATAGCAACTGCTTTTTATGATTCAAAACTTAATTGTTAATAAAGCTATTATCAATCTTTATAAAACAATGCTTGTTTTACACAAGGCAACCTTTAATTTTTGATAGTGATTGTGCTTTTTATAGAGCAAAACTTTAACAATTCAATAGAACTGTTGAGTTGTAAAATAAAGCTTTACCCCTTTAACAAAATAATGATATATCTTTTTCCAAAGCAACATTTTTTCTTTTTAAAAATTATGTCGTAACAAACTGAAGTTTTTACGCAATAAAATTATCAATGCTGCAAAATTTACCATAAATAACAGAAATCATCTTTTGTAAAACATATCTTTACCCATTTGATAAAGCTTTTTTAACAGAAATAAAAATCCTGCCGAGCATTATCCCGTTAGCGTTCAACATTTAATTAAAATCAAAATTACATTCGCTATAGTGATACCTTAAACTTTATATTTTTGAATGTATTTTCTGCCGTGCCAAGAGTATTTTCTGCCGTGCCAAAGTGTATTTTCCGCCGTGTCAAGTGTATTTTCCGCCGTGTCAAGTGTATTTTCCGCCGTGTCAAGTGTATTTTTTTGCCATACTTGAGTATATTTCATCCTGTATCCCTTGCAATACTTGAGCGTGTTTTCTATCATGCCCAAGTATATTTTTTCTCCGTGTCAAGCGTATTTCCCGCCGTGCCAAGTGTATTTTCTGCCGTGCAAGTGTATTTTCTGCCGTGCCAAGCGTATTTTCTGCCGTGCAAGCGTATTTCCCGCCGTGCCAAAGTGTATTTTCTGCCGTGCCGAAGTGTATTTTCCGCCGTGTCAATTGCATTTTTTACCGTGTCCGAGCCGTATCTCACGATATTTTAGGGGATATTTTGTACTAATTTCAACCGTATTTTGCCTTGTTTTCATTCTGTATTTTAACTCATATTTAAGCTGTATTTAGAACTATATTTAAGGGATATTCGAAGATTTTGCAAACCTTAAAAGCATAAGCACAACTATAAAACTTTGTTTTTAAAAGCGAAAATCAGCACCAAGACTTGTCCTGATACTGATTTAAACATTTAATATTTAATTTTCATCACCGTTATATATGCTGTAGATGTCGTCCTTTTCAAATCGTGCTTTAGATAAGGCAACATCAGCATTCATATATAATCTTTCATAGCTCGTGCCATCTGTGCCATAGATAGAAACGCCTATATTTCCTGTGATTTTATAGCCATTTCCATCAACAACAAACGGCTCTCTGAGTATACCACAAAGCTCATCCGCACGGCCTTGAAGCTCATCATCGCTTTGTGCCTTGTCCGATAAAATTACAAACTCATACCCGCCCGTTCTATACACGGATTCAGTCCCACCCAATAATGCTCGCAGTCTAGCGTGAAACTCTTCGAGTACCCCCTCTTTTGTATCAAATGTCCACCTATCATCATCGCTAAGGCTTTTAACATCACTAATATCTAAAAGAATAAAGGCTATCGTCTTTCTCAAATCAACAGACTCAAGCGCTCTGCTAATTAATAAGTCTGTTGTTTCATTCTTATATAAGTGCCTCAAGGGGTCTGCGTCGGCACCACTAGAAACCTGCAACTGCTTAATTTCACCCAAATCTCTGGCGAGGAAAAGAATTCGATTACTAGTTGGAGGAACTCTCATATAAGTCACCCTAACAGAGTGATATATTTCCTCACCATTTCTAGTTTCTTTTCTTTTAAACTGATGTGAGTCACCTGATTTTCCAAGCTTTAGTGCGGTTGAAATTGCAACAGGGTCCATAAAATCTTTTACTTTTTCCCTATCCTCTTTATCAACCATGCTTTTAACAAACTTACTTATAAGCTTGCTATATTTGATGTTGCGAGGAATAGATGAATATGCGTGCCTTGCGTTAACTACGGCGATTTCATCAGTATACAAATCTACAAGATATACTAAATCATAGTGGTCACAAATAGCGTTGTTAACAAACTCAACCATCTCTCCCATTTTTTGATTGCTCTCATAAATTTCTACAATTGACTGACAAAACGCAAACACTTTTAACTCATCATCATTGTTAGATACCTTTACAAGTGTTACGGCAATTGGCTGATATTTTACCTCATCATTTACATACAATCTAACTTTTGTTAAAAGCTTTTTCTTGCCATTTTTAAATTCTTCTGCAACGCTTAGCGGACTTAAGAAATTTTGAAACGCAACTAAATCATCCGGATGTGCGCTATCCTTCAAATATTGTTCTCTAAACCAAGAAAACTCACCTTTTTCAGGCCTATCTCCTGCTATTTCCTTATCATAATAAAGAAGCGTGAATTCATCAGAATTATAATCAACTTCAAAAATCATACTAAACATTTCATACAATAATTCTTCAAACTCTCTAATAGACGCTATAGATCCCTTAACACTCATAATTTCGTCTATATTTTCTAAAAATAGTATGGACCTAAATCCCGCATCCAGATTATGCTCTACTCTTACAATAGTGGCTCTGCACCACATATAATCAGTTAAATTGTCCCTAAGCATTTTAAAATCTGTTATAATCTTTTTCTCGCCTTGATAAAACGAGGACAACACGCCTACAGGCAAGCACCGTTCTCTTATACTGCTAATATCATCAGGGTGAACAAGCCTGTCTATCACTTTTGTAAATGCTTCAGTGGCATTTGTCCCCTCTGTTTCAATGAAATCATAAGAGCCAAGTGCCCCACCTTTTACTATTTTAAAGCTGTCTGTGTCGTAATCTATTTCAATTGCTGTACTTCTTAAAAAGTTAAGAGCTGCTAAGTATTTTGACTTTGCGTCAAGATTATCATCCCCAACTTTTACTACTTCCAGAGTCTTGTTTTCCTCAATTGGCTCTGGAACTTTTTTCTTTTTACCCTCTACCAAATGTTCAAATCTGTTGCGAGAAATTGGCTCTGAATACACATATCCTTGAACCACATCGCATCCTATTTCTTTTAGGAAATTCACCTGATTCCACGTTTCAATACCCTCAGAAACAGTTTTCATTTTAAGCGCCCTAGCCATTGCTACAACGCTTGCAATGAGCGCTTTATCCCTTTCAGTATTCTCGCTGTTTTTGAAAAACAACCTATCAAGCTTTAATATATCCATTGGAAGATTTTTAAGAATATTAAGAGATGAATACCCAGAACCAAAGTCATCAATCGAACATAAAAATCCATTTGCTTTTAGGTTATTTACAATTTTTTGTAACAGCTCTATGTTTTCAAGAACTATACTTTCAGTAAACTCCAGTTCTAATAATCCGTCTGGAATTTCATATTTATTTTTAATTTTTGTATATCTTTTTACAAAGTCAAGTCTGTAAAACTGAACTCTTGAAACATTGATAGATATAGACACAACTTTTTTGCCATTATCAAACCACTCACGAACAGTTTTACATACAGTTTCAAACACATATTGGTCAAGGTTTACAATAAATCCGTTTTGCTCAAAAAGAGGAATGAATTTGCCAGGTAGCAACAGTCCACGCTCAGGACTATTCCACCTAACGAGTGCCTCTGCTCCTATTATTTCGCCACTTCTAACATCATATTTAGGTTGATAAAAAACAACAAATTCATCGTTGGCAAGTGCGGCTTCCATCTTTTTTTCTATTTCTTTTTCAGCAATTATTCTCTCTCTTATTTCTTCATTATAAAAAGCCAAATGAAACTCGTGACTACCTTTGATTGATTTTTGTGCCATATTTGCCTTGTCAAGCATTTCGCTAAAATTCGTATCTTTGCTTGTAGCATCTTTGCAAAAAACTCCAACATATACACCAACTTTAAAATTTTCTTTTTTAAAGTCAGAGAATTCTGAAAACTTATCAAGCGCATTATAAATTTTGTCAATAAAATCTTCTCTGTTGTCATAACTTCTTAAAATAGCATAACTATCAGCATTTATCCTTGCAAAAATACCATCATCGCCAATAGATTTTTTAATTGTATCCGACATATATATAATAAATTTGTCACCAACATCATACCCAAAAGTATCATTTATATATTTAAAATTCTTAACATCTCCGTAGTATATTGCAAACTTTTTATCTGGATTTGTCTTTAAAATTTCTTCAGCCTCAATCAAGAATTTGGCATAGCTAATGTGCCCTGTAAGCTCATCTTTATAAACCAAATCACGAATAGCATTGTTGTATCTTTTATCAGCAAGATAATAAACAAGACCTATAAGTGCCGATACTGATACGACCGTAACTATAAGCGAAAAAACCTTTACTATTACAATTTGAGCATCTGTCACAATTTGAGTAGAGTCCACAACAGAAATCACATACAAGTTATAATCTTGTACTTTTTCATAGCAAAAAATACTTTCAACACCGTTAAAATTAACGCAAGTTGTTCCACCAATACCTCCAACAAGCATAGAAGCTTTTACTTCGTTTAGCTCATCTTTTTTGTTTTTGGTGCTTTCACAACCTTTCATTTTATCAAAAATATTCTGCGTACTCTTTTGGTTTTCAGACTTGATAACATACTGCACATTACCTTTTTCATCAACAACAAATACATCACCATAGCTGTTGTAAAAAAAGTCTTTGTTATCCTCCACAACACCGTCTTCATAAACCATACCATTCACAAGCGATGCGTTGTGTTTTGTGTATGATATTATTCTATCTATTTGTTTTTGCCACACCATAGTTTTAGCAAAACCCTGAAAATAAATAAAACCTAAAAGAGTTGCTAGTAAAAGAAAAGAAATAAACAATACTATAAGAGCGTGTTTTTTAGTTTCAATTTTTTGGATTTTATCTTTTCGGTTCAAAATTTGTCTCCTCTTCTCATGAGTAATCTCCCACATAGTTCCTATACTTTTATTAAAAATTGTTAAATATACATAGTTTGATTTTATCATTTGATACTTATTTTGTCAATAAAATAATATATATATCTATTTTACTGTTTTTTGATATGCATAACTATTTTAACTGTAAAAAGTTTTACAGTAATTTGAATTTTGTTTATTTTTTACATAATAGTCCAAACCTTCTAAGTTTTTTCTATATTATATATACTTTTTTTCAAAAATTTGGTATAGTTGTATTATATTGCTATTGTATGGTAGTTTGGGGGACATTTGGATGGAAAACAAAGATAAAACTATTCAAGAGAAAAGTAAAAGATTATCTTTTTTAATAATTGTATCTGCTTGCTGTCTTGTACTGCTTGCTTTGTATTTTTTTGTTTTTTGGCGTGCAAACAACTCATCTTTAGGGTTATCTTCAAAGAACATTTTAAATATTACTGAAAAATCTTCAACAATTTTAAGTAACACATTAAAAAGCGACATTAAAGAGCTTGACACATTTGCAAAGCACATTCAAAGCACTTCATCAAGTGATTTAGACATAAATTTGGCTGAGTCTGCAAAAAGCTTTTCTACAAATCCTAGGGAATCTACAAAGTTTGAAAATCAAAATCACAAAAATTCTGCACTACCTTGTGATAGAATAATTTATGTATCAAAAGACGGTAAGTCCCAAACCCTTGATGGCAAGCCTCTGAATGTAAAGTCAAATGATTTGCTACACAATTTTTCAAAGTGCAATTATAACAATACAAACGAGCAAAGATTGTTTTTGTTAGGTGACGAAATTTTTACCTGTATACCTATTAATATAAACGGCAAAAATGCTGGAGTTTTATTTGGGTCATATTTTAAGGACTCTTTTGTAAAAAAGCATTTAAGTTCTACTTATCTAGAAAAGGGTTATATTTTTATAATGAATTCGTCTGGTGAAATTTTAATTGACTCCAAAAATGACACCGTGTACGACCTTAGTTTTCCTAACTTTTTTAAGATAGTTGAAAAAAGTTCATCCAACGCACAATATTTAAAACAAATGAAAGCTGATTTTTCTAATAAAAAAAGTGGAACAAAAACCCTGTATTTTAACAATACCCAATTTATCGTTGCGTATTCCCCTGTTGATAATATAAGTGACTGGTTTGAAATTCAAGTTGTTCCCCGCAGTTCTGCTCTAGAAAATTTAGACTACCTTTTATTTGCATCTGTTTTAATGGGCACGCTTATTATATTTATTTTTGCAATGCTAGGATATCGCTATTCTAAGTCTAGCATTGACCATTTGCACAACATCGAAAAGCTTGCATTTACAGACCCTGTTACTGGGCATCGAAATTTTCACAAGTTTAAAGTTGATGCTGAAAAAATTCTTTTAAAACGGCAAAAAGATGGCAAGTATTGCCTCACTTATCTAAATCTTATCGGTTTTAAATTTATAAACGAAACTTTTGGCTATGATGTTGGTGACAATGTTTTAAAAAATATATCATCACTTATTAATAGTATAATGGGTGATGACGAGATTTTTGCACGAGTTTCTGGTGACCGTTTTGTTATACTAAATAAATATGGCTTAGATTTTCAAGAGGCGGAAGATTTGCTTTTCTCTTTGGTTGACAAAATCAGTGCTATTCCCCCCTTATCTTCGTCCCGTATGAGAATAGAAATTCACGCAGGTGTTTTTGTAATTGATGGTAGCTCTGACCTAAATATTAACGCAATGATGGATAGGGCAATTATCGCTCTAAAGTCAATTGACCGTTCAGACACTAGTCTTGCAGTTTATGATGACGAGCTTATAACCGACCAGCTTGAAAAGCAAGAAATAGAACAGAAGATGGACAAAGCTCTAATGAATGGTGAATTTCATGTGTATGTTCAACCAAAGTATAAGACAAGTGACAGAACACTTGTTGCCGGCGAGGCTCTAATCCGTTGGCACGACCCTGAAAAAGGGTTAATTCCCCCTATACAATTTATACCATTATTTGAGGCTAATAGATTTATTTATAATATTGATAGATATGTGCTAGAGGTTGTTTGCAGGTTTTTAAGAAGGCGCATAAACGAGAATAAAGACATTGTTCCTATCTCTTTAAATGTATCCCCTGTGGAGATTATGATTCCTGGATTTATAGAATCTTATACTTCAATAAAAAATAAATATGAAATTCCTGACGGATACATTGAACTAGAATTTACTGAAGGTGTTTTCTTTGAAAATCAAGTATATTTCAAGGAAGTTATTGTAGAGCTTAAATCTGCCGGATTTTCTTGTTCGCTCGATGATTTTGGCTCTGGATATTCATCTTTGAATGTTTTAAAAGAAATGCCTGTCGATGTTTTAAAACTTGACCGAATGTTTTTTAAAGAAAGTGACGATATTGTTCGTGACCGCTCGCTTATTCGCAGTGTTGTTGCAATGGCTCGCTCTCTTGAAATTAAAACAGTTGCCGAAGGTGTTGAAACACTTGACACGGTCGAATTTCTCAAAATCATTGGTTGCAATATGATTCAGGGATATGTTTATGCACGCCCTATGCCAATAGATGAGTTTGAAAGACTAATGGATTGTGAGGGGATTTCTGATTATGATGATTTTTCGTCTGACTATGATAAAGTATCTGAAATTATCCCTGTTGACAAACCATATGATTTGCCTATTCGCAACACATATGACATTATCTATGAAATAAATGCAACCACAGACACATATCATTTATATGTACAAGAAAATTGCACGCTAGACATTGATGATATTGACGAAATAAACGACTATCAAGAAACTTCGCTTCACGGCTCTATAATTGATAAGGTACACAAAGATGATATAAACAGTGTTTCATCTGTGCTCACACCCGAAAATCTTATTCCATATTTTCAAGGTAACGAATGTAACCGCGAGTTATCCCTTGATTATCGCAGACTTGATAAAAATAAAGAATATGTTTGGGTGCGTTGCAGGATTTTAAAAGCACAAAATATGGGTGACCAACTTGTTTTGTTTTTATACATCAAAAACATTAATGACCAAAAGCATAACGAGGAATTGTTGTCAACTGCACAAACAAGGTTATCTTCTGCGTTTTTAGGCACTGCAGGACTTGTGTATGAAATAGATATAAATGACGGTGGCCTATCAATGATTAGAAACTACTCTAAACATATGATTGACGGATTTTCTGGCGATGAGTATGACACAGTTTACACATACATTGGCACGCACTTAATTCATCCAGATTATGCAGAAAATTTTTATCGCGAATGCTCACTGCCTGAGATTCGAGCTCAGTTTTTATCAAACTCTGATAAAACTCTATGCTATGAATATCGCTCAAGGGTACTGCGCGAAAAAGACGAGTTTATTTGGGTTTCTGTTCGCTTCTCTTATATGCCTGAGTTGTCTAGCAAGGTGCTAATTTCTATTCAAGATATTAGCGACAGAAAACAATCAGAAGAGCTCAAAGCAGCACGCGACAATCTTATGACCCGTGCTGTCAAACAAGCATATGACGAAATTCTTGAACTTAACCTTACACACAATGTGTATACACTAACCAAAATAATTAACAAAGAAAATCACGAGGAAAAATACTATAGTGGTGACCTTCAAAACTTTTTAAATACTATTTTAAAAACACAATTTTTGCACGAAGATAAAGAATTTTTAAAAGAGATTTTTAGCCCCTCTGGATTAATTGATATTTATAATAATCTTGATGTGCTCGACTTTACCCTAAATGTAAAGAAAAAGGCTCTTGATGGTTCTTTCCAGTGGTATTCCCTTTACTTTATTCCAAACCGCACAGATCCCCCCTCACCCGATGCAATTATGTTTGTATATCTTAAAAATATTCAAGCAGAAAAGGATATTCACGACAAAGCTTTTATCGCATCAAGACGACTAAACAATGCTACTGATATCTTTGATTTGGTGTGCGAAATAGATTTAAAGTCCGACATTTCAAATATTATTGGTGGCTCTAGCATTCCTCAAGAGGTAATTCCACTAGCTCCAATTAGCTACAATCAACTTATTTCTGCCGTTAGAGAAAACTTTATACACAGCGATGATTTAGATTATTTTAATCAAAGTGTTGATAAATGCTTTTTGCAAAAACAGTTTAAAGAAAATAATAATCAATACTCATTATTCGTTCGTTGCAAGATTGATGGTGTAAAATGGATTTCTATCAAATATATTTTTGATAGCAGAAGCAATATTGCAACAGTTTTTATCCAAAGTATAGAGAAAAAATAAAATCAAATAATAAAGAGCAAGGATTGATTATAGACCGCACCCCAGTTAAAAGACAGTAATAAAAAAGGACTATCGTAGAATATC
>CAZEKQ010000009.1:50497-53005 GCA_964512735.1 uncultured Eubacteriales bacterium | reverse complement strand
AGTAGAAACATTAACACTTACAATTTCTTTTGCAAAAATGTTGTTAAAGCCTCTCTTTGGAACTCTTCTTTGCAAAGGCATTTGTCCGCCTTCAAATCCCGGACGAGGTCCTCTACCAGCTCTAGCTTTTTGACCCTTATGGCCTTTGCCTGCTGTTTTACCTTGACCGGAACCTGCACCCCTACCGACACGCTTAACATCCTTTTTAGAACCCGCTACCGGTGAAAGTTCGTGCAATTTCATATATTCGCACCTCCTTGCTTACGCTTCGGTTACCTCAATAAGATGACTAATTTTTTTAACCTTACCTTGAGTTTGGGGATTGTTTGGTTGTGTTGCTACATCCCCGATTTTGTGAAGACCAAGTGCATGGGCGGTGGCAATCTGGTCTTTCTTACTGCCAATAAGGCTTCTAACAAGTTTAACCTGAACGGTTGCTTCTTTTGCCATTTTTACCACCCTCCTTAACCTAAAATTTCCTTAGCTGTCTTTCCACGAATTGCTGCAACCTCGTCTACATTACGAAGTTGTGATAGTCCATTTATTGTTGCTCTTACAACATTGCATGGATTATTTGAACGCAGTGCCTTAGAGCGGATGTCCTTAATTCCTGCAGTTTCAACAACAGCACGAACAGGACCACCTGCGATAACTCCAGTACCTGGAGCTGCGGGCTTGAGTAATACTACTCCTGCTCCGAACTTGCCTGTAACCTCGTGGGGAATTGTTGTTCCCTTGAGAGAAACTTTAATCAAGTTCTTTTTGGCATCCTCTATACCCTTACGGATAGCATCTGGAACTTCTCCTGATTTTCCAAGACCGAATCCAACTGAGCCATTACCGTCACCAACAACAACAAGAGCAGAAAACTTAAATATACGACCGCCCTTGACAGTTTTTGAAACACGATTAATGGAAACAACGCGTTCTTGTAAATCCATTGTAGATGCGTCAATCTTAGCCAAAAGTATTCCTCCTTACTGTTTTAGAACTTGAGTCCACCCTCACGGGCACCCTCAGCGAGTTCCTGTACGCGACCATGATACACATAACCACCACGGTCAAAAACAACTTCTGTTATATTTTTTTCTGCGGCTCTAGTCGCAACTAGTTTGCCAACTTGGCGAGCTGCGTCTTTGTTTCCGCCGTAATCCTTGAATTCCTTTTCAACAGTTGATGCAGACACAAGTGTTATACCTGTTTCATCATCAATCAATTGAGCATAAATGTGGTTCAGGGAGCGGAAAACATTAAGGCGCGGACACTCTGCTGTGCCAGAAATCTTGCTACGCACTCTTGTGTGGCGCTTTTGGCGAGCCTTATTACTATTTGGCTTATTAACCATTTTGCTTCACTCCTTTTATTTACCGCCCTTACCAGCTTTACCTTCCTTGCGTCGAACATATTCATCAACATACTTGATACCTTTGCCCTTGTAAGGCTCTGGTGGACGCTTTTCGCGAACTTCTGCTGCAAATTGTCCTACTTTTTGCTTGTCAGGACCGGAAATAATAATTTTGTTTGGTGTAGGAACATCAATTGTAATGCCTTCAATTTCAGACATAATAACTTGATGTGAAAAACCAATGTTCATAACAAGGTTAGAGCCTTGCTTTGCAACACGGTATCCAACGCCATTAACCTCAAGCTCCTTTGAAAAGCCCTTCTCAACACCCTCAACCATATTGAATATGAGTGAGCGAGTAAGACCGTGGAGCGATCTGTTAGTTTTGCTGTCATTTGGGCGAGAAACATTAATTTCGTTTCCGTCCATTGCAACATTTATATTGCTATGCACTGTTCTGGTAAGAGTTCCCTTAGGACCTTTTACGGTTACAGTGCTGCCATCGATTTTTACCTCGCAACCTGCGGGAACAACGATTGGCTTTCTGCCTATTCGTGACATATCACTGTACCTCCTTACCAGATAAACGCAAGGATTTCGCCGCCAACATTTGCCTTGCGAGCGTCCTTGTCAGTCATAATACCCTGAGATGTTGAAAGAATCGCAACTCCAAGGCCTCTCATGACTCTTGGCATATCTTCAACATTGGTATACATACGCAGACCGGGCTTAGATACTCTGCGTAGACCTGTAATGACCTGTGATTTATTTGGGCCATATTTAAGTTTTATTTCAATCATACCTTGCTTACCGTCATCTTCAACAGTAAAGCTTTTTACATAACCCTCATCAACAAGAATCTGAGCAATCGCTTTCTTCATGTTGGATGCGGGAATCTTAACCGTGTCATGCTTCGCCGCATTAGCGTTGCGTATTCTTGTTAGCATATCGGCTACTGAATCGGTGATTTGCATGCCGTCAACCTCCTTTTTGCAATTGCTCTTTTACCAGCTTGCTTTTCTCACGCCGGGGATTTGTCCCTTGTGTGCAAGTTCTCTAAAACAAATACGACAAATTCCGTACTTGCGAAGATAGGCGTGCGGCCTGCCACAGATTTGGCATCTGTTGTACTGCCTTGTTGAATATTTTGCAGGTCTTGCCTG
>CAZEKQ010000009.1:50197-50487 GCA_964512735.1 uncultured Eubacteriales bacterium | reverse complement strand
GATTTTTTGGCCACAAATATACCCCCTTATCTTGCAAACGGAGCACCCATAAGTGTGAGTAACTCGCGTGCTTCTTCATCTGTGTTTGCGGTTGTAACAAAGCAAATGTCCATACCGCGAACTTGGTCTATTTTATCGTAATCGATTTCTGGGAAAATAAGCTGTTCTTTAATACCCATAGAGTAGTTTCCTCTACCGTCAAAAGAATTTGCTGAAACTCCTCTAAAATCTCTAACTCTTGGAAGTGCTACATTAAATAGTTTGTAAGCAAAATCATACATTTTATCTGC
>CAZEKQ010000009.1:0-50187 GCA_964512735.1 uncultured Eubacteriales bacterium | reverse complement strand
TCCTCTAAAGTCTCTTACGCGTGGCAAAGAAAGATTGAAGAATCTATCAAGAAACTCATACATTCTCTCACCACGAAGTGTAACCTTAACGCCAATTATCATGCCGTCACGAAGCTTAAAGTTAGCAACTGACTTTTTAGCCTTACAAAGAACAGGTTTTTGACCTGTGATTTGTGTAATGTCACTTACAATTGCATCTATAGCCTTAGTGTTGTCTTTTGCGTCACCGCAACCGACATTAATAACTATCTTATCAAGCTTCGGGATTTGCATTACGCTCTTATAGCCGAACTTTTTCATAAGTGCGGGAGCAACCTCTTTGGCATAGGTATCTTTTAACCTTGACATTGTAATGTCCCTCCCTTATTCAAACTGAGCGAGGCAATCGCTCTTCTTGCAGGTGCGCATTTTTTTACCATTTTTATCAAGTGAGTGTCCAACTCTTGTAGGACGGCCACACTTAGGGCAAATCAATTGAACCTTATCAGCATAGAGAGCACTTTCAGCCTTAATTATACCGCCAGCCTCACCCATTTTGCGAGGCTTAACGTGCTTTGTAATAATGTTGATACCCTCAACAATTACCTTGCCTTCTGACGGGCTAACTTCAAGTACCTTGCCTTTTTTTCCGCGATATTTACCGTTGATAACGATAACCTCATCGCCTGTCTTTACATGAACTTTATTCATATTCTTTGCACCTCCCAATTAAAGTACTTCCGGAGCGAGGCTAAGAATCTTGAGAAAATCTTTGTCTCTAAGTTCTCTTGCGACAGGTCCGAAAATTCTTGTACCTCTGGGATTTTTATCTTCCTTAATAATAACGGCTGCATTTTCATCAAAACGAATGTATGTGCCATCATCGCGGCGTACACCGCTAGCAGTTCTAACGATAACTGCCTTTACAACGTCGCCTTTTTTTACAGTTCCGCCAGCTGTTGCTTTTTTAACTGAAGCAACGATGACATCTCCTATATTGGCATACCTCCTGCCTGTACCTCCAAGTACTCGGATACACATGATCTCCTTAGCACCTGAATTGTCGGCAACCTTGAGGTAACTCTGTTGCTGTATCACAGTGGTTTCCTCCTTTGCTATGCCAATTTACTTGGCCTTTTCGATTATTTCAACTACACGCCATCTCTTGTCTTTAGATAATGGACGAGTTTCCATCACAAGCACACGATCTCCGATTGAACACTCATTAGCCTCATCATGAGCCTTGAGTTTAACCGTGCGGTTAACGATTTTTTTGTAAAGCGGATGCTTTACTCTGTCCTTTACAGAAACGACAACTGTCTTATCCATCTTGTCGCTTGTAACTGTTCCGACTTGAGTTTTTCTAAGATTTCTTTCGCTCATAATATTTTACCTCCCTTTCTCACGCTTCTGATCCGTGAAGTTCGATATCACGCTGAATTGTTTTAATCCTAGCGATGTCTTTCTTAACGGCGCTTATACGCATAGGGTTGTCGAGCTGATTAATTGTCTGCTGAAAACGCAGGTTAAAAAGTTCGTCTTTGAGCTCAATAAGCTTTGTCTCAAGTTCTTCGGCGGACAGTTTCCTTATTTCACTAGCTTTCATTACTGTTCACCGTCCTGTTCTTCCTTAGTTACAAACTTGCATTTTATTGGGAGCTTGTTTGCTGCAAGGCGCATTGCCTCACGAGCGGTTTCTTCATCAACACCAGCTATTTCAAACATTACTCTACCTGGTTTTACAACTGCAACCCAATACTCTGGAGAGCCTTTACCTGAACCCATTCGAGTTTCGGCTGGTTTCTCTGTTATTGGTTTGTCGGGGAAGATTTTAATCCAAACCTTACCGCCACGCTTGATATAACGAGTCATAGCAATACGAGCTGCCTCTATTTGATTTGAAGTAATCCAAGCTGGCTCTTGAGATACAAGACCAAAATCACCATAGGTAACTGTGTTTCCACGAGTTGCCTTACCCTTCATACGACCTTTTTGCACTTTACGGTGCTTAACTCTCTTAGGTAACAACATTATTTGGCTCCCCCTTCCCTTTTATTTTTACGGCTGCGATTGTCATGAAGAACTTCGCCTTTATAGATCCATACTTTTACGCCAAGACGGCCATATGTTGTATGTGCCTCAGCAAATCCATAGTCTATATCTGCTCTAATTGTTTGTAGTGGAATTGTTCCTTCGTGGTAGCTTTCTGTACGAGCAATTTCTGCACCGCCCAAACGACCTGAAACCTGAGTTTTTATTCCCTTTGCGCCAAGTTTCATAGTTCTTCCGATTGCTTGTTTAAGAGCACGACGGAATGAAACACGTCTTTCAAGCTGTGCTGCGATATTCTCTGCTACTAACTGTGCATTAAGGTCTGGTTGCTTAACTTCGATGATGTTAAGAACAACATCTCTGCCAAGTTTTTTCTCGCAAGTAGCTTTGAGCTTATCTATCTCAGAACCACCACGACCAATAACCATACCTGGCTTTGCACAATGAATGTTAATGCGAACGCGTTTTGCGTCACGCTCAATTTCAACCTTAGGCACACCAGCTGGAGCAAGTGTCTTTAAGAGGTATTCTCTGATTTCGTGGTCTTCAACAAGAGTTGAGCCAAAATCTTCTGGTTTTGCATACCAACGAGATTCCCAGTCTTTAATAACACCGACTCTCAGTCCGGTTGGATTAACTTTCTGTCCCATTTTATAACCTCCTCCTCACTTATTCCGCTTCTTTAAGAACTAGGGTAATGTGCGATGTCTTTTTGTTTATTCTAAAAGCACGACCCTGAGCTCTTGGCCTAATACGCTTGAGGGTTGGTCCCTGGCTAACATAGCACTCGGATATATAAAGATTTGAAACATCCATATCTTTAACCTCTGCGTTTGCTATTGCTGATTTTAAAAGCTTCTCAAGCACTTCACACGCGGCCTTGGGCGTGTGCTTGAGTATTGCCATGGCCTTGTCAGCTGGTTGATTTCTAATAAGATCAAGAACGATTTGAACCTTACGAGGTGCTATTCGCACAAAGGTTACCTTTGCTGTAGCTTCCATGTTTACACACTCCTTTCGACCGATTATCTGCCTGATGTTTTGGAGCCTGCATGACCTTTGTAGGTTCTTGTAGGTGCAAACTCTCCAAGTTTGTGTCCAACCATATCCTCTGTTACATACACTGGAACATGCTTGCGTCCATCGTGAACTGCAAAGGTATGACCAACGAAATCAGGGAATATTGTTGAGCTGCGGCTCCATGTTTTAAGAACGATTTTTTCGCCCTTTTTATTCATTTCTTGAACTTTTGCGAGCAACTTAGGTTGCACGAAAGGTCCTTTTTTAATACTTCTACCCATTTAATCCTTAGCTCCTTTCCACGACTACTTTTCGTTACGGCGTCTTACTATCATGTTGTCGGAACGATTTTTCTTAGCACGAGTCTTGTAGCCGAGAGTAGGTTTACCCCAAGGTGTAACAGGACTTGGAAGACCGATAGGTGCTTTACCCTCACCACCACCGTGTGGGTGATCACATGGGTTCATAGCAGAGCCACGAACTGTGGGTCTAATGCCAAGATGACGAGAACGACCAGCCTTACCGATGTTAACATTCTCATGCTCAACATTTCCAACCTGTCCTACTGTTGCAATACAGTTAACAGGAACATAACGGAGTTCTCCTGAAGGCAAGCGAAGAAGTGCCTTTGTGCCTTCTTTAGCCATAAGCTGTGCTGCGTTACCTGCTGCACGAGCGAGTTGACCGCCTCTGCCTGGATTTAGCTCTACATTGTGGATAAATGTACCAGTTGGAATGTTTGCAAGTGGCAATGCGTTACCTGGCTTGATATCTGCTTTTGTGCCAGACAAGATTGTGTGGCCTACTTTGAGTCCAACAGGAGCAATAATATATCTCTTTTCGCCATCTGTATATTGAACAAGGGCGATGTGAGCCGAACGGTTTGGGTCATACTCAATAGTGAGCACTGTTGCCGGCATATCTACCTTATCACGCTTAAAGTCAATGATACGGTACTTTCTGCGGTTTCCGCCACCACGATGGCGAACGGTTATTCTTCCGTAGCTGTTACGACCTGCACTTTTTTTGAGAGGTACTAGCAAGCTTCTCTCTGGTGCAACCTTAGACAGCTCGGAGTAATCAACAACCGACATATTTCGCCTAGCGTTTGTAGTCGGCTTGTATACTTTAATCGACATTTTTGTTCACACTCCTCTAAGTGACTTTGCGGAGATGTCATTCTCCATACCTCATCACCGGGTTTAAATCTTTATTTAACGATTACATCATACCATCAAAAAAATCAATAGTTTTTGAATCTTCTGTAAGAGTTACAACAGCCTTTTTCCAAGATGCTGTGTATCCCTCAAAACGACCTTGACGGCGAAGTTTTCCTCTAACATTTAAGGTGTTTACCTTTTCAACTTCAACGCCAAATAGTTGCTCTACAGCTTTTGCAATCTCAATCTTGTTTGTATCCTTAGCTACTTTGAAAGTGTACTTTCTCATAGCTGTGTTCATCATACTTTCCTCTGTAATAATCGGACGGAGGATTATGTCCTGTGCTAATCTACTCATGCATATACCTCCTCGATTTTTGCGACTGAATCTTTAAGAACTACAAGTGTGTCGCAATTAAGAATGTCATAAACACTAAGTGTATTTACAAGTGTTGTTTTAACTCCTGTAATGTTGCGAGCGCTCTTATAAATTGTTTCGTCCTTTTCTGGAAGAACTATAAGAGTTTTCTTACCAGTGTTAAGGTTTGAAAGAAGGTTTACAACTTCCTTTGTTTTGATAGCATCCATTTTGAAGCCATCAAGAACTAGGAGGTTTTCTTCTGCAACTTTATCAGAAAGAGCTGACTTCATTGCAAGTCTTTTAACCTTTTTATTGATTGAAAATCCATATTCGCGAGGCTTTGGACCGTGAGCGATACCGCCATGTGTCCATTGTGGTGAACGGATTGAGCCTTGTCTTGCACGGCCTGTTCCTTTTTGTCTCCACGGCTTTCTGCCGCCTCCTCTAACCTCAGCGCGTGTAAGGGTCGATTGAGTGCCCTGACGCTGATTTGCCAGATAGTTTACTACTACAAGATGCATAGCTGACTGATTAGGCTCGATTCCAAAAATCCCATCGCTGAGACTCATTGTCGAAGTCTTTTTGCCCGCTGCATCGAAAACTGCTACGTTAGGCATAACTTACTCTCCTCCCCTTACGCTTTCTTAATGCTGTCAGCGATAACAACAATTCCGCCCTTAGGACCTGGGATAGCACCCTTAACTGCGATAAGATTGTTTTCTGCGTCAACCTTGACAACATCCAAATTTTGTATTGTTACTCTCTCGGCTCCAAGATGACCAGCCATCTTCTTGCCTTTTATGACTTTACCTGGGTCTGCACAAGCACCTATTGAACCGCCGCGTCTTGCGTTTGGTCCTGTACCGTGAGACTCTTTAAGTCTTGAAAAGCCCCATCTTTTGATTACGCCTGCGGTACCTTTACCTTTGCTGGTGCCAACAACATCAACTTTGTCGCCAACTTCAAAAGTGTCTGCCTTAAGGATATCTCCAACGTTCACGCTGTCACAATCCTTAAATCTAAACTCTTTAAGTACCTTTTTAGGTGCAACATCCGATTTTGCGAAGTGACCTTTTTGGGGTTTGTTAACTCTTTGTGCTTTTACATCTCCAAAACCAATTTGAACTGCGGCATAGCCATCATTTTCAACTGTTTTCTTTTGTGTTACTGCACAAGGACCTGCCTTAATGACTGTTACAGGGATAACATTTCCCTTTTCGTCAAAAAGCTGTGTCATACCGACTTTTGTTCCGATAAGACCTTTTTGCATAATACCTTTCCTCCTTCGGTTATTGGTTGACTTACGCCAACTTGACCTTTCGATGTTAAGTTACAAGACTAGATTTTAATCTCTACTTCAACACCGGCTGGAAGCTCAAGACTTGTCAATGCCTCAACTGTTTTGTTTGATGGCCTGAGGATGTCTATAAGCCTTTTGTGTGTTCTTTGCTCAAACTGCTCGCGAGAGTCCTTATGTTTGTGGACTGAGCGAAGGATTGTTACAATTTCCTTTTCTGTTGGAAGTGGAACAGGACCTGAAACCTTTGCACCGGTACGTTTAGCTGTTTCGATAATTCTTTCCGATGCTTTGTCAACAAGGTTGTGGTCGTAACCTTTGAGTCTGATTCTGATTTTTTCCTTTGTTGCCATGATAAAGCCTCCTTGATAATGGCGGGCCTTGCTAAAATTCCAACACTTAGCCGGGTGTTCCAACCCGATGCATTTAAAAAACCGGATAAACTGATTATCAGTCCGGGGTTGGCATTAAAGCTACGGCACTTACTCTTCCGAAACCCAAGAAAAGCTTGTACCTGTATAAATTCGCCCGGTTTAAAAATCGGACATACTCCGCAGAAATTTCCCGTCTCTGGGACGGCTACCTCCTGCATCAACGCATATCTGTGCTCTTATTTAAAGCACGCCTAAGTATTCTAGCATATGTTTTGAGTAAAAGCAACAAATTTTTGAAATTATTTTCAGCAAAATGACATTTATTTTTTTGATACAAAATGTAGTGCTATTTTCGCATTTAAGCCACAAAATATGCTTTAATCTTATTTTAAATTTTTCTCTATATTATATATGGTATATAGATTCATAAAAAAAGCAAAAAATCACTTGGATATTAATAAGCTAATTTTTAATATCCAAGTGATAATCAAAATTATTGATTTAAAACTATTTTTGCAACATCAACTGATTCTTTTGCGTCCTTCGCATAAAAATCTGCACCTATTGTTTTTGCATACTCTGGAGTTAGCACTGCTCCGCCAACAACGGTTTTACAATCTGCGTTATTATCCTTTAGCAGTTTTATTGTTTCCTCCATACTTTTTAGGGTGGTGGTCATTAGAGCGCTAAGCCCCACAAGCTTTGCATTGTGAGTTTTTACGGCGTCCAAAATTGCATTTGGCTCCACATTATTTCCCAAATCTATAACTGTGTAGCCATAATTTTCGAGCAAAACCTTAACTATGTTTTTTCCAATATCGTGAACATCGCCCTTTACCGTTGCTAGAACAATTTTACCCTTGCTTACGGGTGCTTTGTTTTCATTAATCAATTTTGTTTTTATTTCTTCGAATGCTACTTGTGCCGCCTTCGCACTTTGAATAAGCTGTGGCAAAAACAATGTGCCTTTCTCAAAACCATCGCCCACAACATCAAGTGCAGGTATTAGCATTTCGTTTATAATTTCCATTACATCGCAAGTTTCTAAAAGCTGTTTTGTAAGCCTTTGTGCGTCACCTCTAAGACCTTTTTGCACCGCCTCTTTTAGCGTTATATCATTTGATTTTATCTTTTGAACCGGTGTTTTATTTTGACTAGTATACGCTTCAATATAATTTGTGCAGTTTTCATCCGCCCCTGTTAGCAGTCTAAACGCCCTTACCGCACCTGTCATCGACTCTGCGTTGGGATTAATTATAGGCAAATCTAGCCCACTTTGCATTGCCATTGTTAAAAATGTGCTGTTTACCATTTCTCTGCACGGAAGTCCAAAAGAAATATTTGAAACTCCCAAAACAGTTTTAAGTCCCATTTTATTTTTTACGACGCTTAGTGCCTCTAGCGTTTGGGTTGCTTGCTCTTGCTGTGCCGAAGCCGTAAGAGTTAAGCAGTCTATGTATACATCTCTTTTTGGAATACCGTATTTTTGTGCCGAATCTAAAATTCTTTGTGCAATTTCCACTCTCTCTTGCGCTGTTTTCGGTATTCCTTTTTCATCAAGCGTTAGTCCTACAACTGACGCTCCATATTTTGCAACAATCGGCAATATTGTGTCAGTTGATTTTTGCTCACCATTTACTGAGTTTACAATCGCCTTGCCCTGATATATTCTAAGCGCACTTTCAATAGCTTTTGGGTCCGATGAATCTATTTGCAGTGGAGTGTCTACAATCTCTTGCAGTTCCATAACCGTTTTTGTAAGCATTTCACATTCATCAATTTCAGGCAAACCAACATTAACATCCAATATATCCGCCCCTGCCGAAACCTGTTCTAACGCTTGGGACAAAATATAGTTCATATCATTTTCTATAAGCGCTTGTTTAAATCTTTTTTTGCCCGTTGGATTTATTCTTTCTCCGATTATTTTAGGGCAATCAATAACAACGGTGTTGCTACTTGAGCATACAGCACTTTGAATTTCATATTGTGGTTTTTGGTATTTTTTATTCTCAAGCATTTGCTTTAAAAGCATGATATATTCTGGAGTTGTACCACAGCACCCACCAACTATTTTTATCCCGCTCGAAACAATTTTCTCAATGCTTTTTGAAAAGTCCTGTGCCGACACATCATAATCATCACTACTTGGGTCTGGCAAACCTGCATTTGGCTTTACAACAATTGGCAAGTCTGTCCACTTTGCAAGCTCTTCTACTATTGGCGGCAAATCATCCGGACCTATCGAGCAATTTATTCCAATAGCGTTTGCTCCCAGACCTTGCAATGTTTGTGCCATTGCGGGAATACTACACCCTGTGAATGTTCTCATATTTTTTTCAAATGTCATTGTGCAAATTACAGGCTTGTCACTATTCTCTTTTACAGCAAGCAGTGCCGCCCTTATTTCGCCGAGCTGTGTCATAGTTTCAATTACAATAACATCTGCATCTTTTCCTGCTATTACCTGCTCTTTAAAAACTTCATAAGCCTGCTCAAAACTCATCGTTCCAGACGGTAAGAGCATTTGCCCCGTTGGACCTATATCAAGAGCTACTAGAGTGTTTGTGCCTTCACACGCTTTTTTTGCATTACTAATTGATGCACCTACAACCTCTTGAACGCTATAACCGCACCCCTTTAGTTTTTCTGCATTTGCTCCAAATGTGTTTGCATAAATTATATCTGCTCCCGCATTTATATATTGCTTATGAATATCAATAATCTTCTGACTTTGCGTTATCGATAAAAGTTCTGGAATTGCACCAATTTTTAATCCACTCTTTTGAAGCATTGTTCCCATCGCTCCATCAAGTATTATAAAATCTTTTTTTAGCAGTGTGTTAAAGTCCACAGTATTCGCCTCTTTTTCTTTTTTCGCATTTTTCTTTTATTTCACATTCATCGCACAAGGCTCTATTTTCAATCTTACTATCTGAAAGTCCAATAACTGCCGTTACTGATTTTCTAGGCGTTAGCATATCACCGTGCGTAACAAAAAGCCCTATTTTCCTTTGTGCGTCCATAACAGCAAGCCAGTCCCGCTCAATGCTTAGGGGTAAATCGCCGTACCCTGGGGAAAATCTATTTGTAGTTGAATAATTGCTATATTCTTTTTTTATTTCTTCCTCAACCTCGTCACAAACTTGTTCAACCGCTGCACTTGCAAGGCTGTCTAGCATAACTGCGTCAACCAAATCCTCAACCTGAGCTTTTTTTATTAGCTTATCAACATCGGCAGAAATCGTAACACACATCAGCACTGCTTTATCGCAATAATACAAATGCTTTGCTATCGACTCGCCACTAAGAATCAAGTCACAATCCTTTAGTGCCACCTTATCTTCCATTTTTATTAAATCAAAACATTTATAAATATATCGGGGTTTTATAACCTTTAGCAATTCTTTTTCATTTTTCTCTAAAGCAATTAAAGTGTCATAGGTTGGCTCTTCATCTAAATAGCCTAAATATCTAAGTGCTTCATTTTTATTAATTGAATGAATTTCAATCATCGCTACCCCTACCTTTTAAAAAGATTTTGTAGATACTATATTATATAATGTATAGCACCCAAATTAACTGTAAAAATATTATAGTAAAATAATGTAAAAAAAGCAAAGTTTTTTTTATTTTGTAATTAAGACGCTCCGCAGACAGAAGAAAGTTAAATTAAATGATTTTGATAACTGTATTTCCTTGCATTATCTTCGTTTTTATATTATCATAGTAACTATGTTGTAAAGAATAACAGTTATTTAGTTTAATTTTGTTAATTTTTATAGATAAATAAGAAAATACGAAAATTTGGAGGTACCTAGTATATGAAAGTTCAATTCACTGAAACAATTTTAAGAGATGCAAACCAATCTCTTATCGCAACTCGTATGACTTATGACGAGTTTGCACCCATTCTTGAGACGCTTGACAAAGCTGGTTACTATTCTCTTGAATGTTGGGGCGGAGCCGTTTTTGACTCCTGTCTTAGATATCTTAACGAAGACCCTTGGGAGAGACTTCGCAAAATTCGTAGCGCTTGCCCAAACACAAAACTCCAAATGCTACTAAGGGGTCAAAACCTGCTTGGATACAAGCATTATCCTGATGATGTTGTTAGAATGTTTGTAAAAAAATCAGTCGAAAATGGGATTGACATTGTTAGAATTTTTGACGCTTTAAACGACCTTAGAAACATTGAAGTTGCTGTTGATGAAACAATTAAAAACGGCGCTATCGCCTCTGGTGCTATTTGTTTTACAATTAGCCCTATTCACAACCTTGAATCATATGTAAAACTTGCAAAACAGATGGAAAATATGGGTGTAGGCTCTATTGCTATTAAAGATATGGCGGGCATAATGGGTCCACAAGAGGCTTTTGATTTGGTAAAAGCTCTTAAAGAAAATGTAAAGGTTCCTATTGTTTGCCACACTCATTCAACAACAGGTCTAGGCCTTGTAACTTTAGTCAAAGCCGTTGAGGCAGGTGCCGATGTTGTCGACACTGCGATTTCTAGTTTTTCTGGTGGAACATCACAGCCACCAACAGAAACACTAGCCTATGCCCTAGAGCAATTAGGATTTGAAAACGAGCTTAATATGGATGCTGTAAATGAAGTTAATCAGTTTTTTAAAGATTATAAAGACGAGGCTATAAAATCCGGACTTTTAAACCCTGTTGTTCTTGCAACAGATACAGACGCACTAAACTACCAAATACCTGGTGGTATGCTATCAAATCTTGTAGCACAGCTAACAGCCCAAAACAAGCTTGACAAGTTGCAAGAAGTGCTAGAGGAAACACCAAAAGTACGAGAAGATATGGGATTTCCACCACTTGTAACACCAATGAGCCAAATGGTTGGTGTGCAAGCTGCCACCAATGTTTTAACTGGCGAGCGCTATAAAAACATTTCCAAGGAAGTAAAATCTTATATCAAGGGCGAGTATGGAAAGGCTCCGGGCAAAATTGATAAAGAGCTTCAAAAGACTGTTTTAGGTGACGAAAAACCTATGACAACACGCTTTGCAGACACTCTCGAACCATCATTTGAAAAAACAAAAAAACAACTTGGAGATGTTGCAAAAAATGACGAAGATGTGCTATCCTACATCGCTTTTCCTGCACAAGCAGAAGCTTTTTTCAAAAAGCGTGATGAAATAGAGAAAAACACATTTAAATATACTATCGAACAAATAGGATAATGGAGGTGTATTAAATGCTCGCAGGCAAAGATTTATCTATGATTGATGCATTTACAATATCTATAACTGGTATTCTTATGGTGTTTACAGAGCTTGTGCTACTAGCTTTTGCAGTAGTAATAATATCAAAGGTTGTTGGTGCTTTTTCAAAAAATAAAAAACCATCAAAGACTACTGATAATACTGCAAATTCACAAAGCCACGCAGTGCCACTGCCTGAAACTCAAAGTAGGGGAAAAATCGACCTTATAAATGTATCCGAAGAAGATGCAGCCGTAATTATGGCTATTGTAAGCAACAAAAGTGGTGTTCCACTAAACAGACTGGTATTTAATTCTATTAAGCTTTTGGAGGAAGAATAATTATGAGATATGTTGTATCGCTAAACAACAAAAAATACGAGGTTGATGTTGACGAAAGTAGCGCCGTTCTTGTAGGCGTTAGCGATGAAGTTGTTGCAACGCCCGCCCCCGTGTCCACTACACCTTTAGCACCTCAAGCACCCGCTCAAGCCCCTGCAAACGTTGCCGACGGCACAAGCATAAAAGCTCCTATGCCCGGCAGTATTCTTTCCGTTAATGTTACAAGCGGTCAAAGCGTCAAACAGGGTGATGTTGTTATAATTCTTGAGGCTATGAAGATGGAAAACGAAATTTTAGCCCCTAGCGACGGAGTAGTCAAACAGGTTTTGGTTTCAAAGGGAAATAATGTTGATACCAATGATATCCTCGTTGTTTTATAAGGAGGATATAAATGAATTTTGTTGATGTTTTAAGGGACACCATTGCAAATTCAGGCTTTGCAATTCTGACTTGGCAACAAGGTGTTATGATGATTGTATCTTTTATTTTATTATATTTAGCTATTGTAAAAAAATTCGAGCCACTTCTGCTCTTGCCTATAGCTTTTGGTATGCTCCTTGCAAATCTACCAGGCACAGGCATTATGGCAGACCCTGCCGGAATTATGGACGCATCACAGGCAATCCCTGGTGCAAGGTGGTATGATGATGGCGTTTTACGGTTAATTTACGCCGGAGTTAAGAGCAGCATTTTCCCTTGTCTTATTTTTCTAGGCGTTGGTGCAATGACAGATTTCGGGCCACTTATTGCTCGCCCATCAAGTTTGCTTCTTGGTGCCGCTGCGCAATTTGGAATTTTTATGGCATTTATGGCATCTCTTGCACTTGGGATTTTTACCCCAGAGCAAGCAGCCGCTATCGGAATTATTGGTGGCGCTGACGGTCCTACGGCAATTTTTACAGCGTCTAAACTCGCACCAGAGCTTTTAGGCCCAATTGCAGTTGCCGCATATTCATATATGGCACTTATTCCTTTAATTCAACCACCTATAATGCGTGCGCTCACTACCGAAAAAGAGCGTGAAGTAAAAATGGAGCAACTTCGTGAAGTTAGCAAGGCAGAAAAAATAATCTTCCCAATTGTTGTTACAGTTTTATGTACGCTAATGATCCCTGATGTTGCAGCACTTATAGGTATGCTAATGCTTGGTAATCTATTTAAAGAGAGTGGTGTTGTTGAAAGGCTATCAGACACGGCTCAAAATGCACTTATCAACATTGTTACCATTATGCTTGGTGTGACCGTTGGTGCAACCGCAGAGGGAGCAATTTTCTTAAAGGTTCAGACCCTTGCAATCGTAGGACTGGGGCTTTTAGCTTTTGCATTTGCAACTGCCAGTGGCGTTCTTCTTGGCAAGCTAATGTATTATGTGACAAAAGGAAAAGTAAACCCACTAATTGGTTCTGCCGGAGTTTCCGCTGTTCCTATGGCTGCTCGTGTTTCTCAAGTAGAGGGGCAAAAAGCAAATCCTTCAAACTTTCTTCTTATGCACGCTATGGGGCCTAATGTTGCGGGTGTTATCGGTTCTGCTGTTGCAGCTGGATTTTTCTTGCTTTTATTTGGCTCGTGATAAGTTTATATTTTATAATTTTACTGGCGACATCAAATTTTGGTGTTGCCGGTTTTTTATTTGTTTTTTATTCTTACTTTTAGTTTTATTATTGACTAATATGTGGGTTTATGGTTAGTAGCATTTTGAATTTAGTTTTAGACACAAGTATTTAATGTGTAGTTCGATATTTAGTGTCATTTTAACTTTTACTTTTAGACACTGGTATTTAATGTGTGGGTTGATTTTTAAATTGATATATATTTTACGTTGTTTCTATTCATTTCTTTGCTCGCCAAAGAAACGAACCAAAGAAAGGCGACACGGGGGAAACCCTCTGTTATCCTTTCAATCGGTTTTCCCCCGTGACCCCCATCCGCTACGGCAAAGGTAGTTTTATGTTTTGATGAGTTTTAGAAATTAAAAACAAGCTCTAACTTTTAATCATCGTAAAACTATCAACTTGCATCCCCCATCCGCTACGGCGTGGTGGGTTTGTTGGATATTGTTAAATTTAAAACACAGATGGCAAATGCGTGGATTTATAGTTGATGATGTTTCGAGTTTAATTTTAGACACAGACATTAAGTCTATTCTTCAATAAACAACGACATATTAAATTTGCTTTTAGGCACGGGTAATTAATATGCAGGTTTAAAGTTAGTGGCATTTTAAGTTTAATTTTAGGTACAGATATTTAATGTGTGGGTTGCATTTTAGTTTGATATATTTCTTTACCTTGTTCTTATTCATTTCTTTGCTCGCCCGCGATCCGAACCAAAGAAAGGCAACACGGGGGAAACCCTCTGTTATCCTTTCAGTCGGTTTTCCCCCGTGACCCCCATCCGCTACGGTAAAGGTAGTTTTATGTTTTGATGAGTTTTAGAAATTAAAAACAAGCTCTAACTTTTAATCATCGTAAAACTATCAACTTGCATCCCCCATCCGCTACGGCGTGGTGGGTTTGTTGGATATTGTTAAATTTAAAACACAGATGGCAAATGCGTGGATTTATAGTTGATGATGTTTCGAGTTTAATTTTAGACACAGACATTAAGTCTGTTATTCAACAAATAATGACATATTAAATTTGCTTTTAGGCACTTGTATTTAATGTGTGGTTCAATATCTAGCAGCATTTATTTTTTCAAACAAAAAAGAACAACTACACTTATAATTGTTCTTTGCAACATATTTTTTATTTTTCGTTTTCAAAAAGCTTTGAGTTTCTACGCCAATGGAACAGGTATTGTTGTGCTATTCCTTGCACCCCATTTGTGCATTTTGGCAAGCCATCTTGATACATTTCTTGCATTATTCGCTTGACCCAAACATCCTTTGGAAACGCATTTATATGCCCACAGCCATAGAGTAATGTACATTCTGCAACTTTTTCACCAACGCCTTTAATCTTTATAAGCTCGCTCCTTGCCATTTCTATTGGCATATTTTTCAGCCCATAAATATCAACTTCTCCGGTTGCAACCTTTTGTGCAGCATCTAAAATATATTTGTTGCGAAAACCTGCACGCAATGGTGCTAAATCATCAAGCGATAACTTCGCAATCGTTTGCGGGCTTGGGAATGCAAAATCTTGTTCTCCCAAAGGCTCTCCAAAAGTTTCACAAAGCCTTTTTATAATCCCTTTTATCCTTGGAATGTTGTTGTTTTGCGAAATGATAAAAGAGCAAAGTGCTTCCCACGGGTCTTGACTTAAAATTCTTATCCCATAAAACTCATCTATTGCCTGCTTCAAGCTTTCGTCCTCTTTAAAATCTGCAAGAATTTTTTCATAGTCTCTTGCTAAATCAAAATAATCGTGCCATATACTATTATAATCTTCTAAAGTCGTATAAAGCAATATTCCACCATCAACTTCTTTTGCCTTCAGCACTTTATTTTTTACAACACCGTGCCAGAGTCCATCCTTGTGCTCCCATCTAAAAGCTTGTCCGCAATCAAGGCAAAGTGAGAGCGAAAAAACTTTTGGATTTTCTATTAAAATTGAATCGCAAAATTGCTTGACTTTCATAATCACACATCCAAATCAACAAAAAAATTGTATTTTTTATGGTTTTATATAAGTTTTGCACAAGTACAATTTTTATAAAGTTTAAGTAACAAAACTGTGTACTATGCTGTCTTTTTTTGTCATCGTAAAGCTTCTTTAACCATTCGTAATAGCAAGAGTTTTTATATCAACTTATCCACAAAATTGTTAAAAGTCTGGAATTCCTTTGAAATAGGGGGTAAAACAGGGTAGTTATAAACATTTTCCACCGAGTTTTCCACACAAACCTGAAAACCCAGTATACAATCTGTATATTATTACTGTTTTGAAAAAATATTTTATTTTTAAAAAAGACTTGACAAATAATCGTATATTTATCTCAAATCTTGCCAAAACTACAACGGGAGGTAATTTAAAATGATAAAAGGGGTTAATATGCAAGTCTTAGAAATCAAGGATACCGGAAACGATTATTTTGAACGAGTTTTGCTCTTTGTTAAGCCAGAATATTATTCAATTGACAAAGGAAAACTACAAAGTCAAGCATGGGATTTTACCAAAAATATTGGTCTTCCACCACCAGTTAAGAAAAAAACAAATATCAAAGCTACCATAGCAAAATCTTCTCTAGCAGTTGCCATTGGACTTGCTATAACATCGCTGATTATTTTTGCTATGCAACACTAATTGTCGCCCTTAACTCTGCGCCAGTATTCTTTTGCGGCTTGTTCTGTTTTATTGTCACCAAACTCATAATACTTTGCATTTTTTAGCACATCGGGAAGGTATTGTTGATTTATCCAATGATTATCATATTCGTGGGGGTAGTTATAAAACTGCCCCTTATTTTCATTATCTGCACCGTCATAATGCATATTTTGCAAGTGCCTTGGCACTGCACCGACCAGACCTTTTTTAACATCATTTGTTGCCTTTTTAATACCCAAATATGCCGAATTTGATTTTGGGCTATTGCACACCAAAACGACCGCATCTGCCAGTGGGATTTTCGCCTCTGGCAAACCTACTTGAAAAGCGATATCAACAGCTGATTTTACAATCGGAATAATCATCGGGTAAGCAAGCCCAACATCTTCACAGGCACACACAAGTAGCCTACGAGCAGCAGACGGCAAGTCCCCCGCCTCTAACAATCTTGCTAAATAGTGAAGTGCTGCGTTTGCATCCGAGCCTCTCATCGACTTTTGGAAAGCAGACAAAAGGTCGTAATGCTCATCGCCCTGCCTGTCATATTTCATTGACGAACTTTGCGTAAGCTCCTTTGCCGTTGCAAGCGTAACTTTTCGTACATTTTCATTTGGTAAAGTTGATAAAAAACAAAGTTCAACAGCGTTTATAGCTTTGCGCACATCTCCGCCACACGCCGTTGCAATATGCATTGACACACCGTTTTCTAACTCTATTTTTTCACCAGTTTCATTTCTTAAAAATTCAAAGCCACGCAAAACAGCCTTTTCAATATCCTTTGGCAAAACAGGCTTAAATTCAAACACTGTAGAACGGCTAAGAATGGCACTATAAACATAAAAATATGGATTTTCTGCTGTAGAAGCTATCAGAGTTATGTCGCCTTTTTCTATATATTCTAAAAGCGATTGTTGCTGTTTTTTATTAAAATATTGTATCTCATCTAAATACAACAAAATGCCATTTGGCGCAGAAAGCGTGTCAAGCTCCGCTACAATCTCTTTTATATCCGCTGTGGATGCATTAGTGCCGTTAAGTTTACGCAATGTTCGGTTTGTAGACTTTGCAATAATACTTGCAAGCGTTGTTTTTCCAACACCTGACGGACCATAAAACACTAGGTTTGGAAGGTTTTTTGACGCAATAATGTTGCCAAGCGCTCTGCCTTGCCCTAGCAAATGCTCTTGACCTACAATCTCTTCAATTGTTTGTGGACGAAGCCTATCGGCAAGTGGTGCAGACATAAAAAGCCCCCTTTTTTATGAATATATCATATCATATTCACCTATTGCATTCAATATTAGTTAAATGGTAAAGCCATTGTCATTTGATTTTTAGACAAATAAAAAACACCCAACCTATTGGCTGAATGCTTTTTTGTGGTGACCCGGACGGGACTCGAACCCGTGTTACCGCCGTGAAAGGGCGGTGTCTTAACCACTTGACCACCGGGCCATATTAAGTTATATATAAAAAGAGGTTTTGCAACACCTTTAATAAACAAGTGCGGCAAGGCCTCTCGTTCATAATGGTAGCGGCAGTCGGATTTGAACCAACGACACTCCGGGTATGAACCGAATGCTCTAGCCAACTGAGCTATGCCGCCACATCAAGCGAAGTCCATTATAATATATAGATGTTACAATGTCAACAGTTTTTTGAATATTTTTAAATATTAAGTAAAATTTTATTAAGCTGCGTCACATCTTGTGCCAAAAAGTCTGCTCCAGCCTCTTCAAGCTCTGCCTTTGAGCCATATCCATAAAGCACTCCTACGGACAAAATTCCTGCACCTTTTGCACCATTAACATCATAAAGTCTATCGCCCACCATTATGCAAGATTCTTTGTCGGTTATTTGCAAATTTTCAAGTGCGGTGTTTATAAGTATCGTTTTGTCTGCGTTATGGTTGTCAAGTTGTGTTCCCACCACTGTATCAAACAGGTCTGTAAGGCTCATATGGGTTAAAATTTTGTTTATAAAATATGTGGGTTTTGACGATGCAACCCCAACCTTTACGCCATTTTTCTTTAGCTTTTTCACAAGCTCCACCATACCATTATATATCTGCGCCTCATAGACACCAATTTTCTCATACCTGTCCCTATAATCTGCAATCAAATTTTCGCACTGTTTCGGACTTGCACCGTACATATCACTAAATCCCACATTTAAAGGGGGGCCTATAAAATAATTGAGCTTGCCTTTATCACCAACGGGAATGTTGTGTTTTTTCAAAGCATACTCCACACAATTTCTAATCCCTTCTCCTGAATCTATGAATGTTCCATCAAAATCAAAAATCACCGCTTTAAATTTATTCATACTCTTCGCCCTTTCTTTTCACTATTTTCTTGTAATAGCTAAACAAATTTAGTATAATTATACACCATAATTTAATTTTTTCAAAGGATGGGTTAAAATTGGCATATTCAAAAAAACGAATTTTACTGCTTGACGAAGTTCGCGGTTTTGCTGTTTTTTGTATGATTATTTATCACGCATTATTTTTAAGTTATCAGCTTTTAGGTACTGAGTGGGCATATGAGGCATTTAAATTTTTTGAGCCTATTCAGCCTTTATTTGCTTCTGTTTTTATATTCATCTCAGGAATTTGCTCTAGGCTTTCTCAAAAAAATACCGCACGGGGTATAAAACTGCTAATTCTTGCACTTTCACTGACCTTCATAAGTGCCGTTTTACTTCCCTCTTTTGGTTTTGAGAATACACAAATTTATTTTGGAATTTTGCATTTACTTGCTTGTTCAATACTTTTATTTTCATTTTTTCGCAAGGGTTTCGACAAGTTTCCTGCCATTTTAGGAGCCACTCTTTGTATTCTTATTGCCTTTATAACCCGTGATATTTCATATGGAAGAATTGGGTTATGGGATGATTTAATTCTACGAGTTCCTTACAAATGGTACACTATTGACTGGCTTTTTCCTCTTGGTTTTTTCTCACACGGATTTTTTTCTGCTGATTATTTTCCACTTTTACCCTGGAGTTTTATTTTCTTTTTTGGAACCTTTGTTGGTATTTCCGTGAAAAATGGGAAGGTGCCATCCCTTGCATACAAATCTCATTTTAAATTTTGCGAAAAACTAGGTCAAAACGCTTTACTGATTTACATTGTTCATATACCAGTTATTTATATTTTGCTATTTGCGATACAATGGATAGGTAGACAGGTTTAGGATGTTATTTTTGTTGCAAAGTTTGTAGCTTTGTTTTTAGCGACCGTTTGAGTTTAGTTTTAGGTACGTGTATTTAATGTGTGGTTCTATATTTAGCGGTATTTAAACTTTAGTTTTAGACACGGGTATTTAATGTGTGGGTTGATTTTTAAATTGATATATTTCTTTACCTTGTTCTCATTCATTTCTTTGCTCGCCCGCGATCCGAATCAAAGAAAGGCGACACGAGCAAACCCTCTGTTATCCTTTCACTCGGTTTTCCCCCGTGACCCCCATCCGCTACGGTATAGTTGGTTTTGTTGTTGCTTTTATTTTTATTATTGGCTAGTGTGTGAGTTTATGGTTAGCGGTATTTAAACTTTAGTTGTAGACATAGGTAGTAAGTTTGTGGTTCTATATTTACCGGTATTTAAACTTTACTTTTAGACACGGGTATTTAATGTGTGGGTTGATTTTTAAATTGATATATTTCTTTACCTTGTTCTCATTCATTTCTTTGCTCGCCCGCGATCCGAATCAAAGAAAGGCGACACGAGCAAACCCTCTGTTATCCTTTCACTCGGTTTTCCCCCGTGACCCCCATCCGCTACGGTAGAAGAAGTTTTATGTTTAGGTAAGTTTTAGAAAATTAAAAACAAGCTATAACTTATACTTATTACAAAGCTACCAGTTTGTATACTCCTCCGTGACTCCGCCATCCGCTACGATGTGGTGGGGTTAGTTGGATATGGTTTATTTGGTTTGTTGTTGGTTAATGTGTGGTTCTATATTTAGCGGTATTTTAAGTTTAGTTTTAGGCACAAATAACAAGTGTGGTATTAAACAATTAACAACAAAACAAAAAGGACAGCACCTCATTGTGCTATCCTTTTATTTTATCTAAATATACAAATTCGGCTGCAACTTTTGGAGCTTTAGCAAGTTTTCATTTATCATGCTTTGCGTTATGGACGGTTGCTCTAGCAATATAAAATCTTCCTTTTTATATTGCTCTGGCATTTTAAAATAATTGAGTCTCCAAAGTTTTTGGACAGGAAAAGATTTTAGCAATTCCTCAAGTTCTTCTATCGTCATAGATGGGTACAAGGTTGTTCTAACCTCATAATCTGCCCCGATATCATCTAAAAACTTTACTGTTTTTGCTGTGTTTTCAAAGCCATTTACACCGCAGATTTTTTTATAATCTTGGGGCAACGCTTTAATGTCAATTGCTACATAATCAAGCAGGTTTTTTTGCCAAAGTTCTTTTACGATTTCGGGATTTTGACCATTAGAATCAAGCTTTGTTTTGAACCCCATTTTCTTTACTTTTTGCAAAAATTCAGGAAGGCCCTTGTGAAGAGTTGGCTCTCCACCACTAACAACTACGCCATCTAACAAATTTTTTCGTTTTTCTAAAAATTCGAAAATCTCTTTTTCATCAACTACAAGACCCATTCCCTCAATCAACAAACGATTATGGCAATAAAAACAATCCAAATCACAGCCACGAGTAAATAACACACAACTTAAAACCCCTGGAAAATCAAGGGTGCTGGTTTTTTGAATTCCACCCCAAATCATGCGTTTAATTCCTCTGTTCTAATGACATATTTTACTCTTGATTTGTACTCCTCTTGCTTGCCTTTGTGGAAGTTTTGCACAGGTCTTAAATAGCCTACAACACGACTCCAAACCTCTGTATCCTTTCCACAATCAGGACAGGCGTAAATTTCGCCATTTAGGTATCCGTGCTGTGGACAAATTGAAAATGTAGGGGTAAGTGAAATATAAGGTAATTTATAATTTGTAAACGCTTTTTTTATAAGCTGTTTTGCAATTTCAACATCTTTGATTTGCTCACCAAGGTATAAATGCAAAACCGTGCCACCAGTATATTTACACTGAAGTTCATCTTGCAAATCAAGTGTTTCAAAGATGTCATCTGTAAACCCAACAGGAAGTTGTGTTGAATTTGTGTAATAAAACTCGTCCTCACCTGCTGTTATAATGTCGGGATATTTTTCTTTATCAAGACGGGCAAGACTATAGCTTGTTCCCTCTGCTGGTGTTGCCTCTAGATTGTACACATGGCCTGTTTCCTCTTGATATTGAGTTATAATATCTCTCATATAATCAAGTGTTTTCTTGGCAAAATCTTGCCCCTCTTCGGTTGTAATGTCTTTGCCTATAAAGTTTAGGCAAGCCTCATTCATACCAATCAAGCCTATTGTGTTGAAGTGGTTAAACCAGTAGCTACCCGTCCTTTGCTTAACATTTTTAAGATAGTATGCAGAATAAGGATACATTCCACGCTCTGTTTGCTCTTCAATAGTTTTTCTCTTTATTTCAAGACTTGCTTTTGCAAGCTCCATTTGCTTTGTAAGCCTGCTATAAAACTCATCTTCATCTTTTGAAAGGTATGCAATTCTTGGAATATTAATTGTTACAACTCCAATAGAACCTGTGAGCGGATTTGAGCCAAAAAGTCCTCCTCCACGCTTGCGAAGCTCGCTAGTATCAAGGCGCAAACGACAACACATCGAGAGTGCATCCTCTGGTGAAAGGTCTGAATTTACATAGTTTGAAAAATAAGGAATTCCGTATTTGCAAGTAATTTCCATAAACTGATTAACAACAGGGCTATCCCAATCAAAATCATTTGTAACATTAATTGTAGGAATCGGAAAAGTGAACACACGACCTTTTCTGTCACCCTCCATCATAACATCACAAAACGCCGTGTTTATCATATCCATTTCTTTTTGGAATTCGCCATAAGTTTCTTTTTGTGGTTTTCCACCGATTATAACCGCCTCATCTTTAAGAGTGCGTGGTGGAACTATGTCAAAGGTAAGGTTAGAGAAAGGACACTGGAAGCCTACCCTAGTAGGCACATTAAGGTTAAAAATAAACTCTTGTAGGACTTGTTTTACGGTTTTATAATCAAGATTGTCATATCTAATAAAAGGTGCACAATAAGTGTCAAAGCTACTCCAAGCTTGAGCTCCTGCTGTTTCACCCTGAGTTGTAAATGTTGAGTTTACAACCTGCCCTAAAAAGCTACGAAGGTGCTTTGCAGGAGATGATTCAACCTTGCCTGGCACACCGCCAAAACCCTCTATTAAAAGTTGTTTTAAATCCCAACCGGCACAATAAGGGCCAAAAAATCCAAGGTCGTGAAGATGCAAGTCACCAGCCTGATGAGCATTGCGAATTTCGTCAGGATAAACTTCGTGCAACCAATATTGCTTTGTAAAAGTTTCTCTTATATAGTTATTCATACCATTTATTGATTTTTGTGCATTGGCATTTTCTTTAACTCGCCAATCATTATCACCCAAATAGTTTGAAAACATATCAATCGTAGCACCAATTAAGGCATTTGCCTCTCTTGCACCACGGCGTTTTTCTCGATATAAAATATAAGCCTTTGCAGTTTTTGCGTGGCCATTTTCTATTAATACTTTTTCAACCAAGTCTTGTATTTTTTCAACATCTACAACATCACCCTCGAATTTTGCATCAACCATAACAACAACCTGTTGTGTAAGGTCATTTGCTCTATCCCAATCGTTTCCACCTACTGCGTTTGCAGCTTTAAAAATGGCACGAGTGATTTTTTCAGATTGAAAATCAACAACATCCCCATTTCTCTTCCTGATTTTAGAAATCATTTCTCTTTCCTACCTTTCCTACTAAATACAATATATAGTCTTACACTTGTCGCTTAATAACTATATATAGTTGTGAAACTTAGTATACAACTATTATAGTGGTTTCGTCAAGGGTATAAAACAAACAATAATTGTGCAAAAAATTCTACACTATTTGAAAAACATAGCCACTGCAACAATAACAGCGGCTTGTACTCTTATATTTTTAATAAAAAATAATTTGTATTTATGATTTATTCTCATTTCTTACTTCAACAATTGTTTTGTAGCACTTGTCTTGAACTCGAGAGTTTTCTGAGAGTTTAGAATCTTTGTACCAACTTTTTATCTCTTTGCTAAAATCATTTTTTACCATTTCTTTAAGGCAAGTTGTTCGATAATTTTCATAAAACTCTTGTGCTTCGTCAAAATTATTAAATCTCTGAACTACAAAAATATAATCATCAAATATTAAGGTGCCAACGCTGCCAACTTTTATTTCCAACACTTTTTCAAAAAAGCCTTTTGGATAATCTTTACTATCTTTTGTAGTTACTGCGACTGGCAAGGTTGTTTTGTTTTCACCCTCTTGCAAATACGCACTGTTTACATTATCAATCGTGTTTTCTTCTGTGATTGATTTTGCCATTGAGGTGAAGTTTTTTACAATCTCTTCGATTTCCTGTGGAGTTTTTTTAACTTCTTGTCCTTTTTCATCTGTTACCTTTAGGTATCCGTTAATAGACTTAAAAAATACATAATTATCGCTAAAATACGCCTTTATTTCGTCCTCGCTCACCGGATTTGTTCCGCTTGTATCATAAGTTGCAAGGAGAATCGCCTCCCTAAACGCTTGATTTTCTTCAATTTTTGTAAGAGTTTGTTTGGACACACCTATTGACTTATAATACTTTCCAAAAAACGACCATTTGTTAGTAACATCATCTGCAATTTTTGCTTTTTTCCCTGCATCAAGGGACAAATTCATATCATCAAATTTTGTGTTAATTTTTACATATTCAAGGCAAAGCTCGCTTGCTCGCTTTTTTATATCATTGTCACTCATTTTTTTATCTTTTGATTCTGTAATGATAACATAATCTAAAAAATAAGAATAAACATCACTGCCAACCTGCCCGCTACCAATGTTTAGGGCTACATCTTTTTTGCCCGAGCAAGAAGAAAAAACAGCCAACACACCAAGCAAAACAGCAGTAAATTTTAAAATTTGTTTCATTTAAACGACCCCCAATTCATACAAAATATTATACACCAACAGTGATTATAAGTAAATACGGATATTGTCATAGAAATAAAACTATAAATAAAAAGCAAAAGGGTAAAAAAAAACAGCCACCCTATTGGGTAACTGCTTTCGCAGTGTCGGCACTACCTATCTTCCCGGGCGGCCTCCCGCCAAGTATTTTCGGCACAAATGAGCTTAACTACCGTGTTCGGGATGGGAACGGGTGGACCCTCATTGTAATAAGCACCGACTTTGAAGAACTGTTGTTCTCTCAAGCGACAAAAAGTATTATATCATCATAAAAAGTAAAAAGCAAGTCTTTTTTGAAACTTTTTTATTTTTAAAATTTCCTACAAAAAATTATGTTTTTTTCAAGTTTTATGCTATAATATAGTTAAGAATTTGTAATAAAAGTTGTATTTCAATTAAATAGGGGGAGTTTGAATGAATGGAAAAAGAATTGTAGCACTCGTTTTTGGTTTGACTTTTGTTATCGCAGCGGGAGTATTCTCGGGGCTTACCATTTGGGCAAACCAACCCAAAGGAATTAAACTAGAATTTAATGTTAAGTAATCGCTCTTAAAAGGGCGATTTGCTTTTTTCATTCAAACACATTTTTATATAACAAAGCATAGGGCGTTATTTTTAAGATGCCCTATGCTTTTATTTTTATATTAATCTTTCATTAAAGTGACCATTACTGCCTTTTGAGCGTGAAGTCTATTTTCTGCCTCGTCAAAGATTTGGTTTGCGTGATTTTCAAAAACTTCAGCGGTAATTTCCTCGCCCCTGTGAGCTGGCAAGCAGTGCAAAACCATACAGTCATCTTTTGCAACACCCATAACCGCACTATTTACCTGATATGTTCCCTCAAACGCCTCTCGCCTTTGCTGTGCCTCGCCCTCTTGACCCATAGATGCCCAAACATCAGTTAAAATAACGTCTGCATTCTTGGCAGCATCTAAAGGATTTTGACAAAGAGTAAAACAGTCAAATTCTTTTGCAAAGCTTAAAACTTCGTCATCAGGCTCATAGCCTTCAGGGCAAGCAATGCTAACCGCCATACCCGTTTTTAATCCGCCGACAATAAGCGAATTTGCCATATTATTGCCGTCACCAATATAGCACATTTTAAGCCCCTCTAGCTTGCCTTTATACTCCCTTATTGTCATAAGGTCTGCTAGAACTTGGCAAGGGTGCGAAAAATCAGTTAGCCCGTTTATTATTGGAATATCTCCATATTTTGCAAGCGACTCAACCTCTGACTGTTCAAAGGTTCTTATCATAATTCCATCAAGATATCTAGATAAAACGCGAGCGGTGTCTTGCACTGGCTCTCCTCTGCCAATTTGCAAATCGTTTGAAGATAAAAACAACGCATATCCACCCAACTGATACATCCCCGTTTCAAACGAAACTCGTGTGCGTGTAGACGCTTTTTGAAATATCATTCCCAGTGTTTTTCCCGCAAGCAATTTATGCTCTATACCATTTTTTTGCTCATATTTTAGTTGGTCTGCAAGATTTAACAAGTCTATGATTTCATCTTTAGAAAGGTCAAGCATTTTTAAGAGGTGTTTCATTATTATTCTCCTTTTGACACAAGTGCCATTTTTAAAATTTCAATTCCCCTATCTATTTCATCATAACTTATTGTGAGCGGGGGCAGCATACGCAACAAGGTTTTTGCGGTTAAAATCATTAGTCCATTTTCTGCACATATTTTTGCAACTTCCCGTGCATCTAGAGTTTTTAGCTTTATGCCAAGCATTAAACCCATTCCACGAATTTCTTCAATTTCATCTATATCTTTAAGGCTTGATTTGATATATTCACCTTTTTTGCAAACTTCATCTAAAAGCGAACTGTCAACCTTTTTTAAGACTTCTAAAGCACCGGCACTTGCAACTGGATTGCCACCAAATGTAGTGCCGTGAGTACCTGCGGTTAAAACATTTGACAAGAATTCTTTGCACAGGCAAGCACCAATAGGAAGTCCGTTTCCAAGACCTTTTGCACTGGTTATTACATCGGGCATAACGCCATATTGTTCATATGCAAAAAAGCTACCTGTTCTGCCTATTCCTGTTTGCACCTCATCAGCTATTAATAAAATATCAAGGTCACTACAAAGCTTTGCCAACTCTTTTACATACTCCTTATCAAGAGGATTAACTCCACCTTCACCTTGAACAAGTTCAATCATAACTGCACAAACATCATTGCTTTTTGTAAGATTTAAAATCTCATTTATATCATTCGCAACTGCGTATTTAAACCCCTCATTGAACGGAAAAAAGAAATTATGAAAATCATCTTGTCCCGTTGCCGTAACAGTAGCCATTGTTCTGCCGTGAAACGAGTTTTTAAGGCTAATTATATTAAATCTATTTTTACCATACTTATCAAAACTATATTTTCTTGCAAGCTTTATTGCGCACTCATTTGCCTCTGCTCCAGAGTTGCAAAAAAACGCTTTGTCAAATCCTGTGCGAGTGCAAAGCTCTTTTGCAAGCAATGCCACAGGCTCATTATAATAAAGGTTTGATGTGTGAGATATTTTTTTTGCCTGATTTGCAACGGCACTTGCCCAGTCATTATCCCCAAAGCCAATTGACACAACTCCAATCCCAGATGAAAAATCAATAATTTGCTTGTTTTCAAAATCTGTTATCGTTGCACCATTTCCGCTCTTTAGAGCAAGGTCAAAATGAGCATATGTAGGCATAAGATATTTATCTGCCGTGTTTTTTATATCATTAAAATCCATTAAAATCACCTAATTAGTAGTAGAAAATATTATAAAAACATAGTGCCTATACCCTCGTTCGAGAGTATCTCTATAAGAATTGAATGTGGGATTCGTCCGTCAATAATATGCGTACGCTTAACGCCCCTACGCACAGCCTCAACACAGCAATCAACCTTTGGAATCATACCGCCACTAATTATCCCTTGATTTTTTAGAGCTGGCACTTCGCTTACATTTACAAGAGATATCAAGGAATTTTCATCATCCTTATCCCTTAGAAGCCCTTTAACATCTGTCATTAGCAAAAGCTTTTCTGCGTGAAGGCTTGCGGCAATTTTTGCGGCGGCAAGGTCTGCATTGATATTGTAAGAAGAGCCGTCATCCCCCTCACCACCGGCAACAGTTGCAACAACGGGAATATACCCTTTTTCAATAGCGTCGTTTAAAATTTCAACATTAACTTCGGTAATTTCTCCAACATAGCCTAGGTCGACTTTGCCTTTTTTTCTCTTGGCTTTTAACATTCCACCATCAAGCCCGCAAAGCCCTAGCGCTTTTCCGCCGTGAGTTTCAACCAGTTGCACAAGGTTTTTATTAACTTTTCCCGATAAAACCATCTGGACTATGTCCATCGTTTCTTTGTCTGTATAGCGAAGCCCCTCAACAAAGCGAGTTTCTTTGCCTACTTTATCTAGCATTTCAGAAATTTCGGGACCACCACCGTGGACTAAAACAACATTTATCCCAACAAGAGATAAAAGAACTATATCAGTAATTACAGCGTCTCTAAGCTCATCGCTTATCATTGCGTTTCCACCATATTTTACAACAACTGTTTTATTATTGTACTGCTGAATATATGGCAATGCCTTGACGAGAATTTCTGCCCTTTGTGCATCTGAAATTTTCATTTTTAAAAAATCCTTTCGTATCGCCTTTTACAAAACCGAGATAATCAAGTGCGATAATCACCGTTAATCTTTACATAATCATAGGTAAGGTCACAACCAAAAGCAGTGGCAGTGCTTTTACCCTCGTTTAAATCTACGCAAATTTCAATAGAATCGCTTGACAAAACTTGCTTTGCAAGCTCCTCTGAAAAATCAATTCCAGAGCCATTTTTGCAAACATCTAGTTTACCATTTTCGGAAACAAAGCAAACATCAACTTTTGAAATATCAATATCAGCACCGCTGTATCCAATAGCGCACAAAACCCTGCCCCAATTGGCATCGGCTCCAAACATCGCCGTTTTTACAAGCGAAGAGCAAATAACGCTTTTGGCTACTTTTTTTGCTATTTGTTCATTAGTCGCATTCAGCACAGTACATTCAATAAGCTTTGTTGCACCCTCACCATCTCTTGCCATTTCCCTCGCAAGATAAACACAGCACCGCCTTAACGCATCAACAAATATATCAAAATATTTGCCACGCGAAACTATACGCATATTTTGTGCAAATCCGTTTGCCAAAACACAAACCGTATCGTTCGTTGAGGTATCCCCGTCAACGCTTAGCATATTAAAACTATCTGCAACAACTTCATCAAGTGCCATTTGCAAGGCTTGAGATGTAATATTAACATCCGTTGTGATAAAACTTAGCATTGTTGCCATATTTGGATGAATCATTCCAGAGCCTTTTGATATTGCACCAATTTTGCAAGGCTTATCATCCATATAAAATTTAACAGCTACCTCTTTTTTTCTTGTATCTGTTGTCATAATCGCTCTTGCAGCTTTATCAGAACCATCGCTATTTAGCCCACTTACAAGCTCGCCTACGCCATTTTTAATAGGCTCAATATTCAAAGGAACACCTATAACACCCGTAGATGCCACAACCACATCAGTAGGTGAAATTCCAAGCTCGTTTGCTACAATCTCACAAGTTTGCTGTGCTTTTTCAATTCCGTCTGCGTTACAGGTATTTGCAATACCACTGTTACAAACAATCGCCCTTGCTTTGCCATCTGTAATATTTCTTTTTGTAACCGTTATGGGAGCGCCACAAACTAGATTTTGGGTATAAACTGCTGCTACATCACAATCTTTTCCACCGGCGATAAGGGCAAGGTCTAGAGCTGTTTTATTTTTTCTAATTCCACAATGAATTCCGTTTGCAACAAATCCAATTGGGGCACAAACTCCACCGTCAATAAATTTAAAATCTGCCATATTCATTTTCCTTTCCGCAAAACCTTGCTAATCTCTGCGACTTTTTTTTCGAGAAAAAGCAAGCCCGCCAAAGCCACTAATTATCGCCATATAAAACCCGAGTTCATATAAAAATCCGTTATTATTAACCTCATACATTCTAGCGTTTGTAAAAATTGATGCAATCAAAGAAAATGGTGCAATCCAACCGTGCCATATTCCTGATAAAAATCCTGCCGTACTAGCACTTGGTGTGTTGTGTGGAACGCACCCCGCCATTGCAAAACAAAGCAAAACAACAATGAGCAATAATATTACCAGTTTGGATTTAAAAGTTTTCATAATATCACCTTTTTTAAAAAGTTGTGGGTATAAAGCAAAGTCCCATATCCTCAGGCAAATCAAATATAATATTCATATTCTGAACCGCCTGCCCAGACGCACCCTTCACCATATTATCAATAGCAGATACAACAACAAGTGTGTTTGTTCTATCATCAATATGGACTGAAATGTCGCAAAAATTGCTATGCTTTACATCACGCAAATTTGCAACACTACCATCTTTTAAAACACGCACAAACTTTTCATTTTTATATGCATTTTCAAAAGCTTTTCTAACATCTTGTTTTGACACATTTTGCTCAAGTTTTGCATACATTGTTGAGATTATTCCACGATTTATCGGCAACAAATGTGGCACAAACAAAACGGTAACATCTTTTTTTGATATTTTTGAGAGTGTTTGCTCAATCTCTGGGGTGTGCCTGTGAGCTGCGATTTTATAAGGTGCAAACGCCTCGTTACAATTCGGGTAATGAGTCGTTTCTGAAAGACCTCTGCCAGCGCCCGAAGCACCGGACTTTGAATCTATAACTATTCCTTCTGCGCTTACAAGCCCAGAGTTTAAAGCGGGAAAAAGCCCTAAAGCTATGCTTGTTGGGTAGCAACCAGGGTTTGCAATTATTTTTGAATTCTTTATATCGTCCCTATAAAGTTCAGGAAGGCCATAAACTGCCCTTTCGTGCAAATCCAAATGCTTAAAATCACTATCATACCACTCTTTGTAATCATCTACACTATCAAGCCTAAAGTCTGCACCAAGGTCGATAAACACAACGCCCTTGTCAGCACATTTTTTTGCCAAATCTTGTGAAAGTCCGTGCATTACACAAGCAAAGACAACCTCGCTGTTTTCAATAACTTCATTTGTTGACTGGCAAACAAGGTCGCAAATTCCGCTAAGTGCGGGATAGACCTCGCTAATTTTTTTGCCCTCAAAACTTACAGAGCCAACACCTGATAAAACAACCTTTGGATGATTTAACAAAATTCTGCAAAGCTCAATCCCTGCATAACCCGTAGCACCAATTACTCCAGCCTTAATCATTTTAACAACTCCAAAATTCTATCCGCTTGTGCAACAACATTTTTAGGAGCGGGAGCACCCACACAAGTTCTGTCCGATACACACTTTTCAAGTGAAATAGCGTCATAGACACCATCGTCAAATAAATCGCAGATATTTTTATATTCTTCAATCGGTAACGCTTCAAGAGTAAGTTCCTTTTGTATGCAAAGGGCAACCAGCTCTCCCGTCGCTTTATAAGCATCTCTAAAGGCAAGCCCCTTAGACACCAAAAAGTCGGCACAATCTGTTGCATTTATAAACCCACCCGCTGCCGCTTTTCTCATATTATCACCATTGACTTTCATTGTTTCAATCATTGGTGTAAATGCTGTAAGGCACATTTTAACTGTGTCAAAAGCATCAAAAATAGCCTCTTTATCCTCTTGCATATCTTTGTTATATGCAAGTGAAATTCCTTTCATAACAGTGAGCAAAGTCATAAGGTCGCCAAACACTCTGCCTGATTTTCCTCTAACAAGCTCTGCAATGTCAGGATTTTTCTTTTGTGGCATTATGCTAGAGCCGGTTGAAAAAGCATCATCAAGCTCTACAAATCTAAACTCCCACGAGCACCACATAATAATTTCCTCGGAAAACCTTGAGAGGTGAACCATAACTATCGACAACGCATTTGCAAGTTCAATACAAAAATCTCTGTCCGAAACACCGTCAAGAGAGTTTTGGCAAACACCGTCAAACCCTAAAATCTCTGCCGTGAGATTTCTATCAATAGGATATGTTGTGCCTGCAAGAGCGCCACTACCTAGTGGGCAAAAATTCATTCTTGCTTTTGCGTCTTGAATTCTATCAATATCACGCAAGAACATTTCTGCATATGCTAGTAAATGGTGACCAAAAACAATAGGCTGTGCCCTTTGCAAATGTGTATAGCTCGGCATTACAGTTTGCGAATATTTTTTTGCACTGTCACATAATACTGTTACAAGCTCAATTAGCAAAGAGATTACAACATCACATTCATCACGAAGATAGAGCCTTATATCAAGTGCTACTTGGTCGTTTCTACTCCTTGCAGTGTGAAGCCTTTTGCCTGCATCACCTATGCGACTTGTAAGCTCTGCCTCAATAAAGGTGTGGATATCCTCACTATCCATATCTATTTGTAGCTTATCATTTTTTATATCGTTTAAAATACCGTCAAGACCATCAATGATTTTTTCCATATCTTCTTTTGATATAATGTTTTGTGCTCCAAGCATTGTGGCGTGTGCCATACTACCTGTAATGTCTTGCTCAAACATACGGCTATCAAACGATATTGAAGAGTTAAAATCATTAGTCTTTTTATCTATTTCTTTTGAAAAGCGACCAGCCCAAAGTTTCATTTTTACGCACTCCTAAATTAGTCATTACGATTTTGGTCAAGAAGAGCCTTTACAGTGATTGGAAGTCCAAACAAATTGATAAATCCAGCAGAATCATTTTGGTCATACACTTCGTCCTCATCAAAGGTTGCAAACTCTTCACTATAAAGCGAATAAGGAGAGGTAACACCCGCATTGATTATGTTGCCCTTATAAAGCTTTAATTTTACATCACCTGTAACTGTTTCTTGTGTTTTGTCAACAAAAGCTGCAAGCGCCTCACGAAGAGGAGTAAACCACTGACCATAATACACAAGCTCTGCATAACGATTTGCAACAAGCTCTTTATAGTGATGTGTATCTCTATCAAGTGTCAAAGTTTCAAGAACTGCGTGTGCCCTATAAAGAATTGTTCCACCTGGAGTTTCATAAACACCCCTAGATTTCATACCGACCAAACGGTTTTCAACAATATCAACAAGACCTACACCGTTTTCTCCACCGATTTTATTTAGCTGTTTTATCATCTCAACGCCGTCTAGCTTTTCTCCGTTGAGTGCAACAGGAATACCCTTTTCAAAAGAAATTGTAACATAAGCTGGTGTGTCCGGAGCCATTTCTGGAGAAACACCAAGCTCTAAAAATCCTGGTTCATTATACTTAGGTTCATTTGCAGGGTCCTCAAGGTCTAACCCCTCGTGTGAGAGGTGCCACAAGTTTTTGTCCTTTGAGTAGTTTGTTTCCCTGTTAATTTTTAGTGGTATATTATGCTTTTCTGCATATTCAATCTCATCATCACGAGATTTTAAGTCCCAAATTCTCCAAGGGGCAATTATTTTCATATTTGGTGCAAAAGCTTTGATTGCAAGCTCAAAACGAACTTGGTCATTTCCTTTTCCTGTGCAACCGTGACAAATTGCGTCTGCACCCTCTGCAAGTGCAATTTCTACAATTCTTTTTGCAATAATTGGGCGAGCAAAAGAAGTGCCCAAAAGATATTCGCCCTCATAAACGGCACCCGCTTTGAGTGTTGGAAAAATAAAATCCTCAACAAACTCTTTGTTTAAATCCTCAATATAAAGCTTTGACGCACCGGTTTTAAGTGCTTTTTCTTCAAGACCATCAAGCTCTGTACCTTGTCCAACATCACCAGAAACTGCGATTACTTCGCAATTATTATAATTTTCTTTAAGCCACGGAATGATAATTGAAGTATCAAGCCCACCCGAATAAGCTAAAACAACCTTTTTGATATCTGACATAATCGTTGCCTCCAAATAAATTATTCAAAATATGAAGATATTATACACCTATTATACAATAAGTCAAGCCATTTATGAATAAGTATGCATAAAAGATGTATATTCATTCATTTTGCTCTTAATTTTTACAAAAAATAATCGAAACCTTGCATTAAGGCAAAATATGAATACAATAATTATACACCACAAGTGCAATAAATTAAATAAGGGTTTAATGTTTTGCAACAAATATGTTACTATATTATAATAACAATTTAAAAATAAAAATTGAAAGGAGAGCTTTGATATGAGCTTTAACGAAATAAATATAAAGGATATTCCAGAATCTGTGATAGAACTTTTTGGAAAAAGGTGGGCACTGATAGGTGCGGGCAACGAGGAAAACCACAACATAATGACTGCAAGCTGGGGAACTTTGGGCAGACTTTGGAACAAGGATGTTGCCGTAGTTTTTGTAAGGCCACAAAGGCATACCTTTGGCATAATTGAGCAAGAGGATTTTTTTACAATAAACTTTTTAGACGAAGAATACAGAAACGCTCTAAAACTTTGTGGAGAAAAATCCGGCAAAGATATTGATAAATTCAAAGCATCAGACCTTACCCCTTATTATTTAGAAAGTACGACAGCAGTGGAAGAGTCTAGATATTCTATTGTATGCAAAAAGATTTCAAAATCAAAAATGAGCCCTTGCGACTTTTTAGATGACGCAATAGAAGGCTTCTATCCGAACGAAGATTATCACTATATTTTTATTGGCGAAATTATAAAAGTACTGGAAAAATAGAATCACAATTGAATTGTTGCAAAAGGAAAGCCCCGTCAGTTTTAATAACTGGCAGGGCTTTTATAGAGAGAAGAAGTCAATAACAAAAGTTATGACCTTTTAAATATTGGAATTAGTGAGGCAATTGCCGTCCAAGCGAACTGAAAAACTATAATTTCTGTTGCATCTGCATTATAAAAGTACTGGAAAAATAGAATCACAATTGAATCGTTGCAAAAGGAAAGCCCCGTCAGTTTTAATAACTGGCAGGGCTTTTATAGAGAGAAGAAGTCAATAACAAAAGTTATGACCTTTTAAATATTGGAATTAGTGAGGCAATTGCCGTCCAAGCGAACTGAAAAACTATAATTTCTGTTGCATCTACATTTGCAAGTCCAGATAAAAACGAGAGCAATGCAAAAATAGAAATTGCAACAGAACAATAAACAATTTGAACAACACCATTAACAGAATTCAGCTTGTTTAGCCTAATTGCATTTGTAAGCGATGTTAAAAAAGAATCCTCAGTGCCCTTGTGTAAAATTCCTGATGTTGGAGAATCTAGAGTTGTTTTTCTATACTTATTATAAATATCTCCAGACACGGGACTGATAATTTTAACAGCACTAAGCGGGAGCTTAAAATACTGGCACAACAACTCTTCGGTTATATTGCTGTCGCTTGTGCGAACTAGGATTGTAAGCCCACGCTCTTCAACCTTGCGAAGAGAACGACCAATATTCTCGTTTGCATAGTAGCTTATAACAAACATTGCTGCAACCTTTCCCGCCACAGACAAGTACATAACATTTTTGCCCCTTTTAAGATACTTTTCTTCAACTGCAATGTCGGGAACTTCAACATTATGATTTATCAAAAGGTCACGGCTACCTAATAAAACACGCCTACCGTGTATCCAAGCAGAAAGTCCTAATCTATCCTCATACGCTAGTGATTCAACGGGTGGCAAAATCTCTCTTCTACCAAGAATTACGCTATCAAAAACATCAGACAACGGGCCACCTGATTCTATCACCAATGCAGCAGCATTAAGGATAGCTTCGTCAATACGCATAGAGTGAAAAGTTTTTATGCCGTCTAGCCCACATCTGCCTTTTTTAAACAAATCATAGCTATCAACAACAATTGCATTTGCACCTGCAAGGTCCTGTGTTGCTTTATGACCTAAAATTGCACATCCGTTTGAATTAAGCTTTTTATTTGTAACATAAAGTGATAAGTTTGATGAAAAAAGTGAAAACGCAGGAAACCCAACACAAGCAATAGCAACAAATGAAGAAAATGCAGACACCGCATCCTTTGTGCTTACTCCAGAAACTATTGCAACGAGCAACGACGCACCAAGAACAGATGGAATAAGTTTTGTTGCGAGCTTATCCGATGATTGCTCTGAAAAAGATTGTGCAATAAAATTTGATGGATTTTTTATCCTCGAGCTATAGCATATATCAGGGTCGCCAAGCAAAAGTCCACGACCGATTTCAAAAGAATCTGCTTCGTTTTGTATTTCTTCAACGCTATAAAGTGTTGTGCCACCGGTACAAAACTCAAAGTTGCCAAGCACACGGCTGAGCATGAAAAACTTTGAAAAAGCACTTATAGTAAAAATAAAACAGGCAACAGGTGCATATATTACAAAATCTATTGCCGAGCTTTGTGCCGTAAAAATAAAAACAATACACTGTGCAACGCACAAAACAAAAACTATTGAATTGCCCGTTGCAACATTAGGCTTTAGCGAAAAAAGCCCCTGCACACCTTTTGTAAACGTACCTATTTCAAAAGCACAGGCAAGTATTAAAAGTGCAATATGGATTATAAGATAATTTGTAGCACTGCCACCTACAGACGCAAAGTTTCCGCCAGACAATTTAACGATTGAGCTAATTGTCATCGACGCTATAAGTATTAAAAGCTCTACTACAGAAAAAGCAAGCGCAAACTTTTTAGCTTTTAATAAATTTTGTAAAATTCTACTTTTATCCTCTGGCCCGTTGTACTCATCCTCAGTGTAACTCGGTAGTGACGCAAACACTTTTTTATCACTGTCTAAATTTTCATCCTCACCTTGACTCAAATCATCGTCATACTCAATGTCTGGAATATGGTCAAGGTCGGTTGAAAGCTGAAAATCTTTTATTTTTTCTTTACGAGATTTTTTAAGATATTTTTCTGCCTTTTCCTCATCAACTTTTATTACTTCGTCATTTTCTTCAAAGCCTGATAATTTTATTTGACCCGCAATTTCGTCCTTTTTTTCTACGGTCTTATTTTTAGGCTCTTTTGCCTTTTCAGACTCTTCAACATTTTTAAGCTCATCCTCAGCAGAAATAATTGTTGGAATAGGCTCTAGGTCTGCCGTATTTGAAAAGCCACCTTTTTTAACGATTATCCCTGGTCTCTCAATTTTTTGCGGCGGTTTTCCAAGTTGCAAGCGTTCATAATCTGCTGTTTTTTCAAGATTTTGAACAGGTGGGTTTATAAATCTGTTACGATACTTGTCCGTTTCCATCTTGCTCGTTGGTTTTTCAATTTTCTGTGTGATTATATTATGCTTTATGTTTTCATTGTATGTAGGTTTTATGTCGGTTAAAGTTTTTTGACTTACCGGCTTTATTTGCTCTGTAACATTTGCTTTAAAATCTAGGATTTTAGATGTTTTTATCTCAGGCTCTTTTTTCTCATAAGTTTGCTGAATTTTTTGCGTATCAATAACTGTTGTTTTTTCAAAAAAAGTCGGCTCTAATTCATCCTCCTGCTTTTCCAAGGCAATATCTTCCTCAGGCTCGAAGGTTGCAAGTGCTCTTTCTATCTCTTTATCTGAGTTAAAAACCCGTGTTTTATCATCTGCGATATCGTTTTTAGAGTCTTGCTCCTTTGGCATTATTTCTGCCTTTTCTTCCACATTTATTGTTTCAAGCGTTTTTGTGCTTGTTAAATTTTCATCTTGGTTTGCTGATATATTTTTAGTCTTTTGATAATCCCTTTGCGAAAAAGCAGTAGAGTTATCAATAGAGTTATTTTCTTTTGGAGAACTGTCATCACCAATTCCAAGAAGGGCGTCAACATCAGACATTGACCAATTTTTTGCAGATTTTGAATCATCTATATCAAGCTCAATTTCAGCGGCAAGGCTGTCAATCAATTCATCAAGCGATAAATTTGACAACGCACTGCTATCTTTTTTTTGCATTAGAACCATCCTTTCACACGGATTTTAGCCCTGTTCTTTGCCTTGTTACCTCAAACATTAAAATCCCAGCGGCAACAGAAGCATTGAGAGAATTAATATTCCCCTGTAGTGGCAACGAAACTGTAAAGTCGCACTTTTCACGAATAAGTCTGCCAAGCCCACGACCCTCAGAGCCGATAACTAACCCGACTGCATCTGTATAATCAGTTTTGCACCAAGTGTCGCCCACCATATCCGCACCATAAATCCAAAGACCACGCTTTTTAAGGTCGTCAATTGTTGCACCAAGATTGCTAACACGAGCAACGGGTACATACTCAATTGCACCGGCAGATGTTTTTGAAACGGCAAAACTCAGCGATGCACAACGGCGTTTTGGAATTATAATTCCGTGAGCACCTGCACATTCGGCTGTACGAATTATAGCACCCAGATTATGCGGGTCTTCTATTTCGTCACAAATTATTATAAACGGTTTTTCTCCACGCTTTTGTGCATTTTCAAAAATGTCATCAACAGATGCGTAGCTATGAATGGCACAAGACGCCACAACACCTTGATGATTTGAATGACCGCACATAAAGTCAAGTTTTTTTATATCAACTTCCTTTATAGGAATACTAGCATCACGACATAGTGCAATGATTTTTCCAATAGAGCCACTGCGTTCGCCTCTGGCAACAAAAAGTGTGTCTATCTCCCTTTGTGCTCGAATCGCCTCTAAAATTGAATTACGCCCTATTATTAGATTTTCATGCTCTTTTTGCATGTTCATCAAAAGCCCCCTATTTTTTACAATAAATAGCATATATAGATATTATTGAACATAATTATACCACAAGTTGATGTGTTATACAACAATAGTTTATCCGTATTTTTGCTAAAAAACAACTTGATTTGTTGTGAAAATCCTAGCAAAAAGAAAAGGCGAGAGACTTATAAATCTCTTGCCTTTAAGGGAGTATTTATCTAATGTTTACACATAGATTTGTTATGCTTTGTCTTCTGCACGCCTGCCTTTGTTTTTGTACGGCACATGATTTTGCCACAAAACAATTCCAAGCACGGTGGCTGTTGTAACAACGATTAGGCACGCCCAAAAAATAAAGAATCCCATAAGAAATGTTCCTACCGCTGATAGTCCCCCGCCAAAAAGTACTGTTAATAAAGTTGCTATAATCATTTTTCAAATCTCCTGTTTTTTATTTAGTGCATAAAGTAAGATGGATTGCGTTACATAAACGATACAAAATAGAAGTCGCGTAGCACTATTTTTCCTAATCTACAAATCGTCTAAAATCTTTGCCCTAATGTTTGCAACCCACTTGATTAGGTCGTGATAATAGTAACATCAAAATGTAAATAAAAAATGTAGGTTTGATGAACTTTGAATTAAAAAAATATGAAGTTATTTTTAACAAAACGCTTTAATCTTATATTGTTCAGAATATACGAAAAATGTTGCATACTATTGTTGACTTTGCCAGTGGTAATTATAATTAAAAAATAAAAAAACACCGACAAAAGCCGGTGTCTATAACAAATCAAATTAGTCTGCTGTGTAAGGAATAAGAGCAACGTGCCTTGCACGCTTAATTGCAGTTGTAAGCTCACGTTGATGGTAAGCACAAGTGCCTGTAACTCTTCTAGGAAGAATTTTTGCTCTGTCAGATGTGAATCTGCGAAGACGATTGATATCTTTGTAGTCAATTTCTTCTACCTTATCAACACAAAAAGCACAAACCTTTTTACGAGGTTTTCTATTAGAATTTCTATCGTATGCCATGATTGGTTACCTCCTTAATTTGTAATGGTTAAAAGTCAAGCTGATTAGAAAGGAAGCTCTTCGTCGCCCTCAATCATTTCAAAGTCGCCTGAATCAGCGGTTGAAAAAGACGGAGCAGATGAGCTTGGATTTGTTGCTGTAACAGAAGGAACTGCATTTTGAGCACCTGACTCATTTTTTGAACCGCAAAAGCTGACATTATCAGCTACGATTTCAAAAGCTGTACGCTTATTTCCTTGTTTGTCTTCATAATTGCGTGTTTGGATAGAACCTTGAATAGCAATCATAGAACCTTTGCGGAAGTAGCGTGTAACAAAATCAGCAGTGCCACGCCAAGCAACAACATTGATAAAATCTGCTTGCCTCTCTTCTCCTGCACGCACATAAGAGCGGTCAACAGCAACGGTAAAGGATGTTACAGAAAGACCTGTGTTTGTTGTGCGGAGCTCTGGATCCGCAGTTAGCCTGCCCATTATTACTGCACAATTTAACATTTTACATCCTCCTAAATTACTTCGCTAGGTTAAGGAAACGAAGAACGCCGTCTGTAATCTTGAGAACACGCTCAAATTCAGCTGGAAAATCTGGAGCAGCTGAGTAATTGATAAGAACGTAGTGACCGTCAAGCTCGTCATTAATTGGGTATGCAAGTCTACGCTTACCCCAATCGTCAAACTTCTCGATTGTGCCGTTGTTCTCAACAAGTTCCTTAAACTTTGCTACCAACTCTTGTGCGGACTCCTCACCATTTTTGAGTGAAAAAACCAACATAGCCTCGTAGTTTCTGTTATCTGCCATTATTAAAGCACCTCCTTTTGGACTCTGGCTCTTAAAAAAAGAGCAAGGATTGCTGTATCTATAAATACAGCGGATTATAATTATAACAACAAGATTGCTATAAGTCAATAAATTTTTATTCTTTTGGAATTGAGTTTAGCGACTGCATTTTAAGGTATGCGTTTATAAACTCATCTATTTCACCGTCCATAACAGCATTTATATTTCCTATTTCACAATTTGTTCTATGGTCCTTTGCAAGAGTGTAAGGCATAAATACATACGAACGAATTTGGCTACCCCACCCAATTTCTTTTTGGTCGCCCTTTATATCCTCTATTCTTTCTAGGTGCTCTCTCTCTTTTATTTCGACAAGCTTTGATTTTAGCATACGCATTGCCACTTCTCTGTTTTGGTGCTGGCTTCGCTCAACTTGACACGAAACAACAATACCAGTAGGTGTGTGCGTTAGTCGAACAGCAGAGGATGTTTTATTAACCTTTTGTCCGCCCGCTCCACTTGCACGATAGTAATCAATTTTAATATCATCGGGGTTAATATCTACTTTAATTGTGTCATCAATTTCTGGCATAACCTCAAGCGACGCAAAAGAGGTATGCCTACGCCCTGATGAGTCAAACGGAGAAACACGAACCAAGCGGTGAACCCCTGTTTCGCTTTTTAAAAATCCGTACGCATTTTCTCCCTCGATTAAAATTGTTGCGGATTTAAGTCCTGCCTCATCACCGTCTAAAAAGTCAAGTGTACTCACTTTAAATCCGTGTCTTTCACCCCATCGAGAATACATTCTAAAAAGCATTTGTGCCCAGTCCTGCGCCTCTGTGCCACCTGCCCCCGCGTGAAAAGTTAAAATTGCATTGTTTCTGTCAAACTCACCTGTTAAAAGCGTGGTAAGTGTTAGTTTTTCTAGCTCTCTTTTTATATCTTCAACGCTTTTGGTACACTCATCTAGCATTGATTCATCTTTTTCCTCATTTGAGAGTTCAATCATCACAAGTGCATCATCAAAATTATTTTTTAAATTTTCGTAGGAAGATATACGGTTTTTTAGCATACTTGTGCGTTGCAAAACCTTTTGAGATTCTTCAAGATTATCCCAAAATCCATTCGTGGCAGATTGCTGTTCTAGTTTTTCAACCTCTTTTTTTAAGTCATCAATACCTAACGCTTCTCGAAGTGATAAAAGAGGCTTTTCACTTTCAAGCAGGCTAAAACGCAATTCTTCAAACGCCAACATTATAATCAATCCTTTAATAAAAGTATGGTAATTTTACTTAGTTATAGTATTATATTAAAAGCGTTGCTTGTTGTAAAGAGATTTGGCTCAAAAAACTGGACAGGCTAAAACTTATTATAATTGAAATTTGATGTAAAAAAGGATATAATTATAATATTAAGTATGTTTAAAGGCATTTTGATAAAAGTTTAAAATATATTAAGGATGGTTTTATATGAAGTATGAATGTTTACCGTGCCCTGTTTGTAGCTCTATTTTTGGGGATGAAGATTATGTTGTTGTGTGTCCAAAATGTGGAACACCACATCATAAGGGCTGTTGGGCAGATATAGGGCATTGTGCAAACGAGGACAAGCACTCTCAAGGCTTTGTTTGGGTAAACCCTCTAAAAGACTTGCCAAAAACGATTGACGAAGAAAAAGTAGAAAGTGCAAGCCTTAAAGCAGAGATTGAAAACGAGATTAAAGAAATAAAAGAAGGTATGCCCTTTGATAATGAAGAGCTTATGAAAATGGGCGGATTTAGAATTATTGGTGGCGACGAGCTTATAGGCGACATCAAGGTTTCGCAGTATGGTGCTTATGTTGATAAAAACAAGCACAAATATATCCCTAAGTTTTATCGTATCGGCAAAACAAACCGTAAATTTGCTTGGAACTGGGCAGGCTTTTTCTTTTCTATTCCTTGGCTTTTTTATAGAAAAATGAACGCGCTAGGTGCTGTTCTTGCTGCTTTTTTAATGATTGTTCCCATTGTTTTTGCAAAGGATTTTGTAGACTACAGTCAGGAGATTTTAGCCATTGCAGAGCAGTCGTCACAAGAAATGACAATAAGTGATATGGCACAAGTGGCCCCGAGGCCTCCTCTTGCCTACACAGTTACAAGGCAGATGGGATTTGCAGTGTCATTATTTTGTGGAATGTTTGGCAACTATTTTTATATGAGAAAAGCTACTAGGGATATTAAAAAAATAAATCAAGACGAAAAAAACGACGCAGAGTACGAGCTTGCACTTAAACAAAAAGGCTCTGTCTCAGTTTGGTCTATGCTTATCGCTATTATTCTTATGTATGGTTTAATAGATGCTGTTTTTACAACAACGACAAAAACCGGTTTTGATTTGTCTATTTATGTTGAAAAAATAATACAGTTCTTTCAAAAATAAAAGTATGCATATAATACAATAATATGGAGAGTGTAAAATGAAAATCAGAAAAGCAATTATTCCCGCAGCAGGTCTTGGAACAAGAGTTTTGCCCGCATCAAAAGCTGTGCCAAAAGAAATGCTAAGCATTGTTGATAAACCTGCAATTCAATATATTGTTGAGGAGGCTGTGGCCTCTGGAATCGAAGAAATTTTGATAATAACTAACCGTGGCAAGGTTGCAATAGAAGACCATTTTGACCACGCTTTTGAGCTTGAAACACAGCTTAAAAAATCAGGTGGAAAAGAAAAAATATACGAAGATGTTTTGGCAGTATCAAATCTTGCTAACATCTACTTTTTAAGACAAAAGGAAACAAAAGGACTAGGCCACGCTGTTTTGTGTGCCCGCTCTTTTATAGGCAACGAGCCATTTGTTGTTATGTATGGCGATGATGTAATAATATCAGATGACCCTGTTACTGCTCAGCTTTGCAGAGCATATGAAGAATTTGACAAAGGCGTTGTTGGTGTAAAAGAAGTGTCAAGGGAGGCTATTGCAAAATATTCGTCACTTGATGTTACACCTATTAGAGATAACATAATGCAATGCAATGATATTATAGAAAAACCATCACCAGAGCAGATTATGTCTTGCTTTGCAATTCTTGGCCGAGTTGTTTTGCCTCCAGAGATTTTTTCTCTAATAGAATCTAGCAAGCCAGACAGCAGAGATGGCGAGCTTTATCTTACAGAGGCTATGGCAACACTTGCAAGGCAAGGCAAGCTTAACGCTGTGGATTTTGACGGCAAGCGTTATGATATGGGGAACAAGCTTGGAATTTTGCAAGCAAACTGCGAAGTTGCACTAAGCCACCCTGAAATAGGCGAAGACTTTAAAAACTATCTTAAAAATCTTGTAAACAACCTATAATATTATTTCTTATAAATAGGTTTAGGAGGCATTTTAATGAGCAAAAATTGTGCGGTTATTTTGGCGGCGGGCGAAGGAACAAGGATGAAAGCAAACTATTCTAAAGTTTTGACTAACGTTTTGTTTAAACCAATGATTAACTGGGTGGCAGACGCTGTAACAAACAGTGGAATAGATAAAGAAAATATTTGCATAATAACAGGTCATACAGGTGAGCTTGTTCGCGAGCATATGGGTAATTCTTATAATTATGCAGAGCAAAAACAAAGGCTTGGCACTGGCCACGCAGTTATGCAAGCTGTTGATTTTATCAAAAACAGTGATGCCGACAACATTCTTATCCTAAACGGTGATGCCCCGTTAATTGACGAAGTTACAATTGAGAATTCGCTCGAACAGCACATTTTGTCAAAAAGTGCAGTAACGGTGGTTTCTGCCTGTATTGAAAGACCTTTTGGATATGGCAGAATAATAAGGGACTGTGAGGGCAACCTTAAAAAAATCGTTGAACAAAGGGACGCAACAGAGCAAGAAAAGCAAATAAATGAGGTAAACTCTGGAGTATACTGGTTTAGCTCAAAAGAGCTTTTATATGCTCTTGAAAATCTAAAGTCAGAAAACGACCAAGGCGAGTATTATCTTACTGATACTATAGAAATGATAAAAAATATTGGCGGTAGGGCGTCTGCTTTTATTACAGATAATTCAAGTGTGATTTTGGGTGCAAATGATAGAGTTCAGCTAATGGAGCTAAACGAAATAGCACGAAAGGAAGTGCTTTTTTCAATTATGAGTTCTGGTGTTGACATTCCTTGCATTGACGGTGTAATAATTTGCAAGGGCATTAGCGTTGGCGTTGGAACAACGATTTTACCAAACACTATTTTAAGGGGCAAAACAACCGTTGGGCAAAACTGCACGCTAGGCCCTAACTGCTTGATTGAAAATAGTCAAATCAAAGATGATGTAAAACTTTCTAATGTTCAGATGGAGGATTCTATAATTGGAAATGGCGCCGATGCAGGCCCGTTTGTGCATATTAGACCCAACTCAAACATTGGTGAAAATGTTCATATTGGTAACTTTGTAGAGGTTAAAAACTCTGTGCTTGGCAAAGGTACAAAGCTACCACACCTGTCTTATATTGGGGATTCTGATATTGGTCAAAATGTAAACTTTGGCTGTGGTAGCCTCACTGTAAACTATGACGGAAAAACAAAATCAAGGACTACAGTTAAGGACAACGCTTTTATAGGTTGCAACACAAACATTGTAGCACCTGTAACTGTTGGAGAATACTCTTATATTGCTGCAGGAGCTACGATAACACAAGATGTTCCTGAGTTTTCTTTGTCTATTGCAAGAGCAAGGCAGGTAAACAAAGAAGGCTGGGTAAAAGAGAGAAAGCCGTTTAAAAATATGGACTAAAAGGAGTTGCAGAAAGGGCGTGTTAGTGTGGGCGTTAGAGGGAAAGATATAAAAATTTTTAGTTGCAATTCTAACCTAGATGTTGCAAATGATATTGCAACGGGAATTGGGCTAGAGCTTAGCAAATCTCGAATATCTACATTTAGCGATGGTGAAACTTCAATTTCAATCGGCGAATCCGTTCGTGGCTCTGATACTTTCATTGTTCAATCTACAAGTCTGCCTGTAAACGATAACCTAATGGAACTTATGCTAATGTGCGATGCTTGTAAACGCTCTTCAGCATCAAGAATTACTGCTGTTATCCCATACTTTGGCTACGCAAGGCAAGACAGGCAAGCAAAGCCTAGAGAGCCTATTTCTGCACGGCTTGTAGCCGACCTTATCACCTGTGCGGGGGCAGACAGGATTTTGACAATGGACCTGCACGCACCACAAATTCAGGGCTTTTTTAATATTCCAGTTGACCATTTACTAGGTGGCCCTGTTTTGGCACAACATTTTTTGCAAAAGTTTAAATACGATTTAGATAAAATCGTTATTGTGTCGCCGGATTTTGGCTCTGTTACGAGGGCTAGGGCGTTTGCACATTGCTTTAGCGCACCTATTGCTATAATCGACAAACGCAGGCCAAAGGCAAATGTTTCAGAGGTTATGAACATCATCGGCGATGTTAAAGATAAAATTGTTATTATTGTTGATGATATGATAGACACGGCAGGCACTCTTTGCGGGGCGGCACAAGCCGTTTTAGAAACTGGTGGTGCAAAAGAGGTTTATGCCTGTGCAACTCACGGCGTATTGTCTGGTCCTGCTATCCAAAGGCTAGAGAGCAGTGTTATAAAAGAAGTTGTAATTTTGGACACTATTTTTCAGCCTGAAGATAAAAGAATAGACAAGATAAAAATTTTGCCTGTCGCACCTGTTTTTTCAAAGGCGATAGAACGAATTTATGCAGAAAAACCTATTTCAACAATGTATAATAAATAGATTAGATTTTTTAGTTAGTAGAGGAATTAAGATGTTTTTAATAGTAGGACTTGGAAACCCAGGGTTAAAATACAAAAATACAAAGCATAATGTTGGATTTATCTTTGCAGACGAGCTTGCAAACGAGCTTGGTGCAAAAATTAATACATCAAAATTTAATGCACTAATCGCACAAACCAGTATTTCAGGCGAAAAATGCATTATTATGAAACCACAAACATATATGAATAATAGTGGTCTTGCAGTGGCACAGGCTACAAATTTTTATAAAATCCCTCCAGAGAACGTACTTGTAGTCTTTGATGATATAAGCCTTGAGCCTGGCAAACTTAGGATAAGGCGCAAAGGTTCAAGCGGTGGGCATAATGGAATAAAAAGCATAATTGAACATATAAAATCGCAAGATTTTCCTAGAATAAAACTAGGCATTGGTGGCAAACCCTGTGACGATTACTCTCTTGCTGATTTTGTGCTATCAAAAATAGATAAAAAAGATGGCGAGCAAATAAACAAAGCAATAAACGACTCTATAAAAGCCTCAAAGCTTATTGTCCGTGACGAAATTGAGCGGGCTATGAATTTATACAATTCTTAGAGCATAAAATAAAATAGCAAATAATAAACGCATAACAGATGTTTGAGTTTTAAATAAAACAACCCCCTCTGCACAGAGATGGGGGCTTTATGTGTTAGTAAATGGAGTGGCTAAAATATGTCGTGTTTTTCGCAAACACTAAACAAAAGTGATGAGTATCAAGGCATACTGCGTGCAATGCACGGCGGTAGAACTCCCCTGGGTCTTGTTGGAATCTCGCTAATACATAGAGCGCATTTTATCCATTCGCTTTGTGAGCAGGGCAAAAAAAGGGGTATTGTAATCACTCATGATGAGGCGTCTGCACAAAAGCTTACAAAAGATTTAAAAGCGATGGGTACGACTGCTTTTTTCTATCCATCTAGGGATATTTCTTTTGCCGATATTCAGGCGCAAAGCAGAGATTATGAACAACAGCGTCTTGGTGTTTTGATGAATATGGTAAAAAATAAGTATGACATTGTTGTGTGCAGTGTGGAAGCTGCAATGCAAAAAACCCTTCCACCGCAAGAGCTAAAATCAAGGTCGATTACGCTAAAACAAAATGATGATATATCAGTAGAACAGCTCGTATCAGCCTTGCTAAAGGCAGGATATTCGAGGTCGCACGCTGTAGAGGGTGCGGGCCAATTTTCTACAAGGGGTGGGATAATTGACTTTTTTCCTCCTCATCGAGATTTGCCAATACGAATAGAGCTTTGGGGCGACACGGTTGACACAATGGCGGAATTTGATGTTGAAACTCAAAGGCGTGGCAAGAGCATTAAAAAAATTACAATAACACCGTCGAGCGAAATTTTATTTAATAGCCCCAAAGAAATGGCAAGCAAAATAGAAAACTTTGCACAAAGCCTTAAAGGAAAGTCAAACGAAAATGCAAAGCAAAAACTTATAGAGGATGCAAAGCAAATTTCTACAGGGACTAAAACCCTATCGTCAGACAAATATTTATCACTTGCATATGAAAAAAGTGCAACTATTTTTGATTATTTAAAGGATGGTCAACTCTTCGTTTGTGAAACAAGGTCGGTAAAAGAAAAAAGCATTGCAACCACAAAACTAATGCAAGAAGAGATAAAATCAGCATTTGAAGATGGTACTCTTTGCCGTGGACTAGATGATTTTTTAATTGACTTTACGGCTCTTTGCAGTCTGTATGAAAGCTTAGGGGCCATATACACCGACTCTTTTGCAAGGGGTAGCTTTGACACTCCGATAAAAGAGCTTTATAGCATTGCACCACAGCAGTTGTCTGTTTGGAGTGGGTCTATTTCCGTTTTAAAAGACGAATTTATCCCAACAGATATAAAAAATAGTACCGTAATCATTTTTGCAGGAACGGAAAAAAATGCAAAAAATCTTGCCGAAGAGCTAACGCGAGATGGATATGATGCTGTATTTTTTAAAAAATTGCCAAACGAGTTTTTAAAGGGTCAAATTAGCGTTATTTCTGGCAGTCTTTCTGCCGGAATGAATTATGTTGATTTAAATCTTACAATCATAACCCAAGGAAGACAGACAGAAAGTAAAAAATCTAAAAAGCTAAAGTCAAAGAAAATTACAAACGCATTTACAAGCCTTGACGAATTGCACAAGGGTGATTATGTTGTTCAATCGTCACATGGTATTGGTGTTTTTGATGGAATAAATTGTCTAAGTGTTGGCGGTGTTACGAAGGATTATATAAAAATAAAATACGCAAAACAAGATGTTTTGTATCTGCCTGTAACACAGCTTGACACAGTTGCAAAATACATCGGGGCTAGAGATGAGTCAAGAGCCGTTAAGCTTAACCGAATTGGTGGAAGCGAATGGGAAAAGGCCAAAAGCCGAGTTCGTGGTGCTGTCAAAGATATGGCAAAAGAGCTAACAGAGCTTTATTCAAAGCGAATGAAAACCCCTGGATACGCGTTCTCGCCCGATATTGATATGCAAAACGATTTTGAGCGACGCTTTCCATACGATGAAACAGATGACCAGCTACGATGTATTGACGAAATAAAAAGGGATATGGAAAAACCATATCCAATGGACAGACTTTTGTGCGGTGATGTAGGTTTTGGAAAAACAGAAGTTGCCTTGCGTGCCGCTTTTAAATGCATTGCAGACGGCAAGCAATGTGCAATTTTAGTGCCAACTACTATTCTAGCTTTTCAGCATTATCAAACGATTTTAAAAAGGTTTGACGGATTTCCCATAGAGGTTGAAATGCTCTCTCGTTTTCGCACTCCCGCACAGCAAAAAAAGATTTTATCAGGCGTTCGCCGTGGCAACATTGATTTTATCGTTGGTACTCACAGGCTTATATCAAAAGATGTTAAGTTCAAAGATTTGGGGCTACTTATTATTGATGAGGAGCAGCGTTTTGGCGTTGCTCAAAAAGAACGACTAAAAGAAATGTTTCCAAATGTGGATGTTCTTACCCTTTCTGCAACACCAATTCCACGCACTCTTAATATGGCGATGACCGGAATTCGTGATATGTCAATTATTGAGGAAGCTCCTCAAGATAGGCACCCTGTTCAGTCGTATGTTTTAGAGTACGATGAGGGAGTTATTTTATATGCAATAGAAAAAGAATTACGCCGTGGCGGTCAGGTTTATTATATGCACAACAGGGTCGAATCCATATCAAATGTTGCAAATAATTTGTCACAGCTTTTGCCAGACGCACAAATAGCCGTAGCCCACGGCAAAATGACAGAGGAAGAGCTAAGCGATGTTTGGCGCAAACTCCTAGAGGGCGAAATCGATGTTTTAGTTTGCACAACTATTATTGAAACAGGCGTGGATGTACCTAATGTTAACACCCTAATTATTGAAAATTCAGACGCTTTAGGTCTTGCGCAACTCCACCAAATAAGGGGGAGAATTGGGCGTTCATCACGCAGGGCATCGGCTTATTTTACCTTTACAAAAGGCAAAGAAATTAGTGAAATTGCCACGCGCAGACTGTCTGCAATAAGGGAATATACCGAGTTTGGCTCTGGCTTTAAAATTGCAATGAGAGATTTAGAGCTTCGTGGGGCGGGCAACATTTTAGGCGCTCAACAACACGGACATATGGAATCTGTTGGCTATGATATGTATATAAGACTTCTAAGCGAGGCAATTGACGAAGAAAAAGAAAGCAAGCCAAAACTAGAACAAAAAGAGTGTCTAATCGACTTGCAAATTGATGCACACATACCTGAAAATTATATTCAAAGTGTTCCGCAAAGACTTGGCATTTATCGCAGAATTGCAGATATTAGAAATACTGAAGATGCAATGGATGTTACAGACGAGCTAATAGACCGTTTTGGAGACCCACCGCAAAGTGCACTTGGACTTATCGAAGTTTCTCTGCTTAGAAACACGGCAGCACAACTTGGTATTTATGAAATAAGTCAGCACAATGACAACCTGCTTTTGTATGTAAATGAAATAGATATGAAAGGTGTTTCAAAGCTATCTCAAGCTATGAAAGGACAAATTTTGGTAGACGCAAGTGCAAAGCCATATATTTCAGTAAAAGTGCCAAAGGATGAGCAAAATATAAAAGTCTTAAAAGAGGCTTTAATGATACTTTTTGATGAAAAGAAAAAAGATGAAGATAATAAATAATTTTATAAAATCAAAAACACTCTGCTTAAAAACTAAGTAGGGTGTTTTTTAAGCAAAGTGTTTTCGGCTAAAATGTTGCTAATTATTGAATACCGTATTTAATGTTTGTGTTTAAAATGAAAAACTAAAATGTTTTTATTTGTGATTTGAATGTTTGTTTTTTATGTATAAAAGTTATTGATTGCTTTTAATTTCTAAAACTTGCCTAAATATAAAACTACTTTCACCGTAGCGGATGGGGGGCACGGGGGAAAACCGACTGAAAGGATAACAGAGGGTTTGCTCGTGTCGCCTTTCTTTGATTCGGATCGCGGGCGAGCAAAGAAATGAATGGAAACAACGTAAAAAATATATAATTTTAAAATGCAAACCACACATTGAATACTTGTGTCTAAAATTAAAGATTAAATACTACTAAATATTAAACTACGCACCAAATATCTATGTCTAAAAGTAAAAGCAAAATAGCATTAAATATAAACTCACACATTTACCATCTGTGTTTTAAACTTAACCATATCCAACAAACCTGCCACACCGTAACGGATGGGGGTCACGGGGGAAAACCGACTGAAAGGATAACAGAGGGTTTGCTCGTGTCGCCTTTCTTTGATTCGGATCGCGGG
>CAZEKQ010000008.1:0-56480 GCA_964512735.1 uncultured Eubacteriales bacterium | reverse complement strand
AAAATGGCGACCCGGAACGGGCTCGAACCGTCGACCTCTAGCGTGACAGGCTAGCATTCTAACCAGCTGAACTACCGGGCCAAATTCCCTTGCCATTTTAAAAAGGGTGGTGGGAACAACAGGGCTCGAACCTGTGACCCTCTGCTTGTAAGGCAGATGCTCTCCCAGCTGAGCTATGCTCCCACGATGTCGCAAAACAATGTTTGTGTATCAGCGACGAAGACTACTATACTACAATTTTATTAATATGTCAATACTTGTTTTAAACTTTTTATTATTTTTTTGCATTTTTTAGAATCTCTTTTATTTCACTAGATGAAAAACTATATTTTTGTGTACAAAAATGGCAACAAACCTCTGTCTGCTCATCTTTTGATATTTCCGTAAGTTCTTCCTGTCCCATACTTATCAAAGCGCTTTGCACCCTTTGTCTTGAGCAATTGCATCTATATTCGGGCGAAGATTCGTCAAGCACTTCTAAATTAAACTCCGGCAAAACAGCCTTGCAAATCTCTTGGGGTGTAAATCCTTGAAGAAGCATTGTTGTGACTGGCAAAACATCTTTTATACATCTTTCAACAGCATCTATTGTGTCATCATATGCCGTTGGCAACAGCTGGATTAAAAACCCTCCAGCATTGATTATTGAATTATCCCGTGAATCAACAAGCACGCCGAGTGCACAAACCGTTGGTGTCTGCTCACTTGTTGCATAATAGCTTGTTATATCCTCTGCAATTTCACCCGTTACAATGGGTGTTTGACCTATGTAAGGTTCTTTTAGCCCTAAGTCCTTCATCACTGTTAAAAAGCCGTCTGTGCCTACTGCACCGGCAACATCAAGCTTACCCTTAGAGTTCAAAGGCAATTCAACATTTGGGTTTGAAACATAGCCTCTAACATTCCCAATACTGTCGGAAACGGCAATAATCGAGCCTGCATCGCCGCCACCATTTAGGCGAAGTGTTATGCTATCATTATCACCCTTGAGCATTGAGCCCATAAGGCTTGCACCTGTAAGCAATCTGCCAAGTGCCGCCGATGCCACAGGAGTTGTGCCGTGAATTTGCGTTGCCTTTGCAACGATGTCTGTTGTGTCCGCTGCCATAATGCTAAGCGTTCCATCACTTGAAATACATCTAACTAATTTTGCCATTTATTTTACCTTCCTTGCAACAAAAACTGCCCTTTGTGTTTTTTCTTTTATTGGATTTTTGCTCATATCATCATATATTTTTAAAACTTCAAATCCTGTTTGCAAAAGAACTGAACTAATCTCATCTATATCATATGCTCGCTCACTAATCTGTTGATTCGTTCTTATGTATTTACCATCGGTTTCATAAAAAAAGTCCAAAGATATATCAACCGAGCAATCTTCTTCATAAAAATCGTTTTGCCAAACGCAATATAAATTCTCATCCTCAATCACAAATGTATTATCGCCCAAAATTTCTCTATGTTTATACTTTGTGTTTACATCAAAAATAAAGATTCCGTTTAAATTCATAAAAAGTGAAACCCTTGCAATTGCTTGTTTTACTTGTTCAATACTTTCAAGGTGATTTAGACTATCAAGCATACATACCGCAGCATCAATAGTGCCATAAAGGTCAAGCTCCTGCATACTTTGATTTAGCAACATAATATTTTTTGCTCCACTTTGCTCGATATTATCTCTAGCACGACTTAACATTTCCTGACTCTCATCAACTGCAATAACATCAAATCCTGCGTTTGATAGAGGAATTGAAAGCCTTGCAGTACCACAAGCTAAATCAAGCAGAATACCTAAATCCACCCCGTTTTCAGCTAAAAGGGTTGTTAGGTATTTTGCTTGCAAATTATAATCCACATCTTCAGTTAAAATATCATAAAACTCTGCAAAATCGCAGTAAGTCATCTTTTACCTTCCTTTTTGTCAATTCTAGCAAAGACCTTATCATACCCGCCACAACCATAGCTAAGCGAACGATTAACACGGCTAATTGTTGCAGTTGAGGCACCAGTTTGTGTCACAATATCGCTATACACTCTTTTTTGAGTAAGCATTTTTGCAACCACTATACGCTGTGAAATTGATTTAAGCTCATTGACTGTACACAAATCCTCAAAAAATTCATAGCACTCTTCTATATCTTCAAGCTCTAAAATAGCTTTAAATAAAAAGTCCATATTATCATCTTTTATTTTACTACTCAAAGCAAACGCCCCCTCTACTACTTTATTAAATTTTAGCACATTAAACCTTGAAAGTAAAGCAAGCCTATACAAATTTTAATATTTAAAAATCTAAATTAAAACAGCAATACCATTCGCCTTTAAAAAGCAAATGGTATCATCTTTATGCAGTTCTAACTTAGATTAAACATCATTTGTTATGATATCGTCATAAGTTTCACGATTTATTATAACCCTTGCTTGTCCGTTGTTTACCATAACTGCAGCAGGACGAGGAATTCTGTTATAATTTGACGCCATTGAATAGTTGTATGCACCTGTTGACAAGACTGCTATTGTGTCGCCCGTTTCCACATCTTGTAGCTTTGTATCTTCTTGAATTAGGTCGCCACTCTCGCAACATTTACCTGCAACAGTCACCACCTTTGTTTTTGGCTCGCTTGCTTTGTTTGCACACATAAGCTCATACTTTGATTGATACATTATGTAGCGTGGATTATCTGTCATCCCACCGTCTACTGCAACATAGGTGCGTATATCTGGTATTTCTTTAACATTTCCAACGGTATAAAGGGTTATGCCCTCTGAACCAACTATAGACCTGCCAGGTTCGATTAAAATCTTCGGAATTGCTACACTGAGTTTTTCACAAGTGCTATTTACAACCTTTGCAACTCTGCCCATATAGTCGCCGTATGCCACAGGCTCATCACTTGACAAATACTTGATACCAAAGCCACCACCAAGGTTTAGCTCTTGTATTTCTATGCCTGTTTCCTGCTTTATTTTTGCTATAAATTCGACCATAACCTTTGCAGCAAGCTCGAATGGCTCTACCTCAAAAATATTAGAGCCAATGTGACAATGCACTCCACAAAGCTCAACATTCTCCATAGTTTTTGCAAGCTTTATAGCATCCATAGCTTCGCCCGTTTCAAGTGCAAATCCAAACTTAGAATCTATCTGCCCTGTTCTTATAAAGCTGTGTGTATGGGCATCAATACCTGGCTTGATTCTAAACATTATTTTTGCAATTTTGCCCTGTGCATTTGCAAGGTTATTTAGCATCTCAAGCTCAGTTAAATTATCAACAATTATTCTTCCAATATCATTTGACAGTGCAAGTTCTAGCTCTTGTTTTGTTTTATTATTTCCGTGAAAAAAGATTTTTTCCGCCGGAAAACCTGCCTTTAATGCTGTATGCAATTCTCCGCCTGACACCACATCAAGCCCCATATTTTCTGATGCACAAATTCTGCACATTTCAAGGCATGAAAAAGCCTTGCTCGCATAAATTACAAGACCGTTGCCATTATAATTATCCTCAATTGATTTTACATAATCACGGCAATTTTGCCTTATTTGGTTTTCATCAAAAACATAGAGAGGTGTTCCATACTTTTTTGCAAGCTCTACTGTGTCGCAACCACCTATTGTAAGGTTTCCCTTTTCATTTATTGATAAACAATCTGAAACAAACATTTTAAAGTCCCCTTTTTACAAATCCTAGTTAAGCGATTTTTCAATTGCTCTTTTTATTTCAACTGCACCCTCACCGCTTTTAGCAGAAAAAGGAATAATCTGCTGTGCATTAAACGGTGAAAGCTCTTGTGTTAGTTTTTCAAGCTGATTTTTATATTGTGTTTTGTTTAGCTTATCACTTTTTGTAAGTGCTACTATAAACGGAAAATCAAGCTGTGTTAAATAATCAAGCATTTGAAAATCATCTTTTGTCGGGCTATGTCGCATATCAAGCAACTGAACAACAAGCCTTATATCCCTGTTTGAATTAAAATACGACTCCATCATTTTTCCCCAGCGAATTTTTTCACTGTGTGACACTTTTGCATAACCGTATCCCGGCAAATCAACAAGCCTTGCATTTTCCAGTTTAAAAAAATTTATTGTTATAGTTTTTCCTGGTGAGGAGCTAACTCGTGCAAGCGCCTTGCGATTTAATATTTTATTAAGCAATGATGACTTTCCAACATTTGACTTGCCTGCAAAAACTATCTCAGGCAAAGCTGATTTTGGCATCTGCTCAAAAGTGCCAAAAGATGCCTCAAACTGTGCATTATCAAATCTCATAACCTACACCTACATCACTTTTATACTGTGTTTCAAGCGCTATTGTTGACCTTTGTTGTGACTTTGTAAGCGCCTTGTCAAAAACTTGCTCTAGCTTATCTACCGGTATAAATTCAACTGCATTTTTCACTGCACTATCTATTAGTGCGATGTCTGCAACATTATCGCTCGGGATTATTATTGTTTTTATACCTGCCCTATATGCCGCCATTGATTTTTCTTTAAGTCCACCTATTGCAAGAACTTTTCCTCTAAGTGTTATTTCACCTGTCATTGCAATTTCCCCACTCACAGCGGTTTTTGACAATGCAGACACCAAGGCTGTTGCAATTGTAACGCCTGCAGATGGTCCGTCTTTTGGAACTGCACCCTCTGGAACATGAATGTGAATATCTTTTTCCTTATAAAAATTCTCATCAATATCGAGCTTATCCGCACGGCTTCTAATGTAACTAATTGCAGCTTTTGCAGACTCTTTCATCACATCGCCAAGTGAGCCTGTAAGCTCTAAATTGCCTTTTCCATTTAAAACTGCAACCTCTATTTTTAACATTTCGCCACCGACAGATGTCCAAGCAAGACCGTTTACAGCTCCTACTTCGTCACCCGTTATGTCGTCGATTTTATATTTAACAGGACCCAAAATATCCTCTAAGTCCTTTGGTTTCACCTGCATTTTTTTAAAATCCTCTTTTGCAATACCAACGGCAGCTTTTCTGCAAACCTTTGCTATTTGGCGCTCCAGCTTTCTAACGCCCGCTTCTCTTGTATATCCATCAATAATTATGCGAAGTGCTTCGTCATCAATTTTAAGATTTGTAGCTTTAAGCCCGTGCGCCTTAGTAGCCTTTGGAACAAGGTGTTTTTTTGCTATATTAAACTTTTCCTCGTGCGTGTAGCTATAAAGCTCTATAACTTCCATTCTGTCAAGCAATGGTGCAGGAATTGTAGACTTGTCATTAGCTGTTGTAATAAAAAGCACCTTGCTAAAATCGAATGGAATTTCTATGTAATGGTCAACGAATGCAAAGTTTTGTTCGCCATCGAGTGCCTCTAAAAGTGCTGATGAAGGGTCGCCCTTATAGTCTGCGCCTAGCTTGTCAATCTCATCTAATAAAATAAGTGGATTGCTACTTTTTGCCGTTGTCATAGCTTTAATTAACCTTCCCGGCATTGAGCCGATATAGGTTTTTCTATGCCCTCTAATTTCCGCCTCGTCACGAACTCCACCAAGAGATATTCTTGCATATTTTCTGCCCATTGCGTTTGCAAGACTTTTTACTATTGATGTTTTTCCAACTCCTGGAGGTCCTACAAGACAAATTATTTGACCTGTTATATCAGGTGACAACTTGCGCACTGCAATAAGCTCTATAATTCTTTCTTTAACTTCTTCAAGGCCATAATGGTCTTTTTCTAATATTTTTTGAGCCTTTACAATATCTAAATTATCTTTAGTATACACGCCCCAAGGAAGCTCAAGGCAAGTTGTTATATAGTTTCTAACAACTGCAGCCTCCGCCGAGGATGAGTTGCCAATTTTCTCTAGTCTGTCGCACTCTTTTAGAAGTTTTTCCTTGCTCTCTTCATCGCAACCTTTAAGCTTTTTTATTTTTGTGCGATACTCTTCAATTTCATTTGACGAATCGTCACCATCGTTTAGCTCCATATTAATTGCCTTCATTTGCTCACGCAGATAATAATCCTTTTGATTTTTATCTACCTGCTCGGCAACTCGCCTTGCAATATCATTTTCAATTTCTAAAAGCTCTATCTCTCTAGCAAGAATTGCACAAAGATTTTCAAGCCTTTTTATTGGATTTAATATATCTAGAATTTTTTGTTTTTCTTCGTATTCAATAGTTAACACTGATGCGATATAGTCAGACAAAGTGTCTGAACTTTCGTCTAAAATAACACTAAGCATTATATCTGGTGACATTTTTGGTACAACCTCTGCATACTCATCAAAAATATCTTTGGCTTTTCTTACAATCGCCATTTCATAATCAGCATTTTTACTAGACACTTTTGAGCTTCTTCTCTCTTTAACAATACCGCAAAGATATGGTTTATCATCAAAAAGCTCTTCTATTCTTGCACGCGCTACACCCTCAACAACCACTCTAATTGCCTCGCTATTTGGCAGGCGAATTATTTGTTTGATTTGAACTATAACACCCGTTTTGTATAAATCAGAAAGCTGAGGATCTTCAACCCTCAAGTCTTTTTGTGCAACCAAAAAAAGCTCCTGGTCTTTATCCATAGCGACACGCACAGCTTCTATTGATTTTTTCCTTGCCACATCAAAATGCAAAACCATATTAGGGAAAACTACTAGCCCTCGTAATGCAACTATCGGCATTTTTTGTTCTATCAGTTCTGTTTTACTCATAAAATATCTCCACTGAAAATCTATTTAAACATTATTATTCGACCTTTAAATATAAAATTAATTATACAATATTTTCGTATTATAATCAACAATTAACAGCCACAATGCTAATGTAATAGCTAATGGTATTAAAATAAAAATAAAGCGGAGAAAATCTCCGCTTAAAATTTTATACTGCTGTACCCCTCGTTTTTTTCGAAGGAGGTGATGTTGAAAAAAGCTTTGTCGGCTTTTTGTTTGGATTTTTTTCAAGTAATGGTGGAAGGTCATCAACAACACATTGGCTAGTTATTGTTACTTTTTCTATTGTGTGGTCAGAAGGTATATCATACATAATTGGTTGAAGAACCTTCTCCAAAATAGAGCGAAGCCCTCTAGCTCCTGTCTTTTTCTCTAGAGTTTGGTCTGCAATTGCCTCAAGCGCAGGCTTTTCAAACTCAAGTTCAACTTCATCCATTTTAAACAGCTCTTTATATTGTTTTACAAGAGCATTTTTTGGCTCTAACAATATACGCACAAGCGACTCCTTGTCAAGCGACTTCAAAGCTGTAATTACTGGAATTCTTCCAACTATTTCAGGAATTAATCCATATTTTACTAAATCTTGAGGTATTACACTGCTCATTGCTTCTGAAAGGTCCATCTCAGCCTTTGCTTTAATTTCTGCTTCAAAGCCAAGTCCAGAATTTCCTTTTCGTTTTTCAACTAATTTTTCAATTCCGTCAAAAGCTCCACCACAAATAAACAAAATGTTTGTTGTGTCAACTTGTATAAACTCTTGTTGCGGATGCTTTCTTCCGCCTTGCGGAGGAACATTGGAAACAGTACCCTCTAGAATTTTTAAAAGTGCTTGCTGAACACCCTCACCGCTTACATCACGGGTAATTGACGGATTTTCAGATTTTCTTGCAATCTTGTCAATCTCGTCAACATAAATGATGCCCATTTGCGCACGCTCAACATCATAATCTGCAGCTTGAATAAGCCTTAGCAAAATGTTCTCAACATCCTCACCAACATAGCCCGCCTCTGTAAGAGTCGTAGCATCTGCAATGGCAAACGGAACATCAAGGATTTTTGCAAGGGTTTGTGCAAGCATAGTTTTACCTACACCCGTAGGGCCCAAAAGTAACACATTGCTCTTTTGAATATCCACATCAGAGCTGTCGCCATAGAATATTCTTTTATAGTGATTATATACTGAAACACTAAGGCAAACTTTAGCGTCGTCTTGCCCGATAACATACTCGTCAAGCATTTTTTTAATTTCTTGTGGCTTTGGCAAGACTTTTTTGGTGTTTAATGTTGGTTGCTTCTTACGCTGTGGCGCATCTTCCTCAATGATATCTTGACAAAGAGCAACACACTCGTCGCAAATAAACACGCCAGGACCTGCGATAAGTTTTTCAACTTGGTCCTGTGTTTTGTTGCAAAACGAACAGCGAATTATAGAATTATCTCTTTCGTCATCTCTCGGCATCAAAATACCCCCATAGAATTTATCTCTTTAAAAGAACTTTGTCGATAAGCCCGTACTCAAGAGCCTCTTGAGCACCCATAAAATTATCGCGTTCTGTATCTTGAGCTATTATTTCGATTGGCTTACCTGTATTCTCTGCAAGAATTCTATTTAAGTTTTCTTTTGTTTTAAGAATATGGTCTGCAACAATTTTTATGTCTGTTGCTTGCCCCTTTGCACCACCCGAAGGCTGGTGAATCATTATTTCACTATTAGGAAGAGCAAATCTCTTGCCCTTAGCGCCTGATGAAAGAAGGAATGCGCCCATACTTGCGGCAAGACCCATACAAATTGTAGAAACATCGCATTTTATATATTGCATTGTATCGTAAATTGCAAGCCCTGCAGTAACAGAACCACCAGGACTATTAATGTAAAGGCTTATATCCTTCTCCGCATCTTGACCCTCAAGGTATAAAAGTTGTGCAACAACAAGGCTTGCGGTTGTATCGTTAACTTCCTCAGAAAGAACGATTATTCGATCATTGAGCAATCGGGAAAAAATATCATATGAACGCTCTCCCCTGTTTGTTTGCTCTATAACATATGGAACTAAACTCATAAAACATTAACCTCCTTATATTGATTATTGACAAGTATGTTAAGTTATAAACTTTGTAACTATTTTTCTTCAGCCTCTGCTTTTTTTGCTGTTGTTTTCTTAGCTGCTGGCTTTTTTGTAGCAGTTTTTTTCTCTGCTTTTTCATCATCAGCTTTTTTTGTTGTAGTTTTCTTTGCAGCTGGCTTTTTTTCTGCCTTTTCATCGTCAGCTTTTTTTGTTGTAGTTTTCTTTGCAGCAGGCTTTTTTTCTGCCTTTTCATCGTCAGCTTTTTTTGTTGTAGCTTTCTTTGCAGCAGGCTTTTTCTCTGTTTTTTCTTCTTTTTCATCGTCTGCATTTTCCGGCTTTTTTTCGATTATCTTTGCATTTTCCTTGAGTAAATCAAGAACCTGAGTTGTTCTAAGTCCTGAGCTTGCATCCTCTTCTGGAATAGCATTTTTAACAACGTCAATTTCAACGCCATACATTTGCGCAAACTTTTGATATTCACCCTCAAGAGCTTCTGGAGTTACCTCAAATTTTTCAAGCTCTATAATCTTCTCAAGAGCTAAATCAATTTTTACTTGAGTTTCTGATTTTTCACGAAGGCTCTCACGGAAATCTTCTTTTGTCATACCTGTAAATTGGAGATATGTATCAAGATCCATTCCTTGAGACTGCATACGATAAGCAAATTCATTTACGCTATCGTCCATTGTTTTTTCAATCATAACTTGAGGAATTTCAGCCTTTACAAGTCCTGCTAGTTGCTCTAGAAGTTGCTCTTCAACGCTTGCCTCTATCTCGTTTGTTTTTCTCTCTTCAAGTTGTTTGCGAAGGTCTGATTTTAGCTCGTCAATTGTATCAAACTCGCTAACATCCTTTGCAAAATCATCGTCAAGCTCTGGAAGCTCCTTTTGCTTGATTTCATTTATTTTTATTTTAAATACTGCATCTTTACCCGCAAGATTTTCTGCATATTCTGCTGGGAACTTGATATCTATATCAAATTCCTCACCTGATTTGTGTCCAATAAGTTGGTCTTCAAACCCTGGAATAAATGCACCAGAACCAATTGTTAGGTCATAATTTTCTGCCTTACCACCTTCAAAAGCTACTCCATCTACAAAGCCTTCAAAGTTGATTGAAACCATATCACCATCAATAATATCTCTATCCTCGATGCTGATGTAGCGTGCGTTTCTCTCAAGCATTTGGTTTATTTGCTCATCAATTTCAAAATCCTCTACGATAACTGGAATTTTTGTTGCCTCAAGTGACTTGTAATCTCCAAGCTCAACTTCAGGGCTTACTGTGACTTTAAGTCTGATAAGCGCACCATCTTTGCCAATTTCAGGAACTTCAACATCATATGGCATATCTACAATTTTTAGGTCTGCCTCTTTAATTGCGCTCTCAACAGCTTCTGGGTAAACAATCTCAATAGCATCTTCATAAAGCAATTCTACACCATACATTTTTTCAATCATTGCTCTTGGTGCTTTGCCCTTACGAAAGCCAGGAACACTTATCTTATTTTTAAGCTTGTTGTATGCCTTTTGAACTGCTTGCTCAAAGGTAACAGCATCTATTGATATTTCAAGCTCATATACATTTGTCTCAATCTTTTTTGAAGTTTTTAAACTCATTTAAAAATCCTCTCGCTTTCCTACTTCTATTTAACTTATGTTTAAACTAATTCATTATATCAGAAATTTTATGAAATTTCTAGTATTTTTTTATGTTAAAATTATGAATTAAACCTTTTCTATAATTTTTGGGCAAAACTCTAAAAAGTCTGCCGATACAACATCAAATTTTATGCCATCATACTCATTTCTATATGCTCTTTTTAATGATTCGCTATGCAAATGACCATAATAGCACCGCTTAATTTGATTTTCTTTAAGAACCTTCATAATAGGTTCACAAACTGCAAGCTCTGTTATTGGTGGATAATGTAAAAAAGCAATTGGCTCTTTGCCTGTTTTTTTTGCACAATCTATTGATGTTTTAAGTCTTCCAACCTCTCTTAGCAAAACCTTTTGCGCGTCGCTTGATTCATCATCAAAAAACCAACCACGAGTACCACAAATCGCAAACTCACCAACTTCTATTGCGTTGTTAAACAAAAATTGAATTGAGTTAAATTTGTTTTGCTCTAAAAACCCATTCATTTTTTTCATTGTTGACCACCAATAGTCGTGATTACCTTTTAAAAGTATTTTATTCCCTGCCAAATTATTTAAAAACTCAAAATCTTCCTTGGCATCTTTAAGGTCCATCGCCCATGATATATCACCCGGAATAACAACAGTGTCCTCTTTAGACACTACCGCTTGCCAATTTTTTTCAAGTCTTTTTATGTAATCACTCCAACCTTTGAATATATCCATTGACTTATCAGTGGACAAGGAAAGATGTGTATCTCCAATTGCGAAAATTGACATTTTATAAACCTCATTTATTCGTGTTAATTGGTTAAAATAATTTTGAAAGGAGGGACTTTAAAATGGATTGTAACGAAAAAATTAAATGCTCTGTTGACGAATGTCATTATCATCACGGAAAATACACTTGCACAGCAAGAACTATTGAAGTTGGTAACTGCAAACCTACTACAACTCGTTGTGATGATACGCTATGTGGAACTTTTAGAGTTAGAGAAGAATCTTACCCTGATGTTCAATAAGCAAGTTGTTTTATAATAATAAAATTTTAAGTGGCGGGGGTTTAAAATCCACCGCCATTTTTTATTAAATCATAGCAAAAACCTGTTTTATCATATCATCTTTTTCGCACACATCGCTAAACCTTACCTTTTTGCTTTTAAGCTCTGCAAGCTGCGGTGGAATTTCTACACCGGTTTTTTTCGATAAAATTTCTGAAATTTCAAATTCATCAAGCTCTTGCGACACTGGTTGCAACGCCTCTAAAACGCTTTTTGAGAATTTGTACGGGCTTGCTGTGGATGCAATTATTGTAGGTATATCGTCACTATTTGCTTTTACATACTGATTATAAACATCCACCGCTACTGCTGTGTGTGTGTCACAAAGATATTTTTGATTGTCAAAAGTTTCTTTTATTGCTTTTCTCGCTCCATCATCATCACAAAAACCTGCATCAAAAAGCTTTTTTATTTTTGCAAACATATCCTCACCAATATCATAAACACCATTTATGTCAAGGCTGTTCATCCACTCTTTTACTCGCTCGTCATCATTGCCACTAAGGTCAAAAAGTAGCCTTTCAAGGTTGCTTGAAATTAAGATGTCCATAGATGGAGATGTTGTTGTATAAAAATCCCTGTTACGGTCATATTTGCCTGTTTTTAAAAAGTCTGTTAAAACATTATTAGCATTTGACGCACAAACAAGCTTGCCGATTGGAACGCCCATTTTTTTTGCATAATAGGCTGCAAGTATGTTTCCAAAGTTGCCCGTTGGAACTACAACATTCATAGGCTCTCCATTTTTTAGCGTTCCGTTTGAAACCATATCACAATACGCACTTACATAGTATACAATTTGAGGAACAAGTCTGCCCCAGTTAATAGAATTCGCCGAGGATAATATAACACCAGACTCTCCTAGTTTTTCTGCCACTTCTTTGTTTGTAAAAATAGATTTTACGCCATTTTGTGCATCATCAAAATTACCATAAATAGCACAAACTCCAACATTATCTCCCTGTTGCGTTGTCATTTGTAGCTTTTGCATTTCGCTAACACCATCTTCGGGATAAAAGACTAAGATTTTTGTTGAGTCAACATCTTTAAACCCTTCAAGTGCCGCCTTGCCCGTATCGCCTGAAGTTGCAACTAGAATTAAAACCTGCTTATCCGGAATTACCTTTGCACTAGCTGTTGTAAGCAAGTATGGAAGCAGTTGCAATGCCATATCCTTAAATGCACAGGTAGGTCCTCTCCACAGTTCTAATATATTTGCATTGCCGTCAAGACTTACAATTGGGGCTACCGCATTTGAGCTAAACTTGCCTTTTGCATACGCACCGTTTACGCACTTGTCCAACTCCTCTTGCGAAAAATCTGTAAGATATAATGATAATATTGCCTTTGCTCGACCAATATAATCAAGCTTTGCAATTTCTTCTATGTCTTTTTTTGAAAGCTGTGGAAACTCCTGTGGGACAAACAGTCCACCCTCTTTTGAAATCCCCATAGTAATTGCCTGTGCTGATGTTACTTTAACACTTTTGTCTCTTGTGCTTGTATAAAACATAATTTTCCCCTCATCTGTTAGCTTAAATTGTTTATAAAGAAATTATATGCATTGTCAAAAAATATTGCATCAACAACTTTTTGTTCAATATTGCGACTTAAAAGATAATCATAAAGTATAGGCATTTTATCAATACCTGATAGCTGTGTAACAGTTGTGCAACCATCAAAATCACTGCCCATTGCTATTGTGTTTTGAGCGCCTAAGGAAAGCATATGATAAATATGACGATAAACAAAATCACAGCTATCTGCACCAACAAACTGCCAGAATAAATTTATTCCAATAAGTCCACCGTTTTCTATTATTATATTTATCTGTTCATTTGTCAAATTCCTTTTATGAGCACATATAAAATCACTATTTGAATGAGTCGCTATAAAAGGTTTGCCACTATCTTGTGAAAGCTGTGCAACATCATAAAAACCTGCATCATTTAAATGCGACACGTCAACTATAATACCTAAGTCGTGCATTTTTAAAACAGCGTCTTTACCAAAACTTGTAAGCCCGCTCTCGTCCTTTGACATACATCCATTTGCAATTTCATTAGAGCCATTCCAAGTAAGTGTTACAAGCCTTACACCAAGGTCATAAAGATAGTCAATCCTATCTAAATCCCCTGCTATTGCACTCCCGCCCTCAACAGTCAAAACGCTTGCAAACTTGCCACTTTGTATAGCTTGCTCAATTTCTTTGCCTGTTGTACACTTTGAAATAAGCTTTTTATTTTTATTCATTTGCTCATTATATGTATGATAAATATTTTCAAAATACCGACAAGCCTGCTCGCCTCTGTAATCGTCTGGCATCCATATTGCAAAAAGTTGAACCCACTCGTTTAGATATTGTGCGCCTTTGATTGAAATATGCAAATCGTTTTTTAAGAGCTTTTTATTTTCAATGCTACATTCAGTTATAGTATCGCAGTGCAAATCAAAAAGTTTCATCAATATCCCCTCTTTAAAAATAAAAAATTATTAAAATGCATTTTCAATATAATTGATATTTAAAACATTTTCGTTTGAATCCATTATAACTTCAGCAACATCAAACCTTGGTTGCAAATCTGTTTTATTTTTAGACAGATAAAGCAATGCTGTTTTTTGAAGCTTTCCTTGCTTTCTTGCATCGACTGCTTGTGCAGGGGAATACAGGCTATTTTCACTTCTTGTTTTAACTTCTACAAAGGCTATATATTTTCCTTTTGTTGCTATTATATCTATTTCACCAAATCTTGTATGAAAATTTGCACCGATTATTTCATATTTTTTATCACGAAGATATCTTGCAACACAACGCTCTCCAATTTTGCCTCTAACACTTGCACTTTGCAAACTATTCACGCTCCAAAAGCTTTTTTAAAAAAGTTCTTCTATGCACTTGTGATATCCCGTGTTGCTCTAGCATTTCGTAGTGCAACTTTGTGCCATATCCTTTATGTTTTTCAAAAAAATACTGCGGATAAATTTTTGAAAGCTCTACCATATATCTATCTCTGCTCACTTTTGCAAGAATAGATGCCGCCGCAATTGAAATCGAATTTGCATCGCCTTTTACCATTGTTCTCTCTTCAATTTTAAGACCTGGTTTTTGATTGCCGTCAATTAGCGCTATATCAGGTTGAACTTCAAGCCCATCTACCGCCCTATTCATTGCAAGGAATGTGGCTTTGAGGATATTTATCTCATCTATTTCTATTTCTGTTGCTGTTGCAATGCTATAAGAAACTGCATTTTCTACAATTACATCAAACAGCTGTTCACGCTTTTTTTGCGTAAGTTTTTTAGAATCATTTAGACCCTCTATCTCAAAATTCATAGGCAATATAACAGCTGCCGCAAACACAGGACCTGCAAGAGGACCTCTGCCTGCCTCGTCGATACCACAAACTATTTTAAAGCCGTCATTTATCGCTATTTGCTCATACTCATACGTCATAATTTTTCCCTTCACGCTCTTAAACTAGCATTATTTAGGAGGGCGTTCAAGGGTAATTCTACCAAGCTTTCCACCCCTATATTCATCCAAAAGCATATTTGCTGCACGCTCTGTGTCAATTTCGCCACCACGCACTAGCATACCTCTTTTTCTTCCTATTTCGTCTAAAATCTCGTGAGATTCTAATTTTACACTATCAGACTGTAGCTTGTATCTATCGCACAATCTGTCTGCGTAGTCGGTTTTTAAAACATCAATGAGCCTAACTGCAATTGTTTCCACATCCATTATTTCATCCTTAACAGAACCTATAAATGCAATTTTATCACCAACCTCTTTGTCCTCAAACTTTGGCCAAAGAACACCGGGCGTATCTAAAAGCTCAATCCCATTACCGGCAACTACCCATTGATTTTGCCTTGTTACACCTGGTCTGTCTGCAACTTTTAGACGATTTTTTCCCGCCATACGATTTATAAACGATGATTTGCCCGTATTTGGAATACCAACAACCATAATTCTAAGCGGTCTACCCAACATTCCCTTAGCGTTATTGGATTCGATTTTATCTTTAAGAACTTTTCTCACAAGAGGCTCATACGACGCAAGCCCTTTGCCTGTCCTGCAATCAACTGCAAGCGCGCACACTCCCTGACTTTCATAATAATTAATCCACTGCTTTGTTGCTCTATCATCTGCAATATCTGATTTGTTAAGCAAAATTATACGCGGTTTGTTTGAAGTCAGCTCATCAAGTTCTGGATTGCGGCTACTTTGAGGAATACGGGCGTCAACAAGCTCTGTTACAGCATCAACAAGCGGAAGGCACTCTTTGATTTGCCTTCGTGTTTTTGCCATATGCCCCGGAAACCACTGCACAACTTGCTTTTGCGAATTACTCATTTTATCACCCAATTTTTACAAATCCACCTTTTGTGGACACATTGTAAACTGCCTTTCCGAGAATATATTCTTCTCTAATTAGTCCAATATAAGACGAACGGCTATCCGTTGAATCCTGTCTATTATCTCCCATTACAAAGACATATCCCTTAGGAATTTCTATAGGGAATTCTATATCTGCCTTATCTGTTGTTGCGTTATTTATATAGTCCTCATTCAATATTTCACCATTTACAAAAACATAGCCATAGTTAAAATCAATGTCTATAGTTTGGCCACCCGTTGCAATTACTCGCTTTACAATATTTTCATCAGCGTCATTAGGCTGAGTAATAACCACTATATCTCCATTTTTAACCACAGGGTTATATTGTGAAATCATAAGCCAATCACCGCTATGCAAGTTTGGAAGCATTGAGTTGCCTACAACACCCACAAATCTCCATCCAAATGTGAAAAGCACAAGTATTATTGTCACCGCAGATATAAAAACACTAACCGCCTCGTAGAGTGTTTCAACACCTTTGCCTACTGGCTTTTGCGTTTCGTTTTCTTGAGTTTTGTTTTCTTGAGTTTCGTTTTCTTGAGTTTCGTTTTCTTGAGTTTCATCTTCTTGCATATTATCTGCCTGCACATCATTTTTAACTTCGCTTGTTAAATCCCCGTCACTTATTTGTTCATCATCAAAGCTTTTATTTTCCAAATTTTCCACTAATAAACCCTCCATTCATCAAACGGTAATAATCTAAAATACACTTTTCCAAAAACATACCTTTCATCAATAACTCCTATGCTTTGCGAGCGACTATCAAGCGATTTGTTGCGATTATCCCCCATAACAAAAAAATAACCATCCGGAATAACAATCGGAAAATCGTAAGAATCAAACGGCTGATAATTTGTTTTAGAATTTATGTAAGGCTCGTCAATACTCTTGCCGTTTATATATACTATGCCCTGATTATAATCAATATCAACCGTATCTCCACCAACGGCTACTATGCGTTTAATCAAATTTTCATTTGTAAAATTTGGTTGTGATATAACAACAATATCACCGCTTTTATACTTTGCATTTAAATTGCTGACAACCAGTCTATCAAAATCTCTAAGAGTGGGAACCATAGAAGTGCCAGAAACAGATACAACGCGAAATACAAAAGCTATTAGAATAAAAATAATGATAAAAGATGTTAGCAATGCACTTATCCACTCATAAATTTTAGAAATTAAAACCTTGTGTTTGAAATCAGCTTGCTTTGTATCATCTTTAAATGTGAATTTAAACCTCTGTGTATCCCGCAAGCTTTTCACCCCTAAAATATGATTATCACTCATAATTGTTTTATTTAAAATCAAACAAAAACAATCACAAGCGATAAAAATAAAACAATACTATTATACTACATACGCACATAAAATTCCATTATAAAAGCAAAAAAGGAACAAATAAATGTCCCTTTAAAATGTTTTGCACTATTAAATCTTTTGCTTAACTTTTGCAGCCTTACCAACTCTACTACGAAGATAGTATAGTTTACTTCTGCGAACTTTACCTTTGCGAACAATTTCAACTTTATCAACATTAGGTGAGTTGATTGGAAATACTCTTTCAACTCCAACGCCGTAAGCTAAACGACGAACTGTGAAAGTCTCAGAAACTCCACTGCCACCACGAGCAATTACAGTTCCCTCAAAAATCTGTATTCTTTCTCTTTCACCCTCACGAATTCTAACGTGAACTTTTACAGTGTCACCAACATTAAAAACTGGTTTGTCTTCTTTAATTTGACCCTCTGTTATAATTTTGAGTGCGTCCATTATTAATACTCCTCCTTAAAAATCAGAACGTTCATAACACAAAAAGTGCAGAGGACCGTCCGCTTCAACACTAAGCTAATGCTTGGCATTAAACCCCATAGCCAAAACGACCTGGAAACAAATGCTTTGATATCATATCATATTTTTATTTAGATTGCAAGCTATTTATAAAAACTCCTCGCCACTTTCTGTATACAGGCTTTTTCTTATAATTTTTATCGATTCAGGCTCTACGCCTGTTTTTTCCAATAAAATATCAACAAGCAAATTCGGGTTTATGTTCGCACTGCTACCTGCTGAGAGTTGCACTACTATTTTAACCTCTTTTTCATTGCTTGTGATTTCCTGTGATTTTATATGTTCAATTAAGTTGACTTGCTTTAAAACTTTTTTTCTGCCCTTTTTACCCAGCTTCTCCACAATTAATTCATTGCAGTCAAGCAATGCCTTTGCACTATAAACAAAGTTATTAACATCATCACTTAAAAGTTCTAGCAATATATCATACTGTGCAAAAGCTATTTCACAGGCGTCCATTTTCGCATCATAAACATCAACAATTTTAATCCCCGTGGGCATAACTTTTGATAAACTCTCTTTGATTTGGTCGTTTTGCATTTCGCCTTCTATTTTAATGTCCATAGATTCGCAAAGACTCTCTATCCCAAGTGAAAGTGGCAGTGCAAAAGTCATATACGGGTGCGGGTTAAAACCTTCTGTGTACCATATTGGGATTTGCGCACGCTTTAGTGCTCTTGACATACAGCGTGTTATATCAAGATGGGATATGTATTTTGACCTTCCCGTTTTTTCAAATCGTATTCTAACCAATCGCATCGCACTTACCCCCACTTAGTCTATTTGAGCCACAACCTGCACATTTTTGTCTGCAATGGGGAGTTGTCACCGCACTATGAGCCTTTTGGTTTTCCTTTATTAAAAAGTCTTTATCTATTCCGTAATCTAAATGGTCCCAAGGCAAAACTTCATCAAACTCTCGTTTTCGGTTTGCATAAAATTCTGGTGATACTAAACATTCCTCAAAGGCTTGTTGCCACAAATCAAACTTAAAATGCTCGTCCCACCCATCAAACTTACAGCCTTTTTTCCACGCTGTGTATAAAACATCACAAAGTTTTCTATCACCTCTTGCAAACACACCCTCAAGAACACTAGTGCTTACATCGTGCCAGCTTAGCTTTATTTTTCTTGTTGTTATCGACTGTTGCAAGCGACTTTGCTTATCAGTAAGCATTTGGGCAGTGTCTTGTGGCTCCCATTGAAACGGCGTAAACGGTTTTGGCACGAATGATGATGCACTAACACTAACATTTACACCTTTTCCCTTTGGCTTGCTAGTATTTTTATAAAATTCATCAACAACCATTTGGGCTAAGTTTGCAATACCTTCCACATCTTCCATCGTTTCTGTAGGAAGGCCTAGCATAAAATAAAGCTTTACGCTAGTCCAGCCACCCTCAAACGCTTTATTACAAGTTTTTAAAACTTCTTCTTGTGTTATATTTTTATTAATAGCATCACGAAGCCTTTGTGTTCCTGCCTCCGGCGCAAAGGTAAGACCACTACGCCTTATTAGTTTTAATTTTTCAATAAGCTCGTCCGAGAAATTGTCAACACGCAAAGAGGGTAAGGATACATTTATCATTTCGCCCTTTGTCCAGTCTAGCATATCGTTTAAAAGCTCGCTTATTTGCGTATAATCACTCGTGCTTAGCGAACAAAGCGATGCCTCGTCATACCCGCTCGTGTCACACAAAGTTTTACACTGCTCGTTTGCAACCTTTGCACTTTTTTCCCTTATCGGTCTGTATATAAAGCCTGCTTGACAAAAACGGCATCCCCTAATACAGCCCCTAAAAATTTCTTCAACAGCTCTATCGTGAACCGTTTCAATAAACGGTACAACAAAATGCGAAGGGTAATATACATTGTCCAAATTTTGTATTATTCTTTTTTTAATCTTTTTAGGTGCGCCCTGTTTTGCTACCACATCTTTGATAGTTCCATCTTCGTTATACAAAACATCATAAAACTCAGGTATATAAACGCCCTGTATTTTGCACGCATCTTTTAAAAACTCTGATTTTGTACTATTCTTTTCTTTATGCTCAATCAACAAGTCTATTAACTCGTTTGTTATTTCTTCACCCTCGCCAAGCAAAAATATATCTATAAAATCGGCAAGTGGTTCAGGATTACAAACACAAGGTCCGCCCGCAACCACAATCTGTGACAGGCTTGTCCTGTCCTTTGAAAAAACAGGAATTTTAGCCAAGTCAAGCATATTCAAAACATTGGTATAACTTAGCTCATATTGCATTGTAAAACCAATTATATCAAACTGGGAAATTGGGTCGCCACTTTCTAGCGCATATAATGGTATATCATTTTTACGCATTTGCTCTTCCATATCAATCCACGGTGCAAAAACACGCTCGCACCACGCATCATCACGGTCATTAATTAGGGAATATAATATTTTCATCCCTAAGTGAGACATTCCTATTTCATATGTATCTGGAAAGCAAAAGGCAAATCGAAGCTTTACATCATCTTTATTTTTAACAACACAATTAAGTTCCCCGCCCGTGTACCTTGCAGGTTTTTGCACAAGTGGTAATATTTTTTCTACCTGTTTATTAAGCATAAATCTCTCCCGTTTTCATCTTAAAATCGACTTTTAGAATAGCATATTATACGCTCAAAGTCAAAACATCAAACGCACAATCCAAGACGACATTATAAAGCTTGTAAGGTCTGCACTCAAAGCACTAGGTACTGTATGCCTTGTCTTTTTTACATCAACTGCACCATAATATAATGTAATTGCATAAAATGTGGTTTCTGATGAGCCCATTATAATTGATGCAACTCGCTCAATATTGTTATCAACGCCATATTTGTTAAGCATTGACTCATACATACTAAGCGCTCCACTGCCCGATATAGGGCTTAAAACAGCGAGCGGAACTACCTCATCAGGAATTCCCGTAAGCTTTGATAGCGGGCTCATAAGCCACGACAATATATCAAGCGCACCTGATGACCTAAGCATTGTTACAGCAAGTATTAGACCTATTAGCGACGGCATAATACCCACTAAGGTTTTCATACCTCCCTTTGCGCCATCTACAAAGCATTCAAACACATTTACTCCCTTAAAAAGTCCAAAGACGATTATAGAAAAAATCATAGATGGCAAAACCCAAGCTCCAATCACTGCCATTATTTTCCCCTCCTTCCCAAAATCCAAACCATTGTCATTCCCACCAAAAGCGAAGCCGCCGAACTTATCCAAGACGCCGTCATAATATCCATCGGAACTTTTGAACCGTGCTGTTGCCGTAGCATTGCAACAGTCGTTGGTATAATTCTTAGCGATGCTGAGTTTAGCACTACTAGTTTTACCATATCATTTGTCGCAACACCTTTTTGCGGATTTTGGGCATTCATTCTTTTCATTGCCTCAATTCCAAATGGTGTTGCAGCATTTCCAAGTCCTAGCAAGTTTGCCGTTATGTTCATCGAGATTGCTTGTGCTGTTGGAGAGTCTAAATCCATTTTTGGAAATAGGATTTTTAAAAAGGGCTTGAGCAATTTGCACAGAGCATTTGTAAGCCCTGAACGCTCAGCTATTTTCATAAGCCCGCCCCACAGGCACATTATTCCCAAAAGCCTTAGACACAAATTTATTGCATCTGTTCCACCAACCATAACCGAATCCGATAACGCTTGCATATTGCCTTGAGCTATTGCAGAGAAGAAGGCAAGAACTATCATTCCTGCCCATATATAGTTCATCATAACCTCACCTATAATAATATATTGTGGATTTGTTAAAAATATGTTCGACTTTTTATTTCAAAATTCATTGACTTTTTTGGGAATTTTTGGTATATTGTGGGTGTAGGTTGAAAAACCTAATAAAACATCGAAACGAAGAATGGGGAGTGGGCGTATGAAATCCGCAGGTATTGTTAGACCAATAGACGAAGCTGGGCGATTGGTTTTACCAAAAGAGCTTCGTAAAGCTTTTAATATTATCGATAGTGAGAGTTCCGTCGAAATTTTCACAGACGGGGATAAAATTATTCTTCGCAAATATGCACCTGCGTGCATATTTTGTGATTCCCTTGTTGATGATATGGTAGAGTTTAAGGGGCACAAGGTGTGTAAATCTTGTATTGAAAAACTCAACATAATATCTGAATAATGTTTCGCCTAAAAAGAACCGTATCCGCACGGTTCTTTTTGCATATGTATCTTAATATAAAAAACCTCTTGGAAATTAAACATCCAAAAGGTTTTATTTTTTAACTTATTTTAATTTTTCGGGTGGGTCAGTTGCCTGAATAGCACTTACATAATTAGAGCCACCCTTTGTGCGAAGTGTGATTTTTACATACTTGCTAGGGTCTGGTTCAACCATTTTCCCGTGCTCATCTTGAGTCCATTCAGAACCTGAAATGTATCCAACTGTAAGAACTATTGAGCTACTTTTTTTATCAATCTTTAGCACCTTTGGAGTGTAAGTATTTTCCATTCCAAAAACAGGAATTTTGTAAGCCTGCTTTGACTCATCATATTCAAACTGATATTCACTGCCATTTACTGTTTGGTGTTTTGGTTTTACATCTTTTCCAAACATTTTTGCAAACTGCTTTTCAACATCTTTTTGTGGAACAAGCAATTTGTCCTCAAAATAATCGTATTTATCTGTTTCAACATTTTTCTTGATAAGTGACCATATTGTTGAGTCTAGCAACTGCTCCATATCTGCTTGAGTTATGTCATCAAAGGTATTAGGGTCATTCATTACAATAGGTAGCAAAAAAGATTCGTATGCTTTTTTCTGTTTCCCGTTGTCTGTAATTTTTTGTATTCCATCCACACTAAGTAAAACAAGAAAAACTAAGCCCACTACAGCCAAAAGAACTATAACAAGACCAAGCGGAAACGCCCATTTGCTTTTTTCCCCAGACTTCGCCATTTTTTGCTCCCCCTTATCTTATCTGGCCATTGCCATAAATCGTATATTTTACAGTTGTAAGCTCCGGAAGACCTATCGGACCCCTTGTGTGAAGTTTTTGGGTAGAAATTCCAATCTCAGCACCAAAACCAAACTCGCCACCATCTGTAAATCTTGTAGACGCATTAACATAAACAGCTGCAGCATCAACCTCGTTTAAAAATTTTTGTGAAGAATGATAACTATCCGTTACAATACATTCGCTATGCCCTGTTCCGTGCTTTGTTATATGGTCAATCGCTTCGTCAATATCTGACACAACTTTGCAAGCAATTTCATAGTCCAAATACTCTTTATCCCAGTCCTCTACACTCGCAGGGACTGCATTTGGCAAAATAGCACAGGTTACTTCGTCACCTCTTATTGTGACTGATTTTTCTTTTAATTTTTCACTAATTGCAATCAGTGCAAACTGTGCAACATCCTTATGAATTAAAAGAGTTTCACAAGCGTTACAAACTGAAGGGCGAGATGTTTTTGCGTTATAAACTATATCAACAGCCATACCAATGTCCGCATCCGAATCAACATAGGTGTGGCAGTTTCCTACGCCTGTTTCAATAACTGGCACGGTAGAATTTTCGACAACAGATTTTATAAGACCCGCCCCACCTCTAGGGATTAACACATCAACATATTCGCTAAGTTTCATAAGTTCATTTGCCGTTTGCCTGCTTGTATCCTCAACTAACTGGATACAGTCCTGTGGCAAATCAGTTTTTAAGAGTGCATCTCGCATTACACTTGCAATTATTTTGTTAGAGTTAATCGCCTCTTTACCACCACGCAAAATAACAGCATTACCCGACTTTAAGCAAAGTGCTGCAGCGTCTGCCGTAACATTAGGGCGCGCCTCATATATAACTGCAATAACGCCAAGTGGAGCGCTCACTTTTACAATTTTCATACCGCTGCTATTAACTGTTCCACCCAGTGTTTTTCCCACTGGGTCTTGTAACGCAATTATATCCTCAACACTGCACGCTATTGCGTCAATCCTATCTTTGTCAAGAGAGAGTCTATCTAAAAGTGCTTTTGTAAAACCTGCGTTTACACCGTTATCCAAATCTTTTTTATTCTCCTGAATTATAGCATCTGCATTATTTCTTAGTGCATCTGCAATTGCTTGAAGTGCGTTATTTTTTTGACTAGTTGTTGCCGTCGCTAGAGTTCTTTTTGCAACTACTGCTTGTTGCCCCATATCTTTTAAGGTCATTTTAATTTACCTCCTTGATTTAAAAAATGTTCCAACCTGTCGTCCTTCCAATACTTTGTATATGTCTTGGGGAGTTGCACCATTCATCACAATTGTATCAATCCCCGCCTTAGTTGCGATTTGTGCCGCGTGAAGTTTTGTAACCATTCCACCTGTTCCACGGTTTGAACCACTTCCACCTGCCACTTTTAACAGTTCGTCATCAATGACATCAACAACAGGTATAAGCCGTGCATTTTCATCAACGCTCGGGTCTGCATCATACAGCCCGTCTGCATCTGTTAAAATTATAAGTGCATCTGCTTTTATAAGTCGTGCAACAATCGCCGACAGCGTATCGTTATCACCATAAACGATTTCGTCAACTGCAACACTGTCATTCTCATTCACAATTGGAATTGCACCATACTCAAAAAGCTTTTCAAAAGTATTTGTAAGATTTTTGCATCTAACAGGGTCATCAACATCGCCCTTTGTTATAAGCAATTGTCCAATTGTTTGACCATGCTCGCCAAAAAATTTATCATACATAAACATAAGCTCACACTGACCAACAGTTGCGGCGGCTTGCCTTCCTTGTGTGTCTGTAGGTCGTGCGCAAAGCCCTAGTTTGCCTACACCAACGCCAATAGCTCCAGAAGTCACAAGGGTAACCTCTATTCCAGAGTTTGCAAGGTCAGATAATACACTTGAAAGCTTTGCTACTCTACGAATATTCATTTTTCCCGTGTCATAGGTAAGAGTAGATGTGCCAACCTTAACAACAAGCCTTTTAACATCTTTTAAAACCGCCATTAAAAATACCCCTTTAATGTTTCACTTAAATTTAAAATAAGAGTGGCAAAAACAAATGCAAAATCTCTTTTTTAACATAAATATTATACCACATCATAAATATCCATACAACAATAAAAATGCAGGGAATGCAAAAGCACCCCTGCAAAAATTATTGTTACTATCTTCTTCTATCGTTTCTATTAAAATCTCTACCGCCAGAGCGACGAGGAGGTGCATCAGAAATTGTATTTTCAGGAACAAGACCTTCAACTTCAATCAAAGCATCTCTTCTTGAAAGATTGAGTCTGCCTTGCTCATCAACTTCAAGAACCTTAACGATAACTTCATCCCCAACGCTTACACAATCCTCTACCTTTTCTGTGCGTTTAACATCAAGTCTGCTAATGTGAACAAGACCTTCTTTGCCCGGTGCAATTTCAACAAACGCACCAAAGCTCATAATCCTTGTTACAATACCCTTATAAATAGAGCCTGGCTCTGGGTCATTTGCAATAGTTTCAATCATCATAATTGCACGCTTTGCGTCGTCAAGGTCAATTGCTGAAACAAAAATTGTTCCATCTTCTTCAACATCAACCTTACAGTTGCACTCTGCACAAATCTTTTGAATAACCTTACCTTGCTTACCAATAACATCGCTAATTTTTTCTACTGCGACTTTGGTTGTAAGCATTTTTGGTGCATATTTTGAAAGCTCTTCACGAGGTGTTGGTATTGCAGGAATCATAACCTCATCAAGAATATAATTTCTAGCAGTATGTGTTTTTTCAAGAGCCTCTTTTATAATTTCAGGAGTAAGTCCATCTATTTTAAGGTCCATTTGAATTGCAGTAATTCCGTTTTTAGTTCCTGCAACCTTAAAGTCCATATCACCAAAGAAGTCTTCAAGACCTTGGATATCAACCATTGTCATAAAGCGGTCACCCTCAGTCACAAGTCCACAAGAGATACCTGCAACAGGTGCTTTGATTGGAACACCAGCCGCCATAAGCGACAATGTTGATGCACATATTGAACCTTGTGATGTTGAGCCATTTGAAGATAAAACCTCAGACACAAGACGCATAGCATATGGGAACTCTTCAACAGATGGAAGAACCGGAACAAGCGCTTTTTCTGCAAGTGCGCCGTGTCCTACTTCTCTTCTTCCTGGACCTCTGCTAGGTCTTGTCTCACCAACTGAGTATGAAGGGAAGTTGTAGTGGTGCATATATCTTTTATTTTCTTCTTCGTCAATTCCATCAAGCATTTGTGCATTGCTAACAGGTCCTAGAGTTGTGATTGTAATAACCTGTGTTTGACCTCTTGAGAACATACCAGAACCGTGAACTCTGCTAAGCAAATCAACCTCTGCCTCAAGCGGACGAATCTCGTCTATGCCTCTTCCGTCAACACGCTTGCCATCGTCAAGAAGCCAGCGACGCACAACATATTTTTGAAGTAGATATAAACATTCATCAATCTTGTTTCCTTGCTCTGGGAACTGCTCGTCAAACTTCTCATGAACTGCTTTATATATTGGTTTGAGTCTTTCGTCACGCACTCTTTTATCATCTGTATCAAGTGCTAATTTTACATCTTCAATTGCAAACTCTTTGATTGCATCATACATTGCAGGGTCTGGGTCATTTGATGGAAAATCAACTTTTTCACGGCCAATTTGCGCCTTAATATCGTTAATAAAAGCAACAACTTTTTTGTTCTCTTCGTGGGCAAACATAATTCCGTTATACATATCCTCGTCAGATACTTCGTTTGCTCCGGCTTCAATCATTGCCACTAAATTCTCTGTTGATGCTACAGTGACTGCCATTTGTGATTTTTCTCTTTGTTGTGCAGTTGGGTTAATAATAAACTCGCCATCAATAAGCCCCACAGAAAGTCCACTAATTGGACCATTCCAAGGAATTTCTGAGATTGAAAGTGCTATTGATACGCCTATCATTGCAGTAATTTCTGGAGAGCAGTCAGGGTCAACAGACATAACTGTTGCTACAATTCCCACATCATTTCTCATATCTTTTGGAAAAAGTGGGCGAATAGGACGGTCAATTACTCTTGATGCAAGCACCGCCTTGTCACTTGGTTTGCCCTCTCTTCTTTGGAACGAGCCTGGGATTTTACCTACCGAATAGAGCTTCTCCTCAAAATCAACTGAAAGTGGGAAAAAGTCAATTCCCTCTCTTGGATTTGCCGACATTGTTGCGTTACAAAGAACCTCAGTCTCGCCATATCTAACAAGACAAGAGCCACCTGCAAGCTGTGACATTTTTCCAGTTTCAACAACAAGCGGACGCCCTGCTAAAACGGTTTCAAATTTTCTAAAATTTTCAAACATTCTTTTACCTCTTTGTGAAATATATTTCCATGGGAGTAGCAGGTTTAGCAATAAATAAAAGGTTAGAAAATTCATTCAAGCCCTTTATTCACTGCTAAATACCATAGCTCCCCCAATTGGATTTAAATAAAAAAGCGTCTAAACGCGAATGTAGGCAGACGCTTTAAAAATCGCGCCTGCCCATTAATTTTACTTACGAATTCCAAGCCTTGCGATAATCGCACGATATCTCTCAATATCCTTATCGTGAAGGTAGTTGAGAAGGTTTCGTCTATGTCCAACCATTTTAAGAAGACCTCTTCTTGAGTGGTGGTCATTTTTGTGAGTTTTAAGGTGCTCTGTAAGGTCATTAATTCTCTTTGTAAGAATTGCGATTTGAACCTCTGGCGAACCAGTGTCACCCTCGTGCATAGCATACTCAGCTATAACTGCATTTTTCTCTGCATTTTTCATTTATTTCACCTCATTAAAATAGTTTGTGCTTATACCAAAATCACAGATAAGGGCAGGTGAACACCTATAAGGTTTACTCCCTTGTCCGAGATGAAGGTCACACAGTTTCTGTATTATACCACACAAAATATCCCCTGTAAAGTATATTTAGTTGTTTTGTTTCATTTTATTATTGCCCGTTTTTTTGTATTTTCTTTCATATCGAAAAAACTTTTTGCATTAATTGCATCTTTTCTAATCTGCCCACGAAGAGCATCTAGATTTTCAAATTTTTGTTCTCCACGCAAATAGCTTAACAAGCAAACCTCTATTGACTGCCCATAAAGGTCACCTGAAAAATCAATTATATAGGTTTCGCTCCCCAGCACACCTGTTCCAATCGTTGGTCTAACTCCAATGTTTGTAACTGATGCATAGGACTTGCCCCCTATTTTTGTTCTGCTTGCGTAAACGCCGTGTTTTGGTATTGCCATTTTTTCACTTAGGACTTGATTAATTGTTGGTGTGCCTAGAATTCTACCTCTTTTATCACCATCAATTACTACCTCTTTATATGAAAATTCACGTGCGAGCATATCATTGACTTGTTCAATTTGCCCATCTTCAAGTGCTTTTCTAATACGAGTAGAGCTAACCGGCTCACCCATATACTCTGTAGGCTCTGACACACTAAGCATTAGACCATATGCCTTGCACAGCTCTTGCATTTTTATTGTGTCACCGCTTGCATTTTTTCCAAAGTGATAGTTGTACCCACAGCAAATGCCTTTTACATTAAACTGTTTTATAAGCACTTCATTTAAAAAAGTTTCGGCGCTCATATCTTTAATATCGTTAAAATCAATTGTTTTTATTTGTGCTTTTGTCTGTGCAAGCAACCTTTGTTTTATTTCTCCACTAAAAAGCTCTAAAGGCGCTTTGCCATACAGCGCTTTGAGTGAGTGCTCAGAAAACATTAGAATACAAGGAACTGCACCGAGTTTCCTTGCCATTTCCAGCGCAGAATTTATCACTGACATATGACCTATATGTAGCCCGTCAAAATTTCCAAGGGCAACAACGCAACCATTTTTAAAATTATCGTTAAAAGTCATTTACATCCCTCAGCTTTAATTTATACATCCAACAAAAATCAAAATTGCTTTAAAATAATAATTGGCATACATATTAATATCTTTTTAAAATCTAAAATCAAAATGCCTCTATGCAATTATAATGTGCATTACTTGTTTATAAAAACTCTTTTCACCAAGAGTTGTGACGAATTTTCTTTTATTTCCCCTACACCTAAAAACTGCTTTTCTGGTGAGTAAACTCGATAAAACCCGATTGATTTAGGAGAGCCTATTCTATCTATTGCAAGCTCGCCACCGTTAGAAAATCTTTTAGACTGGGCTGTTGTTACTACAACCTTTGGATATTCTAAAAGCGTACCGTCAACAGTTTTTAAAGCCGTTTCAACTTCTGCGTTTTTTGATAAAAGCTCTAGTTGCTCTAAGGTTATACATTCGTCAAGTAAAAAACCGTTTGCACTTGTTCTGCAAAGCTCTGTCATAACTGCACCACAACCAAGCTCTTCGCCAATATCCGATATAAGTGTGCGAATATATGTGCCTGCCGAACACTCTACAGCTATCTCATATTCGTGATTTTTTTCAATCGCGTTTGTAAGTTCAAGACTGTGTATTGTAACCGGACGCTGTTCCCGCTCGATTTCTATACCCTTGCGTGCAAGCTCATAAAGCCTTACCCCATCTTTTAAAACAGCTGAATACATTGGAGGTGTTTGCATTATATCGCCTTTAAATCTCGACAAAACCGCCTGTACATCCTGCTTTGTAGATAAAACCTGTCTGGTATCTTTTACTTCTCCGGTTATATCTAAGGTGTCTGTCATTATTCCTAGCTTAAACTTTGCAATATAAGCTTTTTTTGAAGTTGGCAATAACTCTATAAACCGCGTTGCGCCACCAAGCATTATTGGTAAAACTCCCGTTGCCATTGGGTCTAGAGTTCCTGTATGACCTGCCTTTTTTTCACCAACAAGCCGCCTAACTTTTGCAACTGCTAAAAACGAAGTAATTCCTTGCGGTTTATTTAGACAGATAATTCCTGTCATTTGCGTTCCCTCTATTCTTCATACGCTTCTCTAATTCCTGATTCGATATGATTTAATAAAACTTGAGTTGCCTGCTCTAGAGGAAGATTTATTTCACATCCTGCTGCTCTTTTATGCCCGCCACCATTCATTTTTGAGCAAATTTTTGCAGCATCTACTGGTGCGTGTGTGCGAACCGAAACTTTGTATGTTCCGTCTGGTCTTTCCCTTAGCGTTGCTCCGACTAAAACACCCTCAACTTGCCTTGCAAGTGATGAAATAGTCTCGCTCTCATTTTCGTGCGCTCCACTATCCTCAAACATTTTTTGTGTAAGTGTCACAATTGCACATTTGTTGTCAAAATAGAGCTTCATGCCCTCTATGCTTAGTTTAAGCAGTCTTAGCTGACTTAGTGATTTAGACTCAAACATAAGGCTGTTTATAGCCCCATTATTTACACCTAGCTCTATCATTTCTGAGGCTATTCTATATGTTTTTGCCGACGCATTTGAATACCTAAAACAACCCGTATCTGTTGACAGACCTGTGTAGATACAGCTTGCCATTCCCTCATCCATCTCCACGCCAAGCTTGCAAATTATGCTATAAATTGTTTCTGCTGTTGCAGCATCCTCTTCATAAAGGCAAGTTTTTTTTGCATACATAATGTTAGAACTATGATGGTCTATGCACAAGTCAATATTATTGCCATAAAGCTTTTCAAATCCCTCTCCTAAAAGCTTAGTGTCTGCAACATCCACTGCAACTATGTATGAAGGCTCGAACTCAATAACATCAAGCCCCTCAAACATATAATCATATTTTTTGGGAATCGGGTCAAAACATTCAACCCTTGCTTTTTTCCCAAGCTTTAGCAACGCTCTGCAAAGAGCATATCCACTACCTAGTGTATCTCCGTCAGGATTTTTGTGAGTAAGTATAAGAACATTGTCCTCTTTAAGCAGCAAAGCTGCGGCCTCGCTTTTATTAATGCGCATCAGAGTTTCCCCCTGTAATATCTTTTAACTTTTCAATAATTCCCATTCCGTGCTCTATCGAGTCATCTGCAATAAATGTAAGCTCGGGAACTTTTCTAATATGCAAATTTTTGCCAAGCTCTCGGCGTATATAACCAGCCGCCGATGTAAGCCCTTTAACTGCAACTTTCGCCCCTTCAATCCCTTGCATATCACTTATATAAACCTTTGCATATGAAAGGTCGTTTGTAACCTCAACTCTAACAGCGGTGAGCAAACGCCCTTGCACTCTTGGGTCTTTTACCTCGTTCATAATAGATATAATCTCGCGTTTTATATCTTCTGCAACCCTGTCAATACGATATCCTGCCATAATATCCCTTCCGTTTCATTGTATTTTAAATTTTATAAAAATTAAAAGCTCACTTGTCTTAAACTTATAATAATTTCAAAAAAGCTATAACTATTAAAGATTATATGACAACCATCAAACAACGATACGCAGGAATTTTTGGAAAGAAATCATTTTGACAATTAGTCAGGTCTGTATTCTTCCATAATAAACGCTTCAAAAATATCGCCCTCTTTAATGTCGTTGAACTTTTCAAGCCCTATACCACATTCGTATCCTGTTGCAACCTCTTTTACATCGTCCTTAAAACGACGAAGAGATGAAATCTCGTCCTCTGTTATAACAATTCCATCACGGACAACTCTAATTTGTGCATTTCTTGTAACTTTACCATCAAGAATATATGAACCTGCAATTGTACCTGCACTAGAGATTTTGAAAACATCCCTAACCTGCGCACGGCCAAGCTGAACCTCTCTGTATTTTGGTTCAAGCATTCCCTTGATAGCCGACTCAATCTCCTCAATGCAATCATATATAATACGATACATACGAAGTTCTACGCCATCACGCTCTGCGTGTGTTGCTGCAACGGGGTCTGGACGAACATTAAATCCTACAATAATTGCGTTTGATGCGTTAGCAAGCATAACATCAGACTCGCTAATTGCTCCAACCCCGCCGTGTATAACTTTTACCCTAACCTCTTCATTTGATAGCTTTTCAAGGTTTTGTGCAACTGCCTCAACAGAGCCTTGAACATCAGCCTTAACTATTATGTTAAGCTCTTTTAGCTCGCCCTCTTGAAGTGATGAAAACAAGTTGTCAAGTGTAACTTTTTGATAAGCTTTGAACTGCTCTTCTTTTTGATACTGCTTACGCTGTTCTACTAGCTCACGCGCAAGTCTTTCGTCTGAAACGGCATCAAAAATATCTCCCGCCTGTGGTGCTTCTGCAAGTCCCATAACCTCAACTGGTACTGACGGACCTGCCTCATCAACCTTTTGACCCTTATCATTTGTCATTACACGAACACGACCAACAGATGTTCCCGCAACGATTATATCTCCAGAGCGAAGAGTACCGTTTTGAACAAGTACGCTTGATACTGGACCTCTACCCTTGTCAAGTCTTGCCTCAATTACAATACCTCTAGCTGCTCTGTTTGGATTTGCTTTTAGCTCTTTCATTTCTGCTATAAGCAAGATTGACTCAAGCAATTTGTCTATATTCATACGCTTTTTAGCAGACACTGGAACGCAGATTATATCTCCGCCCCACTCTTCTGGAATAAGCTCGTGCTCTGTAAGCTGTTGCATTATTTTGTCTGTTGTAGCGCCTGGTTTATCCATCTTATTAATCGCAACAATAATGCTAACGCCTGCAGCTTTCGCATGGTTAATCGCCTCGATTGTTTGTGGCATTATTCCATCATCACACGCAACAACTAAAACTGCAATGTCTGTTGCTTGAGCGCCACGGGCACGCATTGATGTAAACGCAGAGTGACCTGGGGTGTCAAGAAAAGTTATGTCTTGACCATCTAGATTAACTTTATAAGCACCAATGTGCTGTGTTATGCCACCTGCCTCAGTATCTGTAACTGATGTGTTTCTAATTGCATCAAGTAGCGATGTTTTACCGTGGTCAACGTGACCCATAACAACAACAACAGGGCTACGAGAAATAAGGTCTTTTTCGTCATCTTCTGTGTCGTCTATGATTCTGTCTTCAATTGTAACTACAACTTCTCTTTCAACTCTTGCACCAAGCTCTGTTGCAACGATTTCTGCAGTGTCATAGTCAATTACTTCGTTAACTGTTGCCATAACGCCAAAAGTAAAGAGCTTTTTAATAACTTCAGCAGATGTCATTTTAAGCATTGCTGCAAGCTCTCCTACTGTAATTTCTTCAGGCACAGAGATAACCATTTGGGGTTTTTTAGCTCTTTCAGCTGCAATTCTCTTTAGACGCTCTGCCTCACTCTCACGCCTTGGCGAACGCATACCCTGCCTTCTATATTGTTGTGATTTTTGCTTTAATTTTTGCTTGTTTACCATTTGGTCGCTTTTGCTTCTTGAAACATTAGCGGTTGCAATTTTTTCGTATTTCTCATTATATTTATCAAGCTCAACATGGCCAGAACGAGTATCAACCGTCCTTGCCACACCTTTTGTTCTTGATTGAATTGGTTTGTCTTGTGCTTTTTCGTCTGCTTTTTTTGCAGGTTGTGGAGCAGATTGTTTTTTAACCTGTTGTGGTTTTGCAGTGCTTTCTTTTTTATTATCAGCCTGCTTTTTATCTGCAACTTTTACTTTTTGTTCTTTTGGTGTTTGTGTTTTTTTCTGAGTATCTGCTTTTTTCACTTCTTTTACCTCTGGTTCTTTTTGTTTTGCAGTCTCAAAATATTCATCAAAACTTTTCACTTGCTCATTTTGTGTGAAATATTCAAAAACTATGTTTAGTTCATCATTTTCAAGTACTGTCATATGACTTTTTGGCTCATCAAAATATTTTTCAAGCAAATCAATAACATCTTTACTTTGCTTGTTAAAATCCTTAGCTACTTCATGCACTCTATACTTTATCATCATTAATTGATATCCTCCCCGTGTTGTAAATTATTAAGCTCTATAAGCTTTTTTGCAAAGCCTTTATCGTTTATCGACATAACTGCCGCTCTTGAACCCGTCGCCATTTGTATTTCTTGCATTGTATAGGTTAGGTGTATTAAGGGAATATTTCTATTATCATACACAACGGTTTCTTCAAACTCTTTTTTAAGTCTAGGCGATGCATCGAAACTCAAAAGACATAACTTTGCTTTATTTTTTGATATTGAGTCAAACGAGGCATCATGACCGGCACTTAACTTCCCTGCTCTTTTACAAAGCCCGAGCAGATTTAAAAACTTGTCATTCATCCTGCGCTAATTCCTCCTCTATTATATCAAAAACTTCTTCGGGAATTTTACATGCAAATTCTTTTTCAATCCTTCTTGCCTTTCGTGCTTTTTTAAGACAATCAAGATTTTTGCAAATATAGGCTCCCCGCCCTGCTTTTTTACCTGTCAGGTCAAGTGTTATTTCGCCTTCTTTGTTTTTTACAACTCTTACAAGCTCTTTTTTGGGCTTCATTTCCATACAGCCGTTACATCTTCTAAGAGGTATTTTCTTTTGCATATATAAGCTCCCATCCCTTTGCTATTTAGGCTTTATTCTTCCTCTGGAGAGGGTTCAAAAAATCCACTTTCCGGATTAATATCTATTTTCCATCCTGTAAGCTTTGCTGCAAGCCTTGCGTTTTGCCCCTTATTGCCGATTGCAAGCGACAGTTGAGTGTCTGGAACTACCACACGGCACGAATTCTCTGCATCTTCCTGAATATCCACACGAACAACATCCGCCGGAGCAAGTGCTGCCGCAATAAATAGTGCTGGGTCTTCTGAGAATGGAACAATGTCAATTTTTTCTCCACCAAGCAGGTCTACAACCTTGCCAACTCTGGCTCCCCTAGGGCCTATGCAAGCACCAACAGCGTCAACATTTTCATCAGAGCTATAAACCGCAACCTTTGTGCGTGAGCCTGCCTCTCTTGAAACTGCTTTAATCTCAACAGTGCCATCATAAATCTCCGGCACTTCTGTTTCAAAAAGTCTTTTTACAAGTCCTGGATGTGTACGAGAAATCATAGCCTTTGGACCTTTTTCTGTTTCACGAACATCAACAACATAAACCTTAATCAAATCGCCGTCGTTTAACACTTCATCAGGAATTTGCTCACTCTTTGGAAGTAGTGTTTCTGCTTTTCCTATTTCTAGTGTTGCATTGCCAGTTCTAAGGTCAATGCTTTGAACCTTTGCTGTTACTATTTCTTGATTATGGCTTTGGAACTCCTGCATCATTTGACCACGCTCAGCGTCACGAATACCTTGACGGATAACGTGCTTTGCTGTTTGCGCTGCAATTCTTCCAAACTCTTTTGTCTCTAGCGGAATTTCAATAATATCCCCTGGCTTTGCAGTAGCCTTATATTTTTTTGCCTCATCTACTAGCACATCTGTATCCTCATCCGAAATCTCTTCAACAACATTCTTGCGAAGAACAACGCTCATTTCAAGCTTTTCTGGGTCTATATCACAAAACACAACATCCTTGCCATTGTACATACGCCTAACAGCCACAACAATAGCATTTTGTATTTTTTCATAAAGATATTCAGCGGGTATGCCTTTTTCTTTTTCCATCATTTTAACCGCTTCAAAAAACTCTTCGTTCATCCTTTTATATCTCCCTTTCGTGCAAATGCAAAATTATAAAAATCAAGTACTAAAACTATCAAAATCATCCAGTTTAACCCAGGATGTATCTTTTTTGTCAAAGCTTGCCTCTTCTAAATTATCCATAACAATTGTTATGCGTCCATCTAAAAAGCTTTTTAGTTTGCCACAAAACTCACGCTGATTATCAACAGCTCTAATAAGCTTTATTTTAACAGGCTCGCCAATTCTACTCTCAAAATGCTCTGGTCTTGTAAGCTCTCTTTCAATTCCTGTTGAAGAAACCTCAAGGCAATAGCTGCAATCAATTGGGTCTGCATCATCGAGTGGTTTGTCAATTGCGTGGCTTAAATCTACACAATCATCAATACCCACTCCACCCTCCTTGTCAATAAAAATACGCAGATAGTGGTTTGCACCCTCTTTTACAAAGCGAATATCCCAAATCTCAAGATTTAGTTGCTTTGCGAACGGCTCAATAATCTCCCAAACTCTTGAAATTGTGTTGCTACCCTTTGACTTCTTCGCCAAATGAATTCCTCCTCATTAAAGCTAGTTTTTATGTAAAAACTTGTGCTTACAAACTAAGAAGAGCGGGTTGCCCCACTCTTCTACCGCCAAATATAACTTACAAACGGTAGTTTACCACATAACCTATGAAATATCAAGCATTTTTTAACAATATCAAATATGCGTCATTTTGCTTTGGAATAATACATTTTTTTCAATCTAATATAATGATACACTTTACAAACAAAAAAGTGCGTGATATTATATTGTGTATCTATTTTTTAATTGCTATATAATATGTTTTAGGGAGTTGCGGTCTATGCAGTTTACAACCGGTAAGAGTCAAAACAATATTTGCACTATGCAAAATCTTCTAACTGCCTCTGAAAATGGTGGCGAAGTTTCGTTTCACGGCTCTGTTCATAAAATAAGAGATATGGGCGATTTTGCCTTTATTATCGTTAGAATAATTGACGGTGTTTTTCAGTGTGTTTGGTCACAGGAAAAAACCGATTTTGACATTAAAGATTTAAAAGAAGAATGTTGTGTTAAATTTAAAGGTAATATTCGTGCAGATAAAAGAGCGCCCGGTGGATTTGAAGTAGAGCTTACAGGTATTAAAATTTTATCCACACCAAGTGCTGTTATGCCCGTTTCTATAAACAAGGGCAAGCTCAACGCAACGCTTGATACAGAGCTTAACTATCGCCCTGCCACACTTCGTTCTGGCATTATGCGTGCAAAATTTAGAATTCAAGAAGGCATTGTTAGAGGGTTTAGAGATTATTTGCACTCTCAAAACTTTACAGAAATTCATACCCCAAAACTTATTGCAAATGCGTCTGAGGGTGGAGCTAATGTTTTTAAGATGGACTATTTTGGCAAAAAGGCATATCTTGCACAAAGTCCGCAGTTTTATAAGCAAACTATGGTTGGTGTTTATGAGCGTGTTTTTGAGGTTGGCCCTGTTTTTCGTGCTGAAAAGCACAGCACAGCCCGCCACTTGAATGAATATACAAGTCTTGACTTTGAAATGGGATACATTGATAGTTTTGAAGATATTATGGAGATGGAAACAGGCTTTCTTCAATACACAGTAAACTTGCTCAAAACTGAATATAAGGCTGAACTTGATTTTCTCAAAGTTGAACTTCCAAATGTTGAGCAAATCCCTTGTGTTAGATTTTCTGATGTAAAAGAGATGATTTCAAAAGAATATAATCGCAAGATAAAAGACCCAAACGATTTAGAGCCTGAGGAAGAGCTTTTGATTGGCAAATATTTTAAAGAAAAGCATGGCAGTGACTTTGTTTTTGTAACCCACTATCCAGCAAAAAAGCGTCCTTTCTATGCAATGGAGGACCCTGAAAACACAAAATACACACTAAGCTTTGACCTTCTGTTCCGTGGGACTGAAATTACAACCGGCGGTCAGCGTATACACGACTATAACGAACAAGTTGAAAAAATTAAAGCAAAAGGGCTTAACCCTGATGAGTTTGAATCTTACCTTATGATTCATAAAATTGGCATGCCCCCACACGGCGGTATTGGAATTGGTCTTGAAAGGCTCTGTATGAGGCTCTTTAATGACGAAAATGTTCGCCACAACTCATTGTTCCCAAGAGATATGAATAGACTCGAGCCATAAATACGGCTTGATTTTTTAAAATTTTTAGGAGGAAAATTTATGCAAATAGAAAACGACCTAATTCGCTATCTTGAAGCTCAAAGTAAAATTGAACTTTCTGATTCACAAAGAGATGAATGCAAAAATAATTTGCAAAATATTGTTTCATTTATAGATACTTTAGGTGAGCTAGACACAAATGATGTCCAGCCACTTATCCAATCTTTTCCTATTGTAAATGCTCTTCGTGAAGATGAAGTAACCCCGTCTGTCAACCGTGAGCTTTTGCTTAGCAATGCTCCAAACAAAAAAGATGGATACTTTAAAGTTCCAAAAACGGTTGATTAAGGAGGAGTTATAAAATGAGTATTGATTTTACAAAAATGACGGCTCTAGAGCTTGCAAAAAAAATTCAGAGCGGTGAAATAAAAGTTAGACAAGCAGTTGACGCTATTTATGAAAGCATTGACAAATTCGATAGCACCTATAATTGTTATATTTCTACTTGCAAAGAAGAGGCATACAAAAAGGCTGACGAAGTTCAGGCAAGAATTGACTCGGGCAAAATTGTGTCTGCTCTTGCGGGTGTTCCTGTTTCTGTTAAAGACAATATCTGCACTAAGGGGATTAAAACTACTGCCGCATCAAAAATGCTAGAAAATTTTAATCCAATATATAACGCAACCGTCGTTGAGCGTATGGAAAATGCTGACATGATTATTGTTGGCAAACTAAATCTTGACGAATTTGCAATGGGCAACACAACAGAAACATCTGTTTTTGGCGCAACAAACAACCCTTGGGATACTAGCCGTGTTCCTGGCGGTTCTTCTGGCGGTTCTGCTACAAGCGTTGCTGTTGGGGAGGCTGTAATTTCTCTAGGCTCAGACACTGGCGGTTCAATAAGCCAACCTTGTTCATTTTGTGGTGTAACAGGTCTTAAACCTACCTACGGCTCTGTTTCCCGTCACGGTCTAATCGCTTGCGCATCTTCGCTTGACCAAATAGGTCCTATCGCAAAAGATGTTGCCGATTGTGCAGCTTTGTTTGAAATTATAAGTGGCAAAGATGTTAAAGATGGCACATCTATGGAAATTGTAAACTTTGATTACAAGCAAGTTTTAAACGGTGATGTAAAGGGCAAAAAAATTGGAATTCCGAGCGAACTTCTTGACGAAAATATAGACCCTCAAATAAAAGAAGCAATCAAAAACACTGCAAAAGAGCTTGAAAATCTTGGCGCTACTGTTGAAGAATTTTCATTGCCGATTGTTAAATACTCTGTTCCCGCTTACTATGTTATTGCAAGCGCGGAAGCCTCCTCTAATCTTTCAAGATATGACGGAATAAAGTTTGGCTATTCAACACCAAATGCGACAGACCTTCAAGACCTTTATATCAAAAGCCGCAGCGAAGGCTTTGGTATGGAAGTTAAGCGTCGTTTACTCCTTGGCAACCTTGTTCTTAGCAAAGATTATTATGAGAGTTATTATAAAAAAGCATTGCAAACTAAAAGACTCGTTCAGCAAGATTTGCTAAAAGCTTTAGAAAAATATGATATGTTGCTAGCTCCCGTTGCTCCAACAACTGCTTATAAAAAGGACGAGGCTCTTAAAAGTCCTCTTGATATGTATATGGGTAGCTTTTGCACTGTTATGGTAAACCTTGCGGGTCTTCCTGCTGTTAGTGTTCCTTGTGGATTTGATGATAATAATCTGCCAATCGGAATGCAACTTATCGGCAAGCCGTTTGATGAAACTTCTATAATGCAAGTAGCCCATAGTTTTCAAAAAGCTACAGACTTTATAAAAACTCCAGAACTTATTCAGGGGGGCACAAAATAATGAACTATGAATTAACTTTAGGACTTGAAGTCCATACTGAACTATCTACAAAAACCAAGATTTTTTGCAACTGCACAACGGAATTTGGCGGTGAGCAAAACACCCATGTTTGCGAAGGTTGCCTTGGTATGCCTGGCACTCTTCCCGTACTTAATAAAAGTGTTGTTGATTATGCAATAAAAACCGGACTTGCCACAAATTGCTCAATCACACAGTTTAATAAATTTGACCGCAAAAATTATTTTTATCCCGATTTACCTAAGGCTTATCAAATTTCACAACTTTATTTTCCGATTTGTCAAAATGGATTTGTTGAAGTAAATACAGCTGATGGAGATATAAAAAAAGTAAGGATTAAAGAAATTCATATGGAAGAAGATGCTGGAAAGCTAATCCACGACCCTTGGGAAGACTGCACCTTAGTTGACTATAATCGTGGTGCTGTCCCTCTTCTTGAAATTGTTAGTGAGCCAGACCTTTCATCTGCACAAGAGGCAATTGAATACCTCGAAAAACTCAGGGCAATTTTACAATATATTGGTGTTTCTGATTGTAAAATGCAAGAGGGTTCTTTTCGTGCTGATATCAACCTGTCTGTTCGCCCAGTCGGTCAAAAAGAGCTTGGAGTTCGTACCGAAATGAAAAATATGAACTCTTTTAAAGCTATTGCAAGAGCGATTGAGAGTGAAAGCAAACGCCAAATCGAGCTTATTGAAGAGGGCAAAACCGTGCTTCAAGAAACACGCCGTTGGGACGACAATAAGGGAATGAGTTTTGCTATGCGTTCTAAAGAAAACGCTCAAGACTACAAGTATTTTCCTGACCCTGATTTGCCTCCTATCGAAATTAGCGATAAGCAAATCGAAGATATCAGAGCATTAATGCCAGAGCTACCAGAGCAGAAGAAATTAAGATATGTAACAGAACTTGGGCTACCCGAGTATGATACGGGAATTATCACTAATTCTGTTCACCTTGTTGCCCTGTTTGAAAAGACCGCAGAGCTTTGTGGCAATCCAAAAGAGGCCGCTAACTGGATTATGGTAGAGCTTATGAAACTGCTTAACGACAGTGCTATATTACCAGAGGATATGAGCTTTGATGATACCTCTCTTGCTAAAATTATAAATCTTCTTGCTGAAAATAAAATCACAAGAGATACTGCAAAAAAAGTGTTTGCAGAAGTCTTTGAAAATGATGTTGACCCAGAACAATATATCAAAGATAACAATCTTGCTGTTATGACTGATAACACTTTAATTAAATCTACAATTGAAAAAGTCGTATCAGAAAATCAAAAATCTGTTGATGAATACAAAGGTGGCAAAACTCAAGCCTTGCAGTATTTAATTGGTCAGTCTATGCGTGCTTTGCGTGGGCAAGCACCAGCACAAGAGGTAACAAAAATTCTAAAAGAGCTTTTAGATTAGTTGATTTTTTATATTTATAAGATTAAAAAACCACCCCGTACTATCAAAGTATAGGGTGGTTTTGTATTTGTTGTTCTTCTATGTCTTTTATTGTTTTTCTGGATTCTATTTTCCATTCAATTCTGCCATTTGCGTTTCTTCCCATAACAATAGCTGCAGCTAAAGATGGACTAGTAAATATATAATCTTTTACAAATTTAAATTCATTATCCACTATTTTTTCTTCTATTAATCTCTCACGATTTTTTATAAGGCCTTGTGAAAAACTATTAACAGTTTTATCTGCCATTGTAGAGCCTTTTAACACAACAAACCCGTCTGATACTAGCTTTCCTGTAGCATCAGCATTTCGGGTAGCTCTTATGAAAAAAACATCTTCTGTGTTATCTCTCGTGTTTTTAGTATCTTTGTCTTCAGTCATTGACTCAAACACTTTAAAGCCTAAAGTGTTTACAAGCAATCTTGCGTAGTTCATAAATTCCTTCAACATTAATTCATCATATTCAGAAATATCAGAGCAAGTAGGCACTGTTGCATTAACGATTTTATACCTATCTACTTCTTTTGCAATGTTATAAAATTTGTTTTCTAGATATTTTACATGGGCTTTATTTAAATAATTATCTTTTGTAATTACAGCAACACACTCGCTCCAATAGTTTTCATCATCAATATGTTGCTTTAATCTTCTTTTAATTTCTTCTGCTTCACCTATGTAAATGGTATTTTTAAATTCATCGTCTTTTCCTAACAAGAAATATACCCCAGTGTTACTAGAGTCTTTACGGGCATAAAAATCATTTAATTTTTTCCTTGAAACTTTATAAACCCTACCATTCCAGTTTGAAAGCTCGCACATTATCATTCCATTAGGGTCACCATCGAAAATAAGCATATTTAATGTTTTATCAAAAGCCATCTATACAACATCCTTTAATTTCTATATAACCATTCCGCCATTAACACCTATTACCTGACCCGTTATAAAACCTGCGTGTTTCCCACTTAAAAACAGTGCAAGTTCTGCAATATCATTTGGTGTTCCTATTGTTCCAAGTGGTGTTTCGTCCTTTAAGCTTCCAATTACACTTTGGTCCAAATTTGCATTCATTTGCGTATCTATAACCCCGGGGCAAATGCAATTAACTCTAATATTTGAAAGCCCAACCTCCTTAGCCAAAGCCTGTGTAAGGCCAATCACCGCCGCTTTTGATGCTGAATAATGAACCTCACAAGACGCTCCAACCTGCCCCCACATTGATGAAATATTTATTATACTGCCATTTTTCTCTCTTATCATCGAGGGCAAAACAGCTTTGCAGCAATTAAAAACACCTTTCACATTAACATCAAACATTCTGTCAAAGTCATTTTCTGTTATATCGCAAAACAGCTTTTGCTGTGCTATGCCTGCATTATTTATCAAAACATCAATGTCGCCCATTGTTTGTTCAATTTCATACACCATCTTGTTCGCCTCAGCCATACTGCTAACATCAGCATAAAAAGCCTTTGCAATATAACCTTGTCCCAACAACTCTCTTTCAAGTTTTAAAGCTTGCTCCTTTGAGCTATTGTAGTTTATCGCAACGCTATAGCCATTTTCCGCTAGTAAGGTCGCAATTTGTGCCCCTATTCCTCTCGACGCACCTGTTATTAACGCTGTCATATAAACCCCCTCTTTAAAAATACCCTATGCAAAAAGCACAGGGTATTTATTTTGCTAATTTTTCATTCCCTCATCAATTTCTGATGCAAGCTGTCTTATCTCTGTTGGAGCGTTATTAAACTCTTTTGGAATAATAAACATATCATCACTTACATTTCCGGAAATCGCAAATTTAAGGTAGTTTTCTCCACCCTCTTCGGTGACATTACCTTTCATAACAAGCTTGCCATCTTTAAATAAAAACCTTGCAACTTGCTGATTTGAAGGGTCAACATAATCCTCAAAATTATATGTTTCTTCACCAATTGTTTCGGTTCCATCTCTTACAAATGAGAGTGCACTATATTGTAAATAAGCACCTTGTAAAAATTCTGTAAGATCTTTCAATTGGTCTTTTCCGATATCTCCATATGTTTTAAAGCTAGAGAACATAAGCACTTTTCTATCGCCATCAAGCATAAGAGTCATTGGAAGTTGTTTTCCATCTTCCCACGGCATATTAAGCGTCATCATTTTTTTAGTCGATCCTGAAACAATAATAGTTATAGGAACAACTACATTGTCTGACACAGTAATCTCTGTTGTTATCATATATTTGCCCGTTTTGTTAATATCGATGTAAGGTTTTAAAAGCCTACCCTGGTTTATATCTTTGGTGTTGCCTTCAGTATCTGGCGTAGGTTTGTCATCGCTTTTGTTGCAACCACAAGCAAGCGTAAAAAACATCGTAATAACAAGTAAAATCGATATGACTTTTTTCATAAAAATTTGCTCCATTCTACTTTAATTTATATAATAAGCTATCCATAATGGTATCATTTACAGACGATAATGTCAATTATTTTATCAAAAATAACTATATATATTAATCTCATTTTAAAAACAAAAAATTACATCATTTTACTTTTAATTGTTTTTGATATAAGATAATAATTGTGAACCATTTTAAATAAACAAGGAGAGATTACAATGATTGACCTTTTAAAATCAAGAAGAAGCATAAGGATGTATGATAAAAGAGAAGTTGAGCAGGATAAAATCGATAGTATTCTTAAATCCGGTATGCTTGCACCATCTTCACGGGGGCTTAATCCTTGGGAATTTATCGTTGTTAAAGATAAAAAAATGCTAAGCAAATTATCTATATCCAAACAAAGTGGCAGTGCTTTTCTTGAAGATGCGCCAATTGCAATTGTCGTGATTGCCGACACACAACTTAGCGATGTATGGATTGAAGACTGCTCTATTTCTGCTATTTTAATGCAACTTCAAGCACAAAAATTGGGGCTTGGCTCGTGCTGGGTTCAAGCGAGAAACAGGTTAAAAAACGAGAGTGAGTGGACAGAAGAGTATATAAAAGAACAGCTAAAAATACCAGATAAATATGGGGTTTGTTGTATTCTCTCCTTTGGTTATCCAAATCAAACCAAACAAAACCACAAAGATTGCAATGCAGGTACGAAAAAAATACACAACGAGTATTTTTAGCCTTTCTAGTATTTTACAAAGGTTGGATAGTGCTCGTGCTTAAACCTACCACCATATTAAAATTACTCACATTTTTGTGTTGTGTATCATCAAATTAGACATTAGTAATTTTAAAAGCAGGTTGTAATCTTTGCTTTATAAAGTTATTTTCCAATAATCATTAAAACGGATAATAAAAATCTTAACCCCATCCATATTTAAAAAGTTAGCTTTTATGCAATAAACTTTTCTCTGCTTAGACGAAATTTAATTTCAGTAAATGCTCATCATTATTATATTTAGAAAAAATTAAAACTACTAAAACTTACTAGTAAAATCTTTATTGTTTTCTTTTTGCTACTAAAAACAAGTCTGTTTTGCTTGCTAATTTATATTGATAACAATCACAAACACATTATAAAAACACAAAAATTCCTATCCGACTGGACAGGAATTTTTTACTTGTGTTAAATTATTTAAGCTCAACTTTTGCGCCAACAGCTTCAAGTTTTTCTTTTGCTGCGTCTGCGTCTTCTTTAGATGCGCCTTCTTTAAGAGCTTTTGGTGCGCTATCAACAAGAGCTTTTGCTTCTCCAAGGCCAAGACCTGTGATTTCACGAACAGCCTTAATAACCTTAATTTTTTCTGCTCCAACTTCAGCAAGGATGATGTCAAACTCTGTCTTCTCCTCTGCTGCTGCTGCGCCTCCCTCTACTGGTGCTGCAACTGCAACTGCTGCCGCTGCGGAAACACCGAACTCCTCTTCAACAGCCTTAACAAGCTCAGAAAGCTCAAGAACTGTAAGAACTTTTATCTCTTCAATGAGAGCTGTAATCTTTTCAGATGCCATTTTAAATTACCTCCATAAATGTTTGTTTAACTAAATTATTCTGCTGGGGTTTCCTCTTCAGAAGCCTCAGCTGGTGCTTCCTCACCCTTTTGGTCAACAACTGCTTGAATTGCACGAGCAAAAGCTGCAATCGGTGCGTTAAACGCATTACATACAGTTGCAAGAAGAATTTCACGAGATGGAAGTTTTGCAAGGCTATTAATCATATCAATGCTAATAACTTCACCATCAAGGAATCCGCTCTTAATGTTATAATTCTTATGTGTGTCAGCAAACTTACCAATTACACGAGCTGCCGCTACGTGATCATCAGCACAAAGTGCAATCGCTGTTGTTCCCTCAAGAACTGAATCAATCTCTGAGAGTCCAGCTTCTTTTGCTGCAAGGTGAAGTAATGTGTTTTTAACAACCTTATACTCTACACCTGCTTCACGAAGCTCTTTACGAAGCTTAGTATCTTCATCAACAGTGATACCCTTATAGTCAACTATAACACCAGCACATGAGCCTTTAAGTTTTTCTGTAAGCTCAGTTACCGCTTGTTTTTTCTTTTCAAGTATCTTTTCGCTTGGCAAACGAATTCACCTCCTATAAATTGAACCATTATGGCAAAAACCGTGCCATAACCTACTCTATAAACGAAACAAACCCTTCCTACAATCAAACCGTAGGAAGGGCTAACATACATAAATAACAGCTTTCGCTATTGTATGTTCCATCCTCGGCAGGTAGGCATTTGCCGTTACGCTTAAAAGCACCTGCTGTCTTTGGTTAAGAACAGCATTAATATACTAACACACGCATAAATATGTGTCAAGCATTTATTTTTGTGCAACAAATTTACCAGGGTTAATTTTAATTCCAGGACCCATTGTTGATGCTACAACACATGAGCGAATGTATTGACCCTTAGTTGCTGCTGGCTTAGCTTTGATAATTGCGTCAAGCAATGTGTCAAAGTTTTCTGCAAGCTTTTCAGCACCAAAAGATGCTTTACCAATAGGACAGTGGATAATGTTTGTTTTGTCAAGGCGGTACTCAATCTTACCTGCTTTTGCTTCTTCAACAGCCTTAGCAACATCAGGTGTAACTGTTCCAGCCTTTGGGCTTGGCATAAGACCGCGAGGACCTAAAACCTTACCTAAACGACCAACAAGTCCCATCATATCTGGTGATGCGATACAAACATCAAAGTCCATAAAGCCTTCACCTTGAATTTTTGCTACTAAATCTTCTGCTCCTACAATTTCAGCACCTGCAGCTTGTGCAGCCTTTGCAGCGTCGCCCTTAGCAAATACTGCAACACGAACAGTTTTACCTGTTCCGTTTGGCAATACTACAGCTCCGCGAACCTGTTGGTCTGCGTGACGTGAGTCAACACCAAGTCTTACGTGAACTTCAACAGTTTCGTCAAACTTAGCTGTTGCTGTTTTAACTGCTATTTCAAGTGCCTCAACCGAGTCATAAAGTTTTTCTTTGTCAACGAGCTTTGCGCCCTCGACATATTTTTTACCATGTTTCATTTGTTTGTTACCTCCCAGTAGAGTGGTTAATCGGATTTTTCCTCCCACCCGGGAGCATTTTAATCAACTACAGTAACGCCCATGCTACGAGCTGTTCCAGCTATCATTTTTATAGCTGTTTCAACACTTGAGGCATTTAAGTCAGGCATTTTCTGCTCAGCGATTTTTTTAATCTGCTCACCGGTAATTGTTGCGACCTTTGTCTTGTTCGGCACACCTGAGCCAGCTTCAATTCCACAAGCTTTTTTGATGAGAATTGCTGCAGGTGGTGTTTTAGTTACGAACGAGAAGGAGTGGTCTGCGTAAACTGTGATAACAACCGGAATCACAAGTCCCATGTCGTTCTTTGTACGCTCGTTGAACTCTTTTGTAAACGCCATAATGTTTACTCCGTGTTGTCCAAGAGCTGGACCGACAGGTGGTGCCGGTGTTGCCTTTCCCGCAGGGATTTGCAGTTTAATAAAACCTATAACCTTTTGAGCCATTTTATTGCACCTCCAAAATAATGTGGTAGATGGCGGAATACATTTTAAAGTACCCCTCCCACAGGGACAAACGCCCCGTAATTTAAGCGAAAAATTCGCAAATTACCAAAATAAAATTAATCAACAACAAGCTCAACTTGATCAAGCTCAAGCTTTACTTGCACTTCTCTGCTCAACATTGTAATTTTAACAGTTACAACATTTTCATTTTTGTCAATTTCCTCGACTATACCAAGGGAACCTTCCATAGTTCCATAAGCTATTCTAACAAAATCGCCAACATCATAGTTTACTTCAACCGACCTTATCTCAACTCCGAGTGCTATTGCCTCAGAATCTGTGAGAGGTATTGGCTTACTCTCAGGCCCTACAAACCCAGTGACCCCGCGAGTGTTTCTAATAACATACCAAGCCTCATCGCTCATTGTAAGCTCGTTTTTAATCTCTTTAACAGCAAGCTTTACAAGAACATAGCCGGGATATATTTTTCTTTCAACCTCACGCTTTTTATCGTCCTTAATTTCTGTAACTGTTTCAGTCGGAACAGCTACCTCAAGGATTTGGTCTTGCATTTTACGGTTTTCAACTATTTTTTCTATGTTGGTTGCAACCTTATTTTCATAACCTGAATAGGTATGAATAACATACCATTTGGAGCTTTCAGACATTGCTTTACCTCCGTTTTACTTACATCAAACCAGAAAGCATCATAGAAATAAACATTCTAGCTTCCTGGGGATTCGACTTTGAAAGCGTATACAAAGACTCTCTAAGACTTGTAAGTCCAAAGTCGACAATCCAAATGCCAATTCCAACAATCAAAACAACAAGTAAAACAACAGCAGTGCTTTTCATGGTATCTTCTTTACTGTTCCAAGTAACTTTTTTAACCTCACCTCTAAAGTCCTTGAAAAAGTTTTTTACCTTTTTGCCGGCTGTTTTTTCACCCTTGTCTTTTTCTGATTTGCTTTTATCAGATTTTTTGGATGAAGCCTTGGATGCTTTAGCAACATCTTTAGTTTGTTTAGACTTTTCAGCCTTATCCACTTTTGAAGTTGCTAAATCTTGCGCCTTAACGTCATCAATTTTATCAGAATCAGTTACGACATTTTTCGCATTTACAGGTTTCTTTGATGAAGCTTTAGGAGATTTTTTCTTACCAGCCATTCCGACTACCTCCCGCTTATTTTGTTTCTCTATGGAGAGTGTGTTTCTTGCAGAATCTGCAGTACTTGTTCATCTCCAACCTGTCAGGCGTGTTCTTCTTATTCTTCATAGTATTGTAATTACGCTGTTTACATTCTGTGCAGGCTAAAGTAACTCTTGCTCTCATGACGGCACCTCCATGTTTTCCGGATATAATATAAGCCCTATGGGCTATTGCCTCCCTCTTTTCTGTGCATATAACACACTGTAAGGGCACAAAAAAAGAACCCTCCAATAAGAGGTAAAAAAACTATATCATATATGCACTAAACCGTCAAGGGTTTTTTATTAATTTACATTCTTTTTCTCTATAATCATCTATATATAAATACTATATATGTTGATTTTAGTAAGTTTTAGCGTTATAATAACTGTAATTAATAAAAAGGGGAAAACAATGCAGGATTTTAAAAAACAATATATATTTGAGGATATGCCCATTCCAAAAGCGGTTGCAACACTAGCCGTTCCAACAATACTTGGTATGCTAGTTTCAATTATTTATAATATTGCTGACACATTTTTTGTTGGCCGTATTGGCGACCCAAATCAAGTTGCAGCTGTTACAATTACAATGCCAATCTTTATGTTTTTAATGGCGTTTGGTAATTTATTCGGAATAGGAAGTATGAGTTATATCTCTAGATTACTTGGCAGTAAAAACTATAGTGATATTAAAAAAACATCGGCTTTTTCTTTTTTTAGTTGCCTTGCAATTGGCATCATTATCGCTGTTGTTGGCATTTTACAGCTAGACAATATCGTTCGTCTACTCGGGTCTAGTAACAACACTTTTGAATTTGCTCGTCAATATTTGCGCACTGTTTTTTTAGGTGCTCCATTTATTATTCTGGGCTTTGCTTTTGGCCAACTTTTGCGTGCAGAGGGTGCCGCAAAAGAAGCAATGATTGGTATGATGATTGGAACTGTTATTAATATTGTTCTCGACCCAATTCTTATTCTCACTTTTAAAATGGGAGTTTATGGGGCAGCTGTTGCAACCGTTTTTGCAAACTTTATTAGCGTTATATACTATTTAATATATTTGATTTCTCACAGTGACATTTTATCTATATCACCAAAAGATTTTAGCTTTGATTTTAATATTATAAAAAATGTTTTTAAAATTGGTGTACCAGCGTCACTTACAAATCTTTTGCTTAGTATTTCATCCGTAATCCTTAACAACTTTGCTGTAAACTATGGTGATGCAGTAGTTGCAGCACTTGGAATTATAAATAGAGTCTTGATGTTCCCTGTTTTGCTTTCAATCGGACTTTGTCAAGGAGTTCAGCCACTTATCGGCTATTCATACGCTGCTGATAATCGCACCCGTTTAAAAGCAACGATGAAATTCACTGGGTTTACCGCAGTTATCTCATCAACTTTAATATCAACCTTACTTTTTATTTCAAGTTTTCAAGTTGTTCGTGTTTTTATTGATGATATGAAAACGATTGAATTAGGCTCGCTTTTTTTAAGAATAAACCTAATTTCAATCCCGTTTTTGAGTATGCTTTTTCTGTTTTCTTTTACATTTCAAGCCGTTGGAAAAGGTATTCCATCTTTAATTCTTGCAATATCAAGGCAAGGCTTTATATTTATTCCAACAATTATAATCGGAAACGCTTTTTTCGGATTAAACGGCATTGTATTTGCACAACCAATTGCGGATATTGTTAGTTCTTTTTTGGCCGTTATTATGGCTTTATTTGTATTTAAAAAAGATTCAAAATTATCAAACCTTGAACAGTCTGAGAATAATTAGGAGGCTTATAATGAATAAAATTATTTCGATTTCACGAGAATTTGGTAGCGGTGGCCACGAAGTTGGAGAAAAAATCGCTAAAAAACTCTATATACCTTTTTATGACCGTACTCTATCTGAAGTTGCCGCATCTAATATTGGTATTGATGTTTCAAAAATTAAAGAAATTGACGAGAGAGCCGCTAACAGCTTTATGTATTCGCTTGTGATGGGCACAAGCTTTGTTGGAAATGTCACAAATATGACGGCTCAAGATAGAATGTTCGCAGAGCAATCAAGGCTTATTGAAGAGTATGCTCAAAAGGGACCTTGTGTTATTGTTGGCCGTTGCTCTGATTATGTTTTAAGAAACAACCCTAACTGTATTCACTTTTTTATCTGTGCAGACATTAAAGAGCGAACAAAAAGAGTTATGGAAACGATGTCGCTGAACGAATCAAACGCTTTGACTTTAATTAAAAAAACGGATAAAGCACGAGCCACCTATTACCAACATTACACTGGCAAAAAATGGGGCGACCCTACAAGCTACGACATCTGTATAAATACTTATTCTACAAAGCTTGACCAAACCGCAGAAACAATTATAAATATCTTAAAATAGTATTGACAGCTTTAAAATCCCCATCCAAAACGGATAGGGATTTTTTTATTATCTCTTTAAATAATAAGCTTTCATTTGAGCATAATCCAACGGGGTGATTTTATTAGCTGGATCATTGTCAAAGTTTGCAGCTTGTACATAAGCTCCTGTCAATGTGCTTTTACCTAATAAATAAGTTTTAACATTCGCTAAGTCTAAAACTGATACAACTCCATCTCCATTCACATCGCCTCTTACAACAACTGTTTTTGTATCCACTACAACGCCATTACTAATTAGCTTTACAACAGCTCCTGTGCCAATCCTTGCATTTGAGTCTGTTATTTCTTTTCCTGCCGAATCAAAAATCTTTATGTAAGAATTGTTATTGATTCTGTTTTTTAATGTTGCTAGTGTTGTATTTTCAGTAAGACCTTTTATGTATCCCGTTGATGTGACCTCATAATTTGGTGAAGTAATTGTGGTTGGCGAATCTTCGCCTCCACCAGACGGCGGTGGATTTTGTCCCCCTTCAACAACATTAACTTTTATTACATCAAAAGCTCCTCCGGATAAAAATGCAACAATAGTAGTTGTTCCCGTCGATTTTGCAACAACTTGACCATCTGCATTTATCTGTGCAATCCTTGAATCAACACTCATAAACATAGGCTTGTCCGTTGAGCCAGCAGGTTGTAAGGTATAGCCAAGTGTTCTGCTTGCTCCTTTTGTAATTGTTATGTTTGCGTCTGTGTCTATGTAGTCTTCATATACATAACCTGTATAAACTCTTCCGTCTGGGCCTGTAAATCGTATGTTGTACCAAAACGGATACCAAAGCTGGCCCCTATACATTGGGTACAAATCGCCCGACCTATATCCACCAAGAATTTCAACACTTGTGCCTTTGCTCAAACTAAGATTTTGGTTACCGACAGTTTTTGCTACTGGAGCATCAATAGATGGACCTGTCCTTACATTTACTGGTTGAGTATTGCATTTGCCTGTTCGCACTGCATTATTTAAAAAAACATTGCTTGCAGTTCTGTCTGGCATATTTTTATAAATAGGTATCAAAAACTTGTGACTAGCGTTTAGAGTATTAAGCTTATTATATCCACTATATGTGCTGTATGCAGATTGAGCCGGGTCGTGCACGGCACTCATATACTGGTGTTGATAAAACGGACTCTTAACAACATTAAACTTCTGCAAGTACGGCGTGTTTTGCCCTACAGCTATATAACTACCTGCAATAAACTGGGCTCCACCTACTATTGATTTTCGCGGTGTGTCCCACCCCTTGCTTTTAGCATTATTTAATCCATTCTCAACAGCGCCACCCGTAGTGCTTGCATAAGCCCCAATGTTATAAAAATTATAATAACCTATATAACCTGATTCTTTTCCAGAAACACTCCCACTTCCATTATTTCCAACTTCTTGTATGATTTTGCTTGCAAGATAATAGGGGTTTACATTATGCTTTTGTCCTGCCTCAAGAATTACTTGTGCATATCTCTCCCCCGTTGACACCACTGCTCCAGAAGTATTCGTGTATGAAACTGTGTTATTCATAAATGAATTTGCTACAATTTGCTCTATCCCAGCCAAAGTGTGTACGCTAGAATCGTAAGACAGCTTTTCAAATTGAAAGATTGTACGCGGGTCCCCAATAAAATTCCTAGGGTCCATAAAAAACGAAACAGCAAGTGGAGTGGAATTTATATGCCCCGTTTGATTTGCTTGATTTCCGTCAAATACTTTATATGTAAATGTTCCATTTGAATTGTATGTACCATAACTTTTGCTCAAAAGCAATCGAGTTGTCTTTTCCAAATCAACCGTGCATTTGCCATCTAAAGCCTCGTTTGCAACAACATCGTTCCACTCAAGATTTGTAACAAGGGCCTCAAACTCCCAATTTGGATAAACTTTATGCATCTGCCAAAGCGTTTCGTGATAACTTTGCGGAAACCCTTTTTCAGCAAGCGACGCCTTATATCTCTCCTCATCAGTTAACGCATATACAAATAGTATTACAAGTGGTAGCACCATAGCAAGCACAAGCAAAATTGAAATGCCCCGTTTTAATATATGTATTGATTTATTTTCATACATTTTACTACCCCTTTTCATAATATTTTTATAACTATACACAACCATTATAACATTTTGTTGAATTTTGTAAATATTAGTTGCACTTTTATCACACAATTACTTGTATCCAATTTTTGTAAACTAAATTCACGAGCTGTTTTTTCATTAATGTCCGACTTCAAATCTGTCGTTTTTCATAAAATTCGCTTTGCACTTTGTAAAAAATGGTCAACTATTGACAATTAACTGTATTTATGTTAAAATTTTATAAGCACTTAAAATGACGGTTTCTGTCACAAATTACCGTACATTTTAGTTAAAACGTCTTTATTTTTCATATAAAAATCAATATTAATAGTGGTCTTATTGTATATAATTACTGTTTGTTTAATAAAAATTAAAGCAATTACTTTTTTAAAAAAGGGGAGTTTTATATGTCGTCTATGAGCAATAATCAAACAAAAATTCTTTTAGAATCTGGCACCAATGAAATTGAAATAATGGAATTTACAATTTCTGGGGAGATTTTCGGCATCAATGTTGCCAAGGTGCGTGAAATTATGATGGCTCAAAAAGTAAAAGCCATGCCTAATTCACATAGCGTTGTTGAGGGGGTTTTTAAACCAAGGGATGAAATCATCACCGTAATTGACCTTGGAAAATACCTAAACCTACCTGAGTTTGACAGAAACGGGCACGACATTTTCATTGTCACGCATTTTAATAATTTAAGTTTTGCCTTTCATGTCGAGTCAGTTGTTGGGATTGATAGGGTTTCTTGGCAGGCGATAAAAAAGCCGGACAAGGTAATTTATGGCGGTGAAGAAGGTGTTGCAACCGGAATTGCAGAATACCAAGGTAGGCTCATAACCATACTAGATTTTGAAAAAATAATTGCAGAAATCAGCCCTGAATCAAGCATTCAGGTATCATCTGTTGAAACACTTGGCACAAGAAAAGAAATGGATAAAACCATTTTAATTGCCGAGGACTCAATGTTGCTTGCAAAGCTCATTATTGAAAGCTTACACAAAGCTGGTTATAAAAATATAATAAAAACAGATAACGGTCAAGAGGCGTGGGACTACCTTGTTGAGGCAAAAGAGTCTGGTGACCCTATTAAAGCACATATTGACTGTATTGTGTCTGATATTGAAATGCCTTTAATGGACGGCCACAGGCTCACAAAGCTTATCAAAGAGGATAGCGTTCTTAAAGAAATTCCTGTTATTTTATTCTCGTCCTTAATAAGTGAAGAGATAAGAATAAAAGGAAAACAACTTGGCGCAGACGAGCAAATTTCAAAGCCAGAAATTGCAAATCTAGTGTCTATTATTGATAGATTAACTGCAAATTAAATTTATTAAACAAACTTTAAACATTACTTTTCATTCTATGAGGGAGGCAATATGCATAGCTGAGCAATTTAATTCTACAAACAAATTATCAACATCAGGTAATGAAAAAAGTCTTATAAATAAAATTCTAAGGCAAACTTTGATTACAATCTTTACCGTTATGCTAATTATCTGTGTATTTCTAAGCATAATCTTAAATAACATATTCAAAAAACAGGTTGAAAAAGATATAAGTCAAGTAGCAACTCTTAATGCAGATATTGTAAAAGAATATCTCGTAACGATGCAGACTTTTTCTTTATCCCTTGCAAGTGAGGTTGAGAGATATAAAACTCTTGACCCTGAAGTTGCGGACCGAATGATGAGAAGTTCTCTTGAAAGTGTTCTTCAAAACGAAAAGATTTTTTCATCATACTATGCTTTTGAACCTGACAAGTTCTTGCCAAACACTCCTAATGGATTGTCGTATTATGTTTATCGTTCAGGTGATAATTGTGATATAGATGTTTTCAATGACTATGACAGCTACGGTCCTGCGGATTATTATGCCGAGAGTAAAAACTCTATGTCCACCTACATCACCGAACCTTATCCTTGGGAGCTTACAACCGGAGAAACTGTTTGGCTAATTACCCTTAGCAATCCAATAATTAGTGACAGTGGCGAGTTTTTAGGTGTGGCAAACTGCGATATTCTGTTGGATGCTATTAAAGATTTAAATTATATTTCAGGTGGTTATGAAACTAGCGTTACTAGTGTACTCACGCAAGAGGGCATTTATATTGCCGACTCAAACAAGCCTGAAAATGTTGGTACTGAATTTAAAGCAAACAATGCTGAAGAAAAAAAGTTGTTAGAAGCTGTTAAAAATAAAAAAACAGCATCTGCAACTGTGCAAGGAAAAAATAATTCTAAGTCACTTGTTTTCTTTACTCCTGTCAAGGTAGATGGTATTGACAAGGCATGGACAAGTTCGTTTGAAGTTGAAAAATCTGAGGCGTTTTTCTCCGTTCAAACAACTATAATTGCCGTTGTTATTGTTGCTCTTTTAGGTCTTTTCCTTCTTGCGGCACTTTCTTTTGTTAGTCTTAAAAAGGCTCTTTCTCCAATCAAAGATTTGGTTGAAAAAATGCAGGATTTAGGAAACGGTAAATTGTCCAGTGAAAAGTCCGAGCGATATGCAAACGATGAACTTGGAAGGCTTGCCCAAATTTATGAAAACACATCTTCGATATTAAGTGATTATATAAGTGAAATTTCAGATGTGGTTACACAGATTTCTTCTGGAAACCTCGACCTTGCAGTTGATAGAGAGTATGTAGGTGATTTTGTTGAAATTAAAAATGATTTAAACCATATTATAGGCTCTTTAAACTCGGTTTTCCTTGAGATGAACATGTCCTCAGAGCAAGTTAACGAAAGTGCAATGCAGGTGTCAAGCGCTGCACAATCGCTAAGCCAAGGCACAACACAGCAAGCAAGCTCCATCGAAGAGCTGTCTTCTACAATCAACACAATTTCAGACCAAATTAAAGAAACTGCAGAAAATGCAGAAAGAGCAAAGCAAATCTCTTTCGACGCCGGTATGGCTACAAATCAAAGCCAAGAGCAAATGACGAGAATGATTGAGGCAATGAACGAAATTAGCGATGCCTCTAATGAAATTGGAAAGATTATAAAAAATATTGATGACATTGCTTTTCAAACTAATATACTGGCTCTTAACGCCGCTGTTGAAGCTGCTCGTGCTGGTGAGGCAGGCAAGGGATTTGCCGTTGTTGCTGATGAAGTTAGAAATCTTGCAAGCAAATCTGCAGAGAGTGCAAAAAGCACGGCTGATTTAATTGAAAGTTCACTCGAAGCGATTGAAAAGGGTTCGCAAATTGTTACACAAACCGCTTCTGCCCTTGACGATGTTGTTTCAAGCTCCAAAAAGTCAGCAGAAGTAATACAGTATATTGCAGATGCAAGCATTGAACAATCTCAAGCTATTGCACAAGTAAATCTCGGAATTGGTCAAATATCGGATGTTGTTCAAACAAATAGTGCTACAGCACAACAAAGTGCAGCAGCAAGTGAAGAACTATCGGCTCAAGCTCAAATGCTTAAAGAACTAATTGACAAGTTCCAGTTAAAAGGGGAAGAAATTAAAAGCACCACCCCAATCAAACCTAAAAGCGAAAGCTATGATAAAATAATTTCACATATTGATGATTCAAAGCAAGATTCTAGCAAATTTAAACCTACAACCTATATTGATTTATAGTCTTATGTAATAAAATCATATTATATTTTTGTTGTTAAATATCGCAAAAACTATAATATAACATCTTTAAAACCTTAAAAACTGACATCGTTTCTTATTCGATGTCAGTTTTATTTTTAACTCAAAATATCAATATTAAATTATCACTAGCTCCCTCCCCTTTTAACAAGTCAAAAAAACACCCATATTGCAGATAAAACAATTCTACAATATGGGCTTCTTAAAATTTTATTTTTATTCAAACTAGAATAAAAGGGCTTTTATTTTTCTTTTAAATTCACAATTCTATTTGCATATTCGGCAACATCAGGGTTGTGCGTTACTAAAATTACAGTCGTGCCATTCTCGTGCAATTCTTTAATTGCATCCATTACTATCTTTGCATTTTCTAAGTCCAAAGAAGCAGTTGGCTCATCCGCTAAAAGTATTGTCGGTTGTTTTATAAAGGCTCTAACTAGGGCAAGCCTTTGTTGTTCTCCTCCGCTTAGTTGAAAAACCTTTTTGCCAAGTAAGTCGGATATTCCAAATTTCTCTAAAAGCTCTAAAACTTTTGGGTCATCAATTTTTATTCCGCTTAATTTGCATTGCAACTCCAGATTT